>JAZKZR010000009.1:0-29000 GCA_045612805.1 Candidatus Enterousia sp.
CTAATGATGTAGACTTAGTTATTTCTTGTGGTGGAGATGGAACACTTAATGAAGTTGTAACAGGAGACATGAGACGTAAGCATAAATTAACTCTAGCAAACCTTCCACTAGGAACAGTAAATGATGTAGGAAACATGTATGGTCTAAATAAAAGTATTCTAGAAAATTTAGAATTGTTATTAAGTGGAAAACCTAAAAAAATAGATGTTTGTTATATTAATGATTCTTCTTTTGTATATGTTTCTGTCATAATTTTTTCCTTTATTTTTTGCCTTTTTCTTTGACAATTATAGCATAATTTGCTATGTTTTTGGTATAAAAAAATGAACAAAAGAGAAAGGATTTGTCAATGACAGTAAATAATGAATATACCGGTGATTCGATTAAGGTTTTAAAAGGGTTAGAGGCGGTTAAAAAACGCCCTGGAATGTATATCGGTGACGTGGGCGAGGGCGGTTCCGGTTTGCACCATATGATTTACGAGGTTGTAAATAATTCTATCGACGAAGCGATGGCGGGATATGCCGATACGGTCTATGTTTCGTTGAATCCGGACGGCAGTGTGACCATCCGTGATAATGGGCGTGGTATGCCGTTTGATATCAATCATGAAACAGGGCGCAGTGCGTTGGAACTTATTATGTGCGAATTGCATGCGGGTGGTAAATTTGATAACGAAGGCAACGGTGCGTACAAGGTTTCCGGCGGTTTGCACGGGGTTGGTGTGTCGGTTGTGAACGCGTTGTCAACCTGGTTAAATGTGCGGGTTTGGCGCGGTGAAAAACAGGCGGAAATGTCCTTTGCCGACGGTGTGCCAACAATGGATTTGAAAATCACGGAAAATAAAACCGGTTATGAACATGGAACCGAAGTGACATTTTTGCCGTCACCGGAAACATTTGCATCGACCGAGTTTAATTTTGATACACTTGAAAATTGGTTGCGCGAACAATCTTATTTGAATGCCAATGTGCGGATTATTTTGGAAGACCTGCGCGGTGGGGAAAAGAAGGAACGCGAATTTCATTCGACCGACGGGCTTGCCGGGTTTGCAACATATTTGGATAAATCCAAAGAATTGTTGAATCGCGACCCAATTCAGATGATAAAGACAATTGATGATTCATATATTGAAATCGTTTTACAATGGACGACCGCATATACCGAAACATCACTTTGCTTTACAAATAATATACCGAATCGTGACGGGGGAACGCACTTGGCGGGGTTCCGTGCGGGCCTTACACGGGCAATCAATAAATATATTGCGGAACAAAATACCAAGAAAGATATCAACCTTTCGGGTGAAGATTTTCGCGAAGGACTTACCAGTATAATTAGTGTGAAAATTCCCGACCCGAAATTTGGTTCCCAAACCAAGGATAAATTGGTATCAAGTGAGGTTCGACCGATTGTTGAAAACACTACATCGGAATTGTTGTATCAGTATTTGGAAGAAAACCCGGCAACCGCGAAACTTATTATCGATAAAATTTTAGAGGCCGCCACCGCGCGTGAGGCCGCACGCAAGGCGCGTGAACTTTCGCGGAAAAAGACCGGACCGGAATTGGGGGGACTGCCCGGGAAACTTGCGGGGTGCAGTGAACGCGACCCGGCAAAATGTGAACTGTTCATCGTCGAAGGGGATTCGGCGGGCGGTACCGCAAAGCAGGGCCGTGACAGAAAGACCCAGGCGATTTTACCGTTGCGTGGGAAAATTTTAAATGTTGAACGCGTGCGGTTTGATAAAATGTTGTCATCTGATACGATTGGCGCGCTTATTACCACAATGGGTGCGGGTATCGGCAAAGATGATTTTGATGTAGAAAAAATGCGCTATCATAAAATTATCATTATGACCGATGCTGATGTTGACGGACAACATATTCAAACATTGCTTATGACGTTTTTCTATCGGCATATGCCGGCGGCGATTGAACGCGGATATATCTATGTCGCGAAACCACCGCTATACGGCGTGACGCGTGGCAAACAGCAAATTTATTTGCAAAATCAACGTGAAATGGACGACTATTTAATGGACCAATTGGCGACTGACGGTGTTGTGCAAATTGCATCGGGGACCCAGATTTCCGGTGCGGATATGAAGCGGTTGTTGGATTTGGTGCTTGATATGCGTAATGTTTTGCAACCATTAAATCACATTATGCCACTAAGATTTGTTGAGGCATTGGCACTGAACCGTGTATTTGATGAAGAATCAACGGAAAACTGTGAAAAGGCCGCAAAAATGCTGGATGCCCAAGAATTAGAGTTTGAACGCGGGTGGCATGTGACCGCGAATGATGCGGGAATTACAATTACGCGGACATTGCGCAGTGTGACGGAAAGTTATTTATTGTCGCGGGAAAAATTGAATTCGCCGGAAATCAACGCGTGGCGGCGGATGGCGGGCCGCGAAGAATTGATGGAAACTTTTTCTGCGCCGACCGTACTTACGGTTAAATCAAAGTCACAAAAAATTTGGGGTGCGTTTAATTTGCTAAATACCGCGTTTGAATATGCGAAAAATGGGTTAAAGATTCAACGGTACAAGGGGCTTGGCGAAATGAACGCGGAACAATTATGGGAAACAACAATGGACCCGAATCATCGGTCGCTGTTCCAGGTTACCGTGAACGATGCGTCACAGGCAGATGCGGTGGTTTCCATGCTGATGGGTGATGTTGTGGAACCGCGCCGTGACTTTATTGTTGAAAATGCACTGGATGCAAATTTGGATGTGTAAATGTTCACGGCTGATTGGTTCTTTGATTTAGAGAAAAAAATAAAAGATTTGGGCGCGGCATCTGACGCCCAATCTTTTGATGAAATTCGTGAAATGTTGGCGCGGCCGCGGCGGTTTTCATCGGATGAATTTGCGGAAATGTGTGCCTATGTGATTTTGGCGGGTGGTTTTTCACAAAAAACCGCAAAGCGGATTCATAAAAACATAATGGAATATATTTATAAAAATGGTGCAAATTATGATGCGATTTTTCAAATGTTTCATAATAAAAACAAGGTAAGCGCAATTTGTAAAATCTGGGAAAACAGGGCGGAACTTTGCGATGGTTTTTATAAATGTGCGACGGATTCGGAAAAGTTGAAATATCTATCGACATTGCCGCATATTGGAAAAATAACCGCAAATCATTTGGCACGAAATTTGGGCGTTGATGTTGTGAAATATGATGTTTGGATTCGGCGCTTGGGGGCGCTATACGCCGGAATCCGCCGTATGGACGAATTGACACCGGAAATAAAATCGGCGTGCGATGATATGTTTTCGCATTTGGTGCGTGAAACGAATTTGCCACGTGGGTATATAGATGTTGTTTTATGGAAATCTTTACAAATTGGTTTAATAAAATTATAGGTGGCGCTCATGGATGTAAAAATCGAAGAATCTTGGAAACGGGTGTTGGCGGATGAATTTGATAAAGATTATTTTATTAAACTTACCGATTTTGTGCGCGGGGAATATATGGCTGGGAAAAAAATTTACCCTGCGGCAAAAGATATATTTAATGCGTTCAATTTGTGCCCGTTTGATTCTGTGCGGGTTGTGATTATTGGTCAAGACCCGTATCATGAACCGGGCCAGGCGCATGGCCTTTGTTTTTCGGTGCCGGACGGGATTACGCCACCACCGTCGTTGGTTAATATCTATAAAGAAATCGAATCGGATTTGGGGCGGGCAAGTGCGACGCATGGTGATTTGACATCGTGGGCGCGGGCGGGGGTATTATTGCTAAATTCCACACTTACCGTGGCGGCGCATTTGGCGGCATCGCATGCGGGGCGCGGGTGGGAACAATTTACCGATGCGGTGATTCGCGCGTTGTCCGCGCGCGATGGGTTGGTTTATATGCTGTGGGGAAGTTATGCGCAACGCAAGGCGGAATTTGTAGATGGAACAAAAAATCTAGTTTTGAAAAGTGCACATCCATCGCCGCTTTCGGCGTATCGCGGTTTTTTCGGTTGTCGGCATTTTAGCAAGGCAAATGAATATATTGTTGCGCACGGCGGGCGCCCGATTGAGTGGTGATATTATATGGTTAGTGTACCACTACCCCACCGGCTCCGCCGGTCCCCCCCCTTCGCCGGCGAAGGGGAATACACTAAAAACTATATGTCACGCCAAGACCGTAAAATGCATAGGAATAATTTTGGGGTGCGGTATTGCCGTTTGAAAAGTGGTGCATAAATGCCTCTATGCCCCAATTGTTATTTATATGATATCCGACGGTTATTTTGAATTGGAATAATAATTTTGCACCAAGACGTTCGTTTTGTTGCGCCTGCATTCCGACACCCGCGCCCGCCGCAACATAAAGGTTCTTATATTCCGAAAGGCGTACATCACCAGAAAGCATTACCATTGGAATTGTGTATTTGTCCCAATCCCAACCGTACTTTGAACCGAACCCCAATGTTTGTCCGACACTAAGTGACTGGCGCGCGGGCAGGCTAAAAAAAGTTGTTGGTTGCGAATATTGCAGGTTGAACAGGTAAAACGGAACCGGTTTTAACGGCGGCGGCAATAAAAATCCGCTATCGATACCCTGGCCGAAATACAAAGAAAATTGATTCTTGTAATACCCGGTAAATGTATTGCGGGTCACATCGGCAAACGCCGAATATATCGGAATTATTGTGGATAATAAAACAACCGCAAACTTTTTCATGACAAATTATTATACACTATTTTTGGCCTATGTTCAAATGGGAAAATTTATTGGGATTTTTGTCTGAATTGTGGGTGCGCACGAAATTCTTGCAATCGGGAAAATCTTTGTTATAATGCGCGGTGTTATGGCGGCGTAGCTCAGTGGTAGAGCAGAGGAATCATAATCCTTTGGTCAGGGGTCCGAATCCCTTCGCCGCTACCAAAAATTCAACCCCGATTTATTCGGGGTTTAATTTTTGGTATTGGGGATTTGGACACCGGCACAGGGGTCCGAACCGCAGCAAAAAGGCGGAATAACGCCGGTCACCCGAAGTTCTAACGAAGGGTGATTTTGCAAGGTGGCGAAGCAATCCCTTCGCCGCTACCACGAATTTTTACACGATTTTCTTGACTTGTTGGGTTTTTGTGCTAGTGTTCAGTCTTAAGAGTCAAAAAGGTAATAAATGAGTCATATAACAAGTAAAGATTATATCGTTATCACACCAACAAAGGTCGCTGTTGGTGGACAAGAAACAACGAAATTTCTTGGACAAGAGATCGATTTGGTTAAGGAATTGCCGGGTATGTTTGAACATATTCAAGACAAGACGTATAAAGAATGGGGTATTCAACCGATTGAGATGCACATAGTTACTTCAAAAACTAATGGAGATCAGATGATGCTTGGTGAACCGTCCCCAAAACATGGTACACATGCGTGGTCCAGGTTTGTTTTTGAACATGATATTTACTCACGTTGGGTATACCAGGTTTCGCATGATTCTATCTCTGATAATGCGAGGTGGATGGCATACTATTGCGTTGAAGAAATGTTGCATGCTCCTATTTTGCGGGAGGAACTTGTTCATTCTGCGGCGAAAAAGATTCTAAAAAATCAAAAAGACCTGAAAGAATGCTTTTCTAATTTTAGCAATCATGCTTATTATGATCCTGAGTTTATTCGGTTTATGGGATGGAAAAAGATTTCAAAAGACCCGAACGCGGAAGTGTTGAAAAAACTGTCAGCTATGGGCTGTTTAACTATAAAGAAAAGATAAAACCGGGTGTGTCCCGGTTTTAATTTTTGGTATATTCGCGAATTTTATTGATGTTTTTTATTTTGTTTCGATTCATAATAAAACAAAAGGGGGCGGGTATGCAAAAAATATGTCAGAGTTGCGCGATGCCGATGAATGATGAATCGGTGTTTGGAACGAACAAAGATGGTTCGAAAAATCCGGACTATTGTGTTTATTGTTATAAAAATGGTGAATTTGTGGACGATGTTTCCATGGAAAAATATATCGAAATGATGGTGCCTTTTGCGGCCCAGGCAAATATGACCGGCGATGAAATGCGCGCGTATTGTGAAAATGTTTTTCCGACACTGAAAAGATGGAAAAAGAATTAAATATCATATTGCAATTGGAAATGATTTTTCGCTATGATTTATCACGGAAGGAAAGGAGAATTTTATGAAAATCTTGAAATTTTTGGTGTTTGCGGTGTTTTTCGTCTTTGGGGCGGCGCGTGCGGAAAATTTAATCGTGTATTTTTCTGATTCGGGGAACACTGAACGTGTGGCGAATACCATTTATGAATTGGTTGGTGGGGATGTGGCGCGTATCGTTTCGGTGATGCCGTATCCAAAATCACAGACCGATAAAACATATGTCGCAAAGCGCGAACAGGAAAGTGGCGCGCGGCCGGAATATGAAGATTTGGGTGTGAATGTTGCGGATTATGACCTTATATTCCTTGGGTATCCGATATGGTGGGGCGGAATGCCGATGGTTGTTTATACTTTCTTGGAAAATAACAATTTTGATGGCAAGGTTATCGTTCCGTTCGCAACATATGGAACATCGGGGTTGGGTAAAACGGTTGATGAAATAAAACGCGTTGCGCCCGGTGCAACCGTGACCGAAGGGTTTGGTATGCCCGGCAAAGAAACAACGAAAGACCACAGTGAAGCGGTCAAAGAATGGTTGAATAAAATTTCCGGTAATGCAGAGTAAAAATTCAATTCTTGATTCCCTGTATGCGGCGGCGGATGCCGTATACAGGGATTTTAATTCGAAAATTGTTCCAACGGTAAATATAAAAAAAATTATTGGTGTGCGGACACCGG
The DNA here is from genome assembly GCA_045612805.1 of Candidatus Enterousia sp. Lineage (GTDB taxonomy): Bacteria > Pseudomonadota > Alphaproteobacteria > Rs-D84 > Rs-D84 > Enterousia. Next base: position 6,804 of record JAZKZR010000009.1, read on the forward strand.
TGTTGCGTGCAATGGCGCGCGATATGACCAAAACCGGCGTATACAAAGATTTTGTTCGTGATTTGCCGCACGAATTTTTTGAAGAAAACCAATTGCATGCGTTTATAATTTCGGGTTTTCGTGATTTTGATTTGGCCATTGCGGCGGTGGATGATTTTTTGCCGTATGTTGATAATTGGGCGACATGTGACCAAATGTCACCAAAGGTTTTTGTAAAAAACGGGAATAAACTTTTGCCGTATATCAAAAAATGGATAAAATCAAAATACGTCTATACGGTGCGTTTTGCGGTGCTCTGTCTAATGCGATATTATATGGATGCGAATTTTGATGAAAAATATGCAGATATGGTTTTGGGTATAAAAACGGAAGAGTATTATATAAATATGATGCGGGCGTGGTATTTCGCGACCGGCGCTGCAAAGCACTTTGATAGAATTTATCCGTATTTTACGCGTCTTGATTCATGGACACGGGCGCGTGCAATTCAAAAGGCCATAGAATCCTATCGCGTTGCGCCGGAATATAAGGTAAAATTGCGGAGAGCCAGGGGGAAAAGATGACTGATTTTATAGATATGCTTAAAAATCGGCGGTCGATTTATTCGCTAAATAAAACTTTGCCGGTTGCGGAAAATGTGGTGACCGATTTTGTGCGCGCGGCGGTGCAGTATGTGCCGGATGCGTTCAATATGAAAAGTCAACGCGTTGTGGTTGTTATGGGTGAAAAGCATGATGGGTTTTGGAATGCGGTTTACGATGAAATGGTGAAATTTACCGGTGAACGGTTTTCGCGCGATAAAATCGATTCGTTTGCGGCGGCGTATGGAACGGTTCTTTATTTTTATGACACGGCCGCGGTCGAAGAAACGCGGCGCGCGTATCCGCACTATGCCGAAAATTTTCATGATTGGGTTATGCAGTCGAATGCGATGCTGCAATTTGCGATTTGGGTCGGGTTTGCTGATATGAATATCGGCGCGAATTTGCAACACTATAACCCAGTGATTGATAATATGGTGCGCGAAATGTTTGGTTTGCCGGACGGGTGGACATTGGTCGCACAGATGCCGTTTGGTGGAATTGCCGGCGCACCAAGCCCAAGATCAAATACAGATATGGCCGGGCGGGTTAGGGTGGTGGGATAGAAAGACCACCTCCCGGCTTCGCCGTACTCCTCCACAGGAGGAGAACGTTTTTCCTTGATTTTTTTGCGGGCGGCCGTATAATCAACGGGTATTTTTGCGAATTGCCCTAATAGTCTAGTGGTAAAACACGTCCTTGGTAAGGACGAGTCGCAAGTCCGATTCTTGCTTAGGGCACCACGAATGCAAAATGTGTTTTTGGTTTGGCGGTGATGTGACCAACAACCACGGAGTCGGATTCAAAAACAAAAAAGTGATAAATTCGGGTGGCACCGCGCATAGCAGTTTTATGCGCCCCGAAAAAAAATTGTTTAACCAATGGGTGCCAAAATTCAATTTGTTTTTTGTCGCCCATCCCCCTTCGCCAGTCTGTCGGCATTGGGTTTGCGATGGATAACGGCTTCGGGGAATAAACCAAAAAGGCAAAAAAATGTTATCACTTCAATCAAAATATAGGACGCATACTTGCGGGGAACTTTCCGCAAAAAATGTTGGTGAAACCGTGACGCTTTCGGGGTGGGTTCATCGGAAACGCGACCATGGGTCGTTGCTGTTTATTGACCTGCGCGATAATTATGGAATTACACAGATTGTCATTGATGGTGGTAATGACGAATTGGAACGCGTGCGGCCGGAATCTGTATTACAGGTGACCGGCAAAGTTGTTGCGCGTGACGCGTCCCAGGTGAACGAAAAAATTCCAACCGGCGCAATTGAAATAAGTGTTGAATCTTGGAAAGTTTTGACGAGTGCGGAAACTTTACCTTTCCAGGTGTTTGGTGATGATGAAACAAGTGAAGAATTGCGGTATAAATATCGATTTTTGGATTTGCGGCGCGAACGGTTGCACTATAACATTTTGATGCGTAATAAAATGATGAAGTGGTTGCGCGATAAAATGTGGGATTTGGGTTTTTCGGAATTTCAAACGCCGTTGCTAACCGCGGATTCGCCCGAAGGTGCACGCAGTTTCCTTGTTCCGTCGCGTTTGCATCATGGTAAATTCTATGCGTTGCCCCAGGCGCCACAAATGTTCAAACAATTATTACAAGTTGCGGGCTTTGACCGGTATTTTCAAATTGCACCGTGTTTCCGCGATGAAGATTTGCGCGCCGACAGGTTGTTAGAATTTTATCAGTTGGATTTGGAAATGTCGTTTGTTGATTTGCCGGATATTCAGGCGGTTGGTGAAGCGGTTTTGCCAGAAATGGTTAAAACCTTTGCGCCAGATGCAAATGTGTATCCGGAAATTCCGCATATTTCGTTCGATGATGCGATGTTAAAGTATGGGTCGGATAAACCCGATTTGCGTAACCCGATTCTTATTTCAGATGTGACGGAAATTTTCCGCGGGTCGGATTTTGGAATCTTTGCGAACGCAATTGAAAATGGCGCGGTGGTGCGTGCGATTCCGGCACCAAACAGTGCAGATAAACCGCGGTCTTGGTTTGATAAACTTGGCGAATACGCGGTCAAGGAACTTGGGCTTGGCGGACTTGGGTATATTGTATTCGCGGACGAAGCCAAAGGGCCGGTTGCGAAAAAATTGGATGCGGCGCGTATTGCAAAGTTGCATGAAATCGCTGGTGATAATTCATCACTGTTCTTTGTGTGCGATATGGTGGATACGGCGGCCAAGGCGGCGGGCAAATTGCGTAATAAACTTGGCGAAGATTTGGGATTGGTTAAACCGCGTGATTTCGCGTTTTGTTGGGTTGATAATTTCCCGTTCTTTGAACCGGATGAAAACAGGGGCGGTGCGCCGATGTTCACACACAACCCGTTTTCATATCCACTTGCAACACTGGAAGAATTGTCCACGCGTGACCCGTTCACGATTAAGGCGGCGCAATTTGATATGGTGTTAAATGGAATTGAAATTTGCAGTGGTGGATTGCGAAACTATGACCCAGATGTTATGAAAAAATGTTTTGAAATCGCCGGATATCCGATAGAGGCGGTTGAAAAGAACTTTTCGGGGTTATATACCGCGTTCCAATATGGTGCGCCACCACATGGTGGATGTGCGTTTGGTATTGAACGCGTTGTGTCGGAAATTTTGGGCAACGGCGACAGTTTGCGCGAAATCGTTGCGTTCCCGGCGAATCAACGCGGGCAAGATTTGCTGATGGGGTCGCCAAACGAAGTGACCGAACAGCAGTTGCGCGATGTTCATATTCAGGTTAGAAAGAAGAATTAAAAAGACCACCCCGGCCTTCGGCCACCCCTCCACAGGAGGGGAACTTGTCGCTCGCGGTTGTGGGCGATTTTTATTGACATTCGGCAAATTTGTGGTAATTGTGTAGAAACATAAGTATTAATTTAACCAAGAACAAAGGTGTGTGTTTATGTCTGACAATCAGCAGTTATTGTGTGGTGATACAGGTATTCATATGGTCTATAATCGAATCGGTGTATGTGGGGATTTTGGCCCGAATAAAAAAAATTATGATTTGGGGGTGACACAGCCGATTGGTTCGAAGATTTGGAAGCTGAAGGGTGACTTGGACAGAGATGGTTTTAAAAAATTACCCGTAGCCAAGGCGCAACAAATTATGCTGATAACGTTATTTCAAATATTGGTTAATTTGAATGAGCGCGCGAAACAGGATGTACTTTTTGAATCCGTGGTAGGAAGTAAAGAGTATCGTGACGCTGTTCAGGCATTACGGGGTGAGGTCGATTTTATGCAAGAACGCATTGCTGAAATATTACCAAAGTTTGATTCAGATGATTTGGATACTGTTTTTGCACAGTATAAAGGGTTGAGACACAGATATGCTTATTATATTTCGGGAGATAGACCATGGGATAGTAAGCGTGAATATGAAATCAGGGCTGTAAACCGTTATTGTGGGAACAGAGTTCAATATGATGGGTCTTTTATGTATAATTATGCGAAAATGGTATATAGACATACCGAATTCGGAAATTATGAACTGTCGCGTAAAAATGAAATTAGGTATGGATTGGGCTGCGATGCGCGCCGAAGCATTTATGATACACGAAGTGGGCGGCGCACAATTGAAATGTGCAAACTTATAGAAGCCGTAAAAATGCCTGGATATGGGGCGGATTTATATGCGGATGCGCTTTTGCATGCGATTCGTGAAAGACAACAATCGTATTCCAAACTAGTGAATAGTGTGTCGCATTAAAATTTTTCATGCGTTTTTATAAATTCGCGCATATAGGCGGGGTCAAAGTATCGAATCATTTCGCCCATCGAATAACCACGCCGGCCGTTTGGTGCGATGCCGACGGATACTGTCACTGGGTCGGGGGCGGTGCCGCGCATTGTGATATTTAATTCGGTTGTCATTGTGCCGTTTGTGATATTCATTTTTCCAACCGCGTCCGCATGGCGCATTGATATTTCCATTGGTGCGGTGGTTGCAAATGTTCCGTGGTCATATTTTCCAAGTATTCGCATGCTTTTGATTTTTGTGACACCGGATTCAAGTGCCGTCATAAGGCGGTCTTCGATATTTAATCGGGTTAAATCATCGTATGCGATATAAAATGCGTCAAGACCAATGCCGTCAATATATCCGCCATCAAATGTTAAATCAATATCGCCCGTCATGTTATACCAAATGTCATGTGCAATGTGGCCGGATGTGTTTAGTGAAAGTTCCGCGGTTATTGTTGTGTTCATTATGTTTAATGGAAAGTTCTTGGTTAGTAACGCGCCGTTTATCACGAAATTATTTAACTGAATAAATATGTCATAATTCGAACGTTCTTTGATAATTGTCGCAAGCAAGTTTCCGCGTGCGCGGTCGGTGATTGAAAATGTTTGCGTGCCGGACTTTAACGAATATACAAAATTTTTGTATGCGTTGTCGTCATAGACAAGTGTGTTGGCTGAAAGATATAAATTTTTTCCAATGTCGAAAAGTGATACGATTGGGGCGTTTGTTAAAAATTCCATTTCTGCGTAATGGTCAAAGAATTTGTGATTTAGAAAATCGTCAATGCGAAGTGTGTCGGTCTTTAATGTTATGCCGTTTGCATCAACAGCGCCCGTAAATACATGACCGGCGATTTTTAGGGTCAGGTTTGATATGTCGCCGCGTTCGTTGTATGAACCAGATGCGATGTATTCAAGACCGCGCAGGAATTGTAAATCGAACTTTGGAACCCAATCTTTGATGTTTGTTCCGGTCAGGTAAAAAGAATTACCCTGGACAACCAATGACCATGCGTCCGTGTTTGGTATAAATGTTATTGCGTCACCGTTCCAAACGATATTTCCGGGTTCGTTTAGCATTGTTTCCGGCAATATATGCAAGTTTGGATTTAATGATGAAAGGGTTTGGTTATATATGTATTCGTATTCCGTATTTGATTCGTGGCCGTTTGATGTATATGTGCCACCGACATTTGCAAATGTAAATTTTATTTTTGCCGGTCGGCCATCAAGTTTTGTGATGTATGATGAAAGCCCACGCGAATCGATTGTGTCGTTTGATTTTATTTCGGCGGTTATGCGATTATTGTTATTCTTTATAAATCCATAAATGTTGCCGTATTTAAAATTTTTACATTCCCATTTTTCGGGTGTTCCGGAAAACATACATTCGATATCTGTGCCGTCAATGTTTGTGTTTATCATTATGTCGTGTGCGCCGCCGGCATCAATCATACCGCCGGTAAATGTTGTGTTGTCTGCGATAATTTTATCAATTTGGATATAATCTTCGGTGCCGATGGCGTTTATTTTAATGTGTTCAAATTTTTTGTTATCAAATGTTAAATCACCATAGAAATCAATGTTTAATCGTGTGTCACGCAACAGTTTTGTAGAGCGCGCAAGGAAAGAAAAATCAAAAGTGACATTGTTTGATGTTAAATCAATTGTGCGCCATCCGTTTGGGCCAAGTTCTATATTTCCGTGGACATTATTTGCAACAATATCGTTAAATTTGAATCCATATCCACCGTCCCATATAAAGTCCGTTGATAGTTTTACACGCTTGGTTATTTTTGGTTCGGAAAATTCAAACCAATTGTTTATTTTATCTGTATTAATCGTAAGTGTTCCAAATGCGCCACCCGATGGGTAAAGTTCACCAGTAACATTTAAATCAATATTTTTGTTTGTGATTGTGAATTTTTCATCATGAAATTCGATGTTATATTTATGTTGGCCGGTTCGAACAAGTCCGTTAAATGTTCCGTCATGAAAGACACCTTCGATAATTCGATAATTTTTGCCCATAAAATTTATTACGGAATCTTTGACGGCGATATTGTAATTCCGCATAAATGGTGCAAGTGAATCTATTTTTATTTCGGCGCCGGATATTAACATTGTTCCGGTAAGTGTCGCGTTTTGAATGTCAAATAAATCACGAAACGGAATTTGAACGGAAATTTTGCTGATGTTGCCAAAGGGCGTATAAACATCGTTTGCAAGTATTGTTGTTTTTCCAACAATGCCGAATGTTATATCGCCGTTGATTTCAACATCCATACCCGTCTGTGTTGCGATTGCCGTTTCAAGACGACCACGAACATTATTCAAATTCATAAACGCGGGCGCAACCAATAACCCCGCCATAATAATCGCGACAATGGTTAAAAATATCCATAAAAATATATGTTTGCGTGGTTGGGTTGACATTCTCTCTGGACCTCTTGTTTTTTCATTATAATTTATTATACTTATGCTTGTGAATAAAAAAATTTTTAATCTTGAAAGTAATTACAAACCGATGGGTGACCAACCATCGGCAATTTCTGATTTAGTGAACGGAATCAATGATGGTCGCCGGTCCCAGGTTTTACTTGGTGTGACGGGTTCGGGGAAAACATTTACAATGGCAAATGTTATTGCCGAATTGGGGCGGCCGGCGTTGCTTATGGCGCCAAATAAAATTTTGGCGGCGCAGTTGTTCACGGAAATGAAATCTTTTTTCCCGCATAATCATGTGGAATATTTTGTTTCGTATTATGATTATTATCAACCCGAAGCATACTTGCCAACGACCGATACATACATTGATAAAGATGCATCGATAAATGACCAATTGGACCGTATGCGGCACAGTGCGACGCGCGCAATGTTGGAAGAACGCGATGTTATTGTTGTGTCTTCGGTGTCGTCAATATATGGACTTGGGACGCCGGAACAATATTCGAGTATGAAGTTGGTTTTACATGTTGGCGATGTTATGGGAATTGCCGATGTTATGCGCGAATTGGTGAATATACAATATAAACGAAACGATGTTGCGTTTGAACGCGGAAATTTTCGGGCGCGTGGTGATACATTAGATATATTTCCGTCACATAGTCAAGATATCGGTTGGAAAATTTCTTTTTGGGGTGATGAAATCGAAGAAATTTGGGAATTTGATGCACTGACCGGGGCAAAGTTGCGAAAAATCGATAGAATCGCGGTTTATCCGAATACTCACTATGCGACCCCTATGCCGTCGGTATTACAGGCCATTGGCAATATTCGCGCGGATTTGGATGAACGGTTAAAATACTTTCATGATAATATGAAATATATTGAAGAACAACGTTTGCGCGAACGCGTGAATATGGATATTGAAATGATGGAATCGACCGGAACATGTCGCGGAATTGAAAACTATTCGCGATATTTATCTGGGCGTATGCCGGGGCAACCGCCACCGACACTGTTTGAATATCTGCCGCGTGATGCGATTTTATTTATTGATGAAAGTCATGTGACCGTACCGCAAATTGCCGCGATGTCGCGTGGGGATAGGGCGCGCAAAGAAACACTTGCACAATATGGTTTTCGGTTGCCGTCGTGTATCGATAACCGGCCGTTGACTTTTGATGAGTGGGATGCGATGCGGCCACAAACGATTTTTGTTTCCGCAACGCCCGCCGAATGGGAAATGAAACAATCAAACGGAATAGTGGCAGAGCAGGTGATACGGCCGACGGGGCTGCTGGACCCGGAATGTATTGTGCGACCAATAAAAAATCAGGTTGATGATTTGCTTGGTGAAGTGAAATCGATAAAGGGACGCGTGTTGGTGACGACGCTTACCAAAAAAATGGCGGAACAATTGACGGACTATTTTGTGGAAAATGGTGTTCGGGCGCGATATTTGCACAGTGATATCGAAACATTGGAACGTATCGAATTATTGCGCGATTTGCGAATCGGAAAATTTGATGTGTTGGTCGGAATAAATTTGCTGCGTGAAGGTTTGGATGTTCCCGAATGTGAATTGGTTGCAATTATGGATGCCGATAAAGAAGGGTTCTTGCGGTCGACACGGTCACTGATTCAAACAATAGGGCGGGCGGCACGAAATGCAAATGGGCGCGTGATACTTTATGCCGATGTTATAACGGAATCTATGCGGGCGGCACTGGATGAAACAAATCGTCGCCGTCAAAAACAAATGGCGTATAATACCGAACATGGAATTGTTCCGAAAACCGTGACCAAGGCGGTGTTTGATAATGTTGCGGATACAAATGAAAAGACCGATAAAAAGCGCCGGTTTGTTTATACCAAAGATGGTGTGTGGGACGCGGAAAGTTTGCAACGCGAAATAAAGAAATTAAATAAAAAAATGCGTGATGCGGCGGAAAATTTGGACTTTGAAACCGCGGCGGAAATTCGTGACGCAATTCGAAAAATGGAAGACGATTTATTGTTGTTGGAGTAAGAAATGAAAACATATATAACAAAAGATATAAACGAAACACATAACTGGGCGGCGGATTTTGCGAAAATTCTGCGTGCGCCGGTGACGGTTGCGTTGCATGGTGATTTGGGTGTTGGAAAATCGGAAATTGCGCGAACAATTATACAAACACTTTGTGGGGCGGATACGGTTGTCCCCAGTCCAACGTTTACAATCGTGCAATCGTATGAAAACAAAACGGGTCGAATATCGCACTTTGATTTGTATCGTGTGTCGGACGCGTCCGAACTTGTTGAAATTGGTTTAATGCATGCGGTGCAAAATGATATTACACTAATTGAATGGCCGGATATTGCGAAAGATTTTTTACCGCAAGATACGATTCATTTATATATAACCGAATTTGAAAATGGTCGAAAAATAGAAGTCGCTGATTAAATACTTTTTGCCGATGGCAACAGTGACATCACCGCAAGTGGAAAATCCGCAGCGCGTGCAAGGTATGAACCACTGACCAACAAATCGGCACCGGCACCCCAACAAAGTCGTGCCGTTTCGGGGTTTATTCCGCCATCAACCGATATTGTAAATCGCAGACCGTATTTTTTTCTTGTTCCCGCAAGCACAGATATTTTATTCAACACATTCATATTAAACTTTTGTCCCGCCGCGCCAGGTGCAACACCCATTATCATAATTTCATCAATGTCACGCAAAATTGTTTTAAGTAATGATACCGAAGATTCCGGATTTAATGCGATACCAACACGTTTGCCGGCGGCGCGGACAATTTGAACCGCGCGGCGCAGGCCGACCGTGTTTGTTGAAAGTATCACCGTGTCTGCGCCGGCGTTTATTGCATCGGTTGCCCATGATGATGGTGCATCGGTCATTAAATGAACATGCAAATGCCCCGGCCATGCGGCGCGTATTTTGCGTAATTCTTCGATACCACCGGTTATTTTATCAACATAAAGTCCGTCCATAATATCGACATGTATTGCCGATATTCCGCCCGCGCGAAACATGGTGTATGTTTCGGGGTGTGACATATCAAAGCAAAGCGTGCTTGGCATAATCGGAACGGCGGTTTGGTGTTTTTTCTTTGGTTTCTTGCGATGGAAAATGCCAAAAATTTTGTCGGTTGTTCTTTGCCATTTTTTAAGGCGTGCAATGTATGCGCGACGATACGGACGCGCCGATTCCCATATATATTTTGCAAGTGCGCGAACATTTGTGTCGGGTCCTGTTTGTGTTATTTCGATGTCAAATGTTTGCGAAAGTAATTCAACAATTCCGTTTAACCTTGCGCCACCGCCGGTTATGATTATTTCGGTTGGGTTGTATCTTTCGATGTATCGCGCCGAATCATTTCTTATTTGTTCAACGATGTTATAGAAAAACGGAACAACAATTTCATTTACATCGGCGCATGAAAATGCGTATGCGGTGTCGGCCGGACTAAACCGTGCCATTTCATTTGAATAAAGGTTTGCAACATTACGTTTTATCCGTTCGGCTTCGGCAAATGGAATATCAAGTTTTGTTGATATTTCATTTGTTAAATCGTTGCCACCGATAAAGTGGCCGTCATACCACACCGGGCCACGGTCCGTCCAAATAGATGCGGTTGTGTGTTCGGCACCAAAATCGATAAACATTACATTTTTTTTCTTTTGGCGCAGCACGTTTGATGCCAAAAATTGCGGTGCATAAAATGCCGATGGTTGTATGTGCGATTGTCGCAGCAAACTTAAAATTTTTTGCATACGTTCGTTTTCAAAAAACAGTGCAGAAATTTTTGATATAAGTTTTGTGTCGCTTTGTCCGATTGGGGTAAGCAGGTTGTGTGTGTTGCCCGTATCATATCGTAATGGTATTATATGCATGGGATAAAAACCGTCGGGTCTATCGATTTGTGAAATTTGTGATTTTACATCCGATGGGGTGATTTTATGTTCACCGTTCCAAACGGTTTCTTTGGTCGATATGTTAAAAAATGAATTGCCAAAATTTCCGGTTATGTATGCCGTGTCGAAATGCGTCCCCATTTGCCGTTCAAGTTCGTCCGCCACAGATTTTAGTGCAAAAACCGTATCAAAATCATCAACCGCATAGTATGCAGATTTATCAATCATTGCGTTTCTAACGCGGTGCGCAACGCCACGGACACCGCATGTTCCGATATCAAGACACAAAAAACAAGAATCAATCATATGCATTTTTATTTTACCAAAATTCTTGCGTCATCGCGCATATCAATTACTTTTATGTCCTTGGATAAGATATTGTGTTTTTTATCCAAAACAACAATGTTTCCGATTGCGGCGATTGGGTCATTTTCAGGCAACATAATTGTAATTCCACCAAGTGTCACCAAATTCCACCGCCGGCCATCAATCCATTCCAAATAATCAAGTGTTCCGATAAGATTGTTTGCCGCCTTGGTAATTTCGCCGATTTCATTTGGAACACGGCCACGGAATATAACCGTTCCGGCACCGCGGCTTTCAGACGGATTTTTTACAATCGTTCCATCCGCAGAGATTGGATAATAATATGTTCCGTCTGTCCATCCAGCAACCGCGCGGTAAAGATTTACGCGTATTGCAAGATTACCGTTTGCCAATCTGCGAACGGCGGATTCTTTGATGCCGGGTGTTTGTGCGATTCGTGTGTTTACAAGTTCAAGATTGATTGCGTGCGAATGTGTACCGGGTGCAATTCCCGCCGCGGCGATAATAGCACCAAGGTCTTTATCTTTTGTGTCGGCGGATATAGATATATGCCGAATCATTGCGGTTGAGCCGTATCCCATACGCGCCATAACTATGCGGGTTGCAAAATAAATGCTAAGCAAAATAGCGGCAATAAAATACAGCCAAAACCAAAGATTTCGTTTCATGGTGGATATTATAGCATATTTTTGTTTGATATGAAAGTTTTGGAGGCAAATTTTTATGTTGCGCGGAGTAGATAACCGCGTTTGAACATACATTTACGATATGAACCGACCGAACGCGATGTTGTGTTGCGTGGTACCGAAAGCAGGGCGCGTTGACCAACATCCCTGTATTCATTTGATTGGAATGTGACCCAAAGGCCGTCCCAATCCGGCATACGAACGGTCTGATTCGGTGAAAGCAATTTTGCGATGCGTGACCGGGGCAGGTAAGATGGCTTTGTTATGCCCAAACACGCCTTGTGGTCACGAACAAATTGTTCCATTGTGACAGATTCGTTTTCCCAATTTAGGATTGTTGCGTCATCAATGCTGCCCCCGTTGGGGGATGCGCAGGCACATAAACCCAGTAATAAAATCACTTTTAATATTTTCATATTTTACATTATAATTTAATTGCGTTTTTGTGGCAATAGTTTTTATAATGTGTAAAACTATATCGGGAGAAAAGAGATGGCGACAACCGTTCAGAACTTTATAAAGTTTGCAAATTTCTATAATCAAATGGCCAAGACCATGTCTGCGATATGTGTTAGCAAGGGCGGAATTCCAATGGAAAAATATGTCGGGCGTTTTTTTGCCGCCGATGTATTAGAATTTGTTGTGGAATATGGTGAACGTTTGCTAAAATCAAAAAAAGATGTGGCACCGGATGTTGTGTCGGTTATCAATATGTTCAAAAAACAGTTGGCGGGTGTTAAAGAATGGGTGACCGGTTCCCAAAAACCGATATATGAAATGTCACTAGAAGAATTCGAACGGGCGATGAATATATAAAGGATGCAGTATGAAAAAATTGATATGTTTTTTGTGTCTTGGGTTCACACTTGCGGCGTGTATGGAGGTTCAAGACCCATATGATATAGAAGAGGTTGAATATAACACCACCCAGGTTATTGATAATTTGGTTATCGATGATAATTCGGTGCCGATTTTCCCGAAAAAGGCGGCACTTACCACCGATACGGCACGGCGGTTTTCGGTTGAATTGCCACGGCGTTGTACCGTAAATTGGGATTCGCAACAGGTTGTATCCGTTGTACCGGATGAAAAAATTGAAATCGTTCGTTTGAATGTTGGTGACCCGTTGCCAGATTTGACGGTATCAAATTATGATTTTAGAAAGCAGGGTGTGCGTGATACATTGGATAAATTACTTGCCGGGACCGATATTGCCGTTATCGAACAAGAACAGATTTATGAACGTATATCGGGGTCGATTGTTGGTGGAAATTTGGCAGATGCGGTGAATTTAATCACTCATCTTGGGCGTGCGTATTATTCATATGACGAAAAACTTGGTGAATTAAAATTGTTTAGTCGTGGAAAGTGGCTAATTAAAATGCCGAAAAATGAAGATATTGTTATGGCGATTTTGGATGCGATGCATGGTGCCGATGTGCGTAATGTTATCGTTGATTGGGGGGATAATACTGTTGTGTTCGAAGGGAACTATCAGACAGAGCGTGAGGTTGCACGTATTATTTCTGATATCGCGTCAAAGAAATATGTAATGGCGTGGGATATGGATGTGTATCGTGTTTATCCGCGGACCGATAATCCGATTATTTGGATGAACATGTTGCCGGCATTTGGTGAAAAGAATATAAAGATGTCTGTGCCGGGTGTTGTTGGACGCGCGTTGGTTGTTGGGTCAGAGGTAAATACGAAAACTTTGCAAGAATTTTTGGCGCAACAGGCAAATGTTGTTTTAATATCCCAGGGGCATTTTGTTGTGCCTGATGGATGGCAATCACGATTTGATATCGGTCAATGCAGCAAAGAAGAAAGATTGGAAACAGACCTGATTGTTGGTGCGACCGCAAAATATGGCGATTTTGGTGGCAAAGATAAAATAGATGCAAAAATTGTTCTGCGGACCAGTAATGGTGAACTTTCATCGTTCACAATTCCGTCCAGTGTTGGTGATAACTATGTGATTGTTGGTATTCCGACACATTCTTTTGTGACAACGCCGGAAACATTGATAAGTCCGTTTGCAGAATTGGTTGTATTTATGTCACCGCGAATTGTTTCGATTGTGAATCCGGCGGATGTTCCGGATGATGCGCCACTCGTTGGTGATGCGTTGCGTGATTGGTTAAAGGAATAAAGATATGTTTACGAAACTGGAACGAAAAATTGCATTTAGATATTTGGCGGCGCGGCGGCGTGGGTTTGGTTCGGTTGTGTCGTGGGTGTCACTTTTGGGAATTATGTTGGGTGTTGCAACACTTATTGTTGTGATGTCGGTTATGGGCGGTTTTCATGATACATTGCTTGCGCGGATTGTTGGTATGAACGGTCATGTTGTTGTTTATCACCAAGATGGCGCGATTGCGGACTATGATTTCTTGGCCGAAAAAATGATGGAAAATAAAACGGTGGCGCGCGACGTATCCGCCATTGTGCCAATTGCCGAAGGCCAGGTTATGGTGACCGCGAACGGAAAAAATTCTGGTGCGATGGTGCGCGGTATTCGTATGGATGATTTGATGACCAAAACCAACAGTGGCGTGCGTATGTATGGGCGCGATTTGGCCGATATTCGCGACGGTGAACTTATAATCGGGTCAACACTTTCGCGGAATTTGGGTGTGCATATGGGCGAAAGTGTTTCACTTGTTTCCGCCGATAATGCGACGCCAACGCCGTTTGGAACAATGCCACGGATTATGTCGTACCCGGTGCAAACATCGTTCTTTATGGGAATGTATGAATATGATTCAGGGTATATATTTATGCCATTGGTGACCGCGCAAAAGTATTTGAATTTGGGTGACGCGGTGACGCATATTGATTTATTCTTGCGAAATCCCGATGATACCGATGTTGTGCGTGATGCGTTGATTGATGTGTTGCCGGACGGATATATCGTTCGTGATTGGCGCGATTTGAATCGGGGCTTTGTTGGCGCGTTGCAAGTTGAATCTAATGTTATGTTTTTAATTTTGATGTTGATTGTTATTGTCGCAGCGTTTAATATAGTTTCGTCGTTGGTTATGCTGGTCAAAGATAAATCCAAAGATATCGCGGTGTTGCGGACGTTTGGTGTTTCACGGCGTTCGATGATGCGCATATTTATTTTGTCGGGAACAAGCATTGGTGTTATCGGTGCGGTGTTTGGAACGATTTTGGGTGTGGTGGTTGCGATTTATATCGAACCGATACGGCGATTCTTTCAATGGATGACGGGGCGCGACCTGTTTCCGGCGGAATTGTATTATTTGTCGGAATTGCCGTCGCGTGTGGAATTTGCAAGTGTTTTGGGAATTGCGTTGATTGCGATTGCACTTGCGTTTTTGGCGACGATATATCCGGCATGGAAGGCGGCAAACACAGACCCAGTAGAGGTTTTAAGGAATGAATAGAGAGAATTAAATGGCGTCGATATTAAATTCTTTATCACGGGTGAAAAAGGGCGAAGTCGTCCTTTCGGTGCGTGATATAAAAAAGACATTTATCGAAGGTGGACAACCGTTGCATATTCTAACCGGTGGTGGGTTTGATTTGCACCGTGGTGAAATTGTTGCACTTGTCGGGCCATCGGGCAGTGGAAAATCCACATTGTTGCAATGTGTTGGGTTGTTGGATAAACCGTCGGGGGGCAGTATTGTTGTGTCGGGAACGCCGGTGCATAAAATGAGTGATGAAATGCGGACAATGGTGCGGCGGCGGAAAATGGGATTTGTGTATCAGCGGCATAATTTATTGTCTGATTTTACGGCGATTGAAAATGTTATGCTGCCGATGCTTGCCAATGGGGTTGATACGGATATCGCCATGGCGCGGGCCAAAAATTTATTAAAGGCCGCAAATGTTGCGCATCGTGCGTCACATTTGCCGGGGCAAATGTCGGGCGGCGAACAACAGCGAACCGCGGTGGCGCGCGCACTTGCCAATAATCCCGATATATTGTTGGCGGACGAACCAACGGGCAGTTTGGATCCGAATCATGCGATTGCGGTTTTTGAACTCTTGTTGGATTTGGTGCGTAAAAATAAAATGGCAATGTTATTTGTCACGCATGATATGTCACTTGCTAATCGTGCGGACCGGCGCATAACAATCAAAAATGGAATAGTTAAATAAAAAAAAGGAGAGAGAAAAATGAAAGACATCAAAAATACAAATTGTGAAAATTGCTATATCTGTTCACGTAAACAAAAGTTTTGGGCATGGGTTTTGTTGTTTGGTATATTTGGTTGCGGGGTTATGACGGGGCTTTATCCATTGGGACATAAATTGACCAATACGCCGGATTCCGCCGTAAAGACGGAATCAAAAGAACCGGATGCGGTTGTTGATTTGTCTGACCCGGAACCGCAAAAGCCGTGTGAAATAAATGAAAAAGTTTTGAAAACGCGTCTTGCACGGAACATAGATGATACGCACCCTGGTGCATTTACCGCACACCAAAATAATATGTTGGTTTATAAACGGCTGTTTAATACGGGATGTTTAGAAAATCGCGATTATTTTTCGGAAATGGCGGCAAATGAACGCATATATATGGATGCACTTGCGGGTGTTGAAAAGAAAAACAACGAATCGGTGGAACGGCCGTGTCGTGAAATTGAAAGTGCACTTAGTCGCCGAATTATTTCGGGGTGCGATACAAACCAATATGTTTCAGAATGCCATTTGAATAATGCCGAAGTTTATTCGAAACTTGCCGAAGATGGTTGCCCGGAAAATATCGAACGTTATCGTAAAAACGCGCTTGATGAATTGCAGATTGCGGATGGTGTTCGCATAAACGCAAGTGACATAAATCCGCGTGAAGTGCGTTCCACAATAAATACATATAAAAAATTACAGATGCAAAATGAAGCGCGCCGGTATTTGAACAAGGTTGAAAAAATGCTGGACCCGGGAATCGATTTCATAATGGAATTGCAAAAGGTCATAGAAGAATAAGAAAGGAAATAATATGAATATAAAGACAATCGGAATCTTTGCGTTCTTGTCGTTTTTTGTGGCGGTACCGGCGGTGCGTGCCGAAGAAGAATCTAATGGAGACCCCGCCGCGGTTGAATATGCGGATTATGAAGATTACGGGGTTTTTGATGATGTGCAAGAATTGATTGACGAAGAATTGACCGAAACGGCGGTTGTGGCGGATGATATGGGGCAGGTTGTGGTTGAAAATGTCGAACCAGAAATTGTCGATGTACCTGCGCCACGCGCTGTTGCGGATAGGTTATCGTGTGATGAAATAAATACGCGTGTTTCGGAATTGCAGGCGGATGTAAAGGCATATCCGGAATTAAAGGCGGATTTGGAATATATGCTGTCGCGGCAACGTAATCAATGTGCACCGCGTGCGGCGCGCCGACCGGTACATAACTATCGTAACGTGAACCCGGTTGTGGAAATCGAAGTTCCCGAAGTATCGGTATCCACGGAGCCACCAGTGCCGGAAAAAACACCGGAAGAAATAGCCGCAGAAGAGGCCGCCGCCGAAGCCGCACTTCAAGCGCGAATAGAAGAAAATCGTTCCAAAGGTTTGTGTGACGATGGTGAAAAACCGAATCAGTATGGATGTTGTGGCGGCGAAGTGTTTAAGCAAGTTGAACATTTAAAGTTTGCATGCTGTGAAAAAGGGAATCCAAACGAATGTCGTGAACCGTTAAAATGATAGTGATGATTTTGCAAAGTGCGATAGATTTCATACATAAAAAATATGGCGTAAAACCGGAATACCTTTGGCGGCGATATCCGACGTTTTGCGTTTTTCGGCATGCGGATAATAATAAATGGTTTGCATTATGCGCAACGCTTTCGCGTGGTGTTTTGAAAATTTCGGGTGACGGTGATGTTGATATTATAAATGTTAAAACAGATAACGCGGAATTCTTGCGCGGGGTGCCGGGGATTTTACCGGCGTATCATATGAACAAAAATAATTGGGTGACGGTTTTGATGGATGGAACCGTGCCGATTGGTAATGTTAAAAAGTTGATAGAAATGTCGTATAATGCAACGAAATAGAAAATGTTTGGAAACAGGCGTGTTTTATGATATAATTCCGTAAAAAGGAGTTAAATATGTCTTCGGATGCAAATACAAATGCTTTTGATATTGTTCGTTGGGTTTTGTTGGTGCCGATGTGGGTTGCGGTGTGGTTCTTTGTGCCGTATGCGTATTACAAGATTTTTGGCGTCGGCGCAAGTTGGTGGACCATTATGGTGGTGCCATATACACTAACAACAATTTTTGAATTTTTCGTGATGCGTGCGATGGCGCCGTCACACAAGAACGTATTCGCGATTCTTGCGGTGGTGTGCACGATATTGCTTAGTGTGTATTTGTATTACACTTTGTCGAATATGGCATATTAAAATAGTGTACCATGATATGTTTTAACACCTGGTGCTTTTGGCCAGGTGTTTTTTGTTGATATTAATCCCTTTTGGGTTTGTAAACGATTCGGTTTTGGGTCATGTAATCGCGCAGGACCGATTCGCCGTGTTCGGGTTCGATATTGCCGTATACGGTGATATTCCGGCGTTTGAATTCGTCCAACCAATTTGGTTTGAAACCTTCATCAAATCCGGTTATAGATTCGACGGCCCTGGATGTGATGCCAAAATATACTTCCCGAATGCCGGACCACATAATACCGCCCAAACACATAATGCACGGTTCCGCCGTCACATACAGCGACAGGTTATGTTCCGATAAATCGTATGTGTGCAGTAATTCTTCGGCGTCGCGTATGGCGTTCATTTCGGCGTGGTTGTGACTGCAATTCATGGAAACCACACTGTTTGCGGCACGCACAATTTGATTGCCGTCCGCGTCATAAATCGCGGCTAAGAACGGCCCGTGCCCGCGTGCGATATAGTTTGGCAATTCGTCGTATAATTCGGTGATGATTTTTTTTGCGCGCCTAAGTTTGCGTGCATCGATTTTTTCGTTCGCAATTATGTTGTCTGTATTTTGCATTTTTTGCCCCCGTAATCTTTGTGATAATTTTACGATTCGGTGTGCAAAATCGCAAGTGATTTTGATAAAATCGATTCGGTGATGGGTGTTTTTTATATCAAAAATATGATTTTTTTGTGGGTGATATTTTTTCCTATGATAAAAATTTTCTTTTATACAAAAAAGACAAAAACCCTAGGAAAATCAACGGGTGCGGCGGTTTTTGTGTGTTGTGATTTTTTGCATAATAAAAAAATATGCTTGTGTCCCATGTATCTGTTTGTTTTTAGGTGATTTATATAAAATTTTTTGTGTCGGGGTGTCCTTTTTTGGGGTATCCGATGCATAAAAATAGGATAACCTAAATTTTCCTGGGAATGAATATAATGTGTGCATGGTTAACAAACAAAAGGAGATTACCATGACTCATCAAGATATATGGCAAGCAATTGATAATTTCGCTTTTCAGCATAACATGTCCTGTTCGGGGTTGGCGAAATTTTCAGGATTAGATGCAACCACATTTAACAAGAGCAAGCGTTGGTCGAAATATGGGCAACCACGGTGGCCGTCGACAAACAGTATTGCCAAGATATTAAATTCCACCGGAAAAACTATCGCAGATTTTATAAAATGTATCGGTGAATAAAATATTTTTGTTTACAAAGGTTTTTTGTCGTGTAGGATACATTTATGTCTACATTAAAAACAAAAATAATTTTATTGAAAGAATTATTGGCACTGAAAGAGGTTGTTGATAAGGGCAGTATTCAAATCGCCGCAGGGGAAAACGGTATTAAAAATTCCAATCTGTCGCAAATGATTCGGAATTTAGAGCATAGGTTTCATACTAAACTTATCAACAGGGGCGCGAGTGGCAGTTTACCAACAAATTCTGCGCAACTTATATACAATGATATATGTGCAATAGAAGAAGAACTTAACAAAATTTCTGAAAATTTCGTGGATATGGACGCACTGTCGGGGTCTATGTCTGTGTGGACCGAAGAAGGTTTGTTCGGAAGTTTTATTCTGAAAGATCTGTCTGAATTTTATGGTAAATATCCAAAGATTCGCCTTGAATTACTGATGCGGCGCGAACCGGACGTATCAACTATGGATATTTTGATTATTAAACCAAAGTTGCATCCAAATGTTCATGGAACGGTTTTGTTCAAATTCAAAACTCATTTGAAATTTTATACCAGTAAAAAATATCTGGTCGAACATGGAACACCAAAAAATATAAATGATTTATTGGAAAATCATAATTTGTGTATGGTGATTCGGTATATGAATTTGCCGGAATGCCAAAGTATTATAAAACGTGCAAAGCATTTGAATACTACATCGGATTCGTTGGCGTTGATATATCGGTTGGTTAGCGATGGTGACGGTATTACTGTTTTGCCGTCGTGGTTCCAAGAAAGCAGTGAAAAATTAGTCTGTTTGGATAACTTGGATTTTGAATATGAAATGGAAACACAGTGTATTTGTCGGACGGAAATCGCAGAATCGCCAAAGGTTGGTGCATTTGTGAATTTCTTTATGGATTTCTGCAAAGGCCACCAAGTGCCGATTGATATTTATTATTGATCGGGGGGGCGAAAAAAGGTTTGTGTTTCTTGAGGTTTTTGTTATAGTCCATTCCATGGACATATTGGTTGCTTTTTTAATTTTTTTAGGATTCTTCGGTTTAGTTGTTAAATCTGTTCGTAACTATTCTGCTAAAAATTCCACGAGAGTTTTTTTGCATAAAAGACACGATGAAAGGTTGGATGAAATAACATCTGAAGAAAGAGGAACTTGGTCTGAACGGAAGTTAATAAGTTCTTTGCTTGATTATGGAATTTCGCCGAAAGCTATTTTTCATGATTTGTATGTTAAAAATGGGAAATATGGTTTTTCTCAAGTGGACATTGTTGTTGCAACAAAGGTTGGTTTGATAGTGTTTGAGGTAAAAGATTATTCTGGGTGGATTTTTGGGCGTGGCAAAGATATGAAATGGACACAGGGGTTTTATGATAAATATAATCGTGAAAAACACACTTATCGTTTTTATAATCCTGTGTTACAAAACGAATCGCATATTAAGGTATTACAAAAACAGTCAAAACAATTTGCTGATTTGCCGTTTTATTCTGTAATAGTTTTTTATGGTAATAGTGAATTAAGAGATATTAGTTTTATTCCAAAAGGAGCTTTCGTAATAAAACCGCACAGATTAGAAGATGTTTTGGATATGATTTTTGATAATGATGATGCCAAATACACAGACAAAAGAGAGGTAATGAAAATCTTAAAATCTGCAGTTGATAATGGTAATAATACAGATACACAAACCGAACATGTTGATAAGGTTAAAGATATGTTAGGCAAGGATAGGGTGCTAGATTAGTGTTGAAAAAGAATATATTATCTTTTAGAGTACAAATATAGCAAAAAGGATGTAAAATGAAAAAGATATGGGTTTTTATGCTTGGAATAATTACAGGTATTATCTTAACGATATTGTTTGCTGTTATTATGTCTAATGTTTCAAATGGTAGTATGTCGGGCTTAACCATGTTTGAACAACCTGGTGAGTGTTTGATTAGTAAGTCAAGTTTGAAAGTTTTTCAGGTTTTAGAAACAGGGGTAGCTTTAACAATGATAAAGGATGATTTTTCGTCTGCTGTGTATTTATTGATAGATAACGATGGTAAGACTTATTATGATGATCAAGTAATCAAACTGCCATCTGGTAAGTGTTTTAAGCAAATTGGAACGTATCGGTATTATACAAAAAAAGATGTGTTAAAGACTGTTCCGGTCGTTCAAATAATGTAAAATTTAACAAATAAAAGTATTTTTGTTTTGCTCTCTGGAATGCGCACGGGACCTTGATAAACAATAACCAACCGCTGGGCAAAAACTCTATTAAAAATATCCGTTTTTGCACGGTTGCTAATTGTTCATCTGCGTATTGGTGCTGCGCCCGACGGGCTCGCACCGATCCGTGCGCAGACCAAAAATTAAACCGGCAGAGCCGGTTGAATTTTTGGTTGGAGTGTCTTAGCGTTTCTCGAACTCGTAATATCCTTGATTTGCTTACTGTTGGGAAGAATATACAGAACATTCTTGATAAATACCCTGTGTAATTTATTTTATGATTTTGCAGCGGGTATTCCTGTATGCCATATGTCTGCTCCGGCTAGGTATATCGGGACTGGGGGTATCCGTATGGTATATGCTGGACCCGTCTATACCCTTATCCCAATCTGTGTTTATATTATTCTTTCATTGGCCTTTACGCGAAGGACTAGATTTTCACCTATGCTTGTTCAGTAAATCGTACTAGGTTTTTATGACAATTTGTTGCTGTTTTAATCAAGATTCTGTCAAAAACCCAAACTAAAAAATCGTATAAGTCCTTGTAAAAACTATATAATGTTGTTTTTTTCTTTTTTAAAAATAATAAAAAAATAATAATTTATGGGAAAAACATCAAGATAAAAAAACTTTGGGGAATGTGT
>JAZKZR010000010.1:0-329866 GCA_045612805.1 Candidatus Enterousia sp.
TATAAATTATGTTAATGGAACAGCGACGGACCTTGCCACCTTTACAAGTGGAACATTTGGTACAAATAGCACCGCAAATCAAAACTATATCAAGGGCGCGTTGGTGTCACTGGAATTGCTAAAAGATGTGTATGGTGAATTGAACTCTAAAATCACGAATAATGCATTGCCGACGGGGACGACCGGCACGGTTGTGACATATAATGGAACCAATCCGCAAACCGGTGTTCAACAATTTACCGAAACCGCGATTGTGGATGTGCCGGTATATACAAATGGGAATTTAACAAATGGGGATTCTTTGCCGTCGGTTGAATATGTCGAAAATGCACTTGACACCAAACAGCCGATAATTCAACCTTCGACCGTTAGTGGTAAAACACAAATTGTGGTAAAACCGGCATATGGTGGAACCGCCGGCGAAGTTGGATATTTGACATTGGACACGTCGTCTTTGACAACCGGCAACGATTCCACCGTTCCGTCATCGAAACTTTTAAATACCAAATTAAGTGAAAAATACGATTTGAACAAAATATTGAATACAGGACGAACGGATACTTATGCAAGTGATTATAGTGGTGCACCGTCATGGGCAACAACATCCGGTACCGCAAATTTGTACCGTATTCCGGGTGCGGTAAGTGGTAACAACTGGGCTTTCCAAGTTTTAGACGCGTGGTCCAGTAGACAAAATGTTCCAACAATGGATACGTTGGCGAATTCGCTTGCGGGTCTTTATGACGCGGTTGGGGGGTCAATTGACGATCGAATCATAAATTATCAGGAAACAAGTTCGGATATTGTAAATTCAAGTATTATTATTCCAGATCAAATCTTATATACCGGCGAACGTTATCTTGACGACGGAACCCAATTGTTCTGGTTGCCATCACTTGCCCTGGCTGGAAACACCGCTGCTAGCAGTTTCTTGAATCGGCATACTGATGTTGCCCCAAGTATGGATGAATTGGCGTATGCATTGGATGGATTACTACAAACCCATGAAACCACCAGAGAATGGCAAGCTGTCGCGGGTTATTACGGTGTTAACTCAGTAGTAGATCTTTACAGAATTGCCGATATGATAAGAACAGGGGATACACCGGCGATGAATCTAAACAGAAGTGGGTATTTCCAAACATTTGTCCCAACGTTCGAGGTGTTAATGGAAGAATCGTATTCGTTGTATCAACTGATAGGGGGAAAACAAACCAAATTATCCGGTCCCAATGGCAACCTTGTCACGTATGGTGCAACGCCGGGTTTTACTGGGTCCAAGGAAATTGCAACCAGGATAACAAACGATGCCGACACGGTACCAAATACGGCGGCGGTATATGACGCGGTAAATGCGCGACAAAATAGAATACCGATCGCTGGTAAATATCGTTCATCAAACACGGCAACAACTGATACAACCATATCTGATTGGACCGCCACAGATGTCAAGGGAACCGCATTGGTGACCAAAACATCTTCGGTCGGTGTCGTTGGCGAACGCAAGATTTTCGAGGCCGGTGCCACATACACAAATAATGCCGCAACGAATATACAAATCGCAACAATCGGTGCGGTGATGGAAAACACATTTACGAAAACATGCGTCGAATACAGACCGGGTACAACCGGTGAAACGGCCGCAAATTGTTGGTTGTGGCAAATTACAAGTAACGCCAATTCAAGTGGTTTTGATGTGGAGGTATGCTCAAACCCGCGGAGCTGTTCTTTGGATACCGATTGTTGCGCCGGTTATTCGTGTGGTAGAAGCGGAACATGCGAAGCAGAACCGAGTGGACGTTCATAATTTCGCCCTTAATCTTGGTCATAAAAAATTGTGTATGATTTCACATAAAACAGAAATTTGGAATAAACGGTTGCAGATGCAACCGTTTTTACTAACATAACACTTTTCCACTTGCATAAAAACCGAAAAATATTTATAATATTTCCACTTGATTTTTCGTGATTTTGTTGCTAACCTATCGCGGAATATCGGAATGCTTTCGGACCAAAGTGGCGTATTTCGGGCACAAAGGGGCATGGTTCAATGGTAGAACATCGGTCTCCAAAACCGCGGATGAGGGTTCGATTCCTTCTGCCCCTGCCATAAAAAAACGGGTGGACATTGCGATAAAACAAAGGGTACTGGTGCGTCTTATGAAAAAAATAATGGAATTTATACGTGGGGTGCGGGCCGAATGGTTCAAAATTACATGGCCAACCCGGGCGGATGTCGTGCGTGCAACAATCATGATTATTGTGTTTTCTGCACTTGCGGCGTTATTCTTTTTTGTGGTGGACAGTATTTTAAACGCACTGGTTGGGTGGATTTTCTAAAACGATTTGCCAAGGGGAATGCATAATGGATGATAAAATGCAATGGTTTGTTGTAAATGTTCATACTGGTTGCGAAGACAAGGTCGCACGCGGTATGCGCGAACAAATTGATAAACGCCGCCTTAATGCGTATTTTGGTGAAATTATGGTGCCAACGCGCGAAATCACCGAAATCAAGGGCGGTAAACGTGTCAAGGTTGATAAGAAATTCTTTCCGGGCTATATCGTTGTGCAAATGATTATGAACAACGAAACATTTTCGTTGGTGAAATTGTTACCACATGTAATTATGTTCCTGGGGGCGCGGCAAAAACCAATCGCGGTTAGTGAAGAAGAAGCGCGTCGCCTTATTAAACAGGTCGAAGAGGGCAGCACCGTTCCCGATGATATCACATACGATGTCGGCCAAGAAGTCCATGTTATCGATGGGCCTTTTGCGAACTTTAACGGTGTTATATCCGAAGTTGACAATGTAAAACAAAAAATGACCGTGAACATTTTGGTCTTTGGCCGTGAAACAAGTGTTGCGCTTGATTTCGAACAGGTCGAACGGGTTTAACCGGTTTTGTAAAATCGGCGGGCGTGTGCAAGGCGCGCAAAAAAACAAATCGTGGTGGGTGCGCCACATCGAACCACGAATCCAAAAACAAAAAGGATGAAAAATGGCAAAAAAAGAACTAAAGGGGATTGTTAAACTGGTCGTCCCCGCAAAACAGGCAAATCCTGCGCCACCAATCGGGCCGGCGTTGGGTGCGGCGGGTGTGAATATCGCCGAATTCTGCAAACAATTTAACGATAAAACGTCTGACAAAGAACCGGGTATGCCGATTCCGTGCATTATCACCGTTTATACGGACCGCAGTTTCGAATTCATTATGAAATTGCCACCGGTTTCGTATTATATCAAAAAGGCGTTGAAATTGAAAATCGGTTCTCATAAACCGGGCCGTGATTTTGTTGGCACCATTACCAAGGCGCAAATCAAAGAAATCGCGGAAAACAAAATGCCGGATTTGAATTGCTCTACCATTGAATCTGCAATGAATATCGTTGCGGGTCAGTGCCGTTCAATGGGCGTCAAGGTGGAGGATTAAGCCATGAGAATTACAAAAAGACAAAAAACGTGGGCTGAATTGGATACCGCAAAAACATATTCTTTCGCCGATGCGATTGAAGCGTTGCGGAAGTATTGTTCGAAAAAATTCGATGAAAGTTTGGAAATCGCCGTGCGTCTGGCCATTGATGTGACCAAGGCCGACCAAAATATCCGTGGTATGTTGTCATTGCCAAATGGTACGGGTAAAAAGGTGCGTGTTGCCGTTTTCACAAATGACAAGCAAGATGATGCGAAAAAGGCGGGGGCCGATGTCATTGGTGGCGAAGATTTAATTGAAAAAGTTGCCGCCGGTGAAATCAATTTCGACCGTGTTATCGCAACACCGGAAATGATGCCGAAAATGTCAAAGGTCGCGCGCGTCTTGGGTCCCAAGGGTTTGATGCCCAATCCGAAACTTGGAACGGTGACGAATGATGTCGCAACGGCGGTGGCGAATGCCAAGGCCGGGCAAATCGAATATCGCGCCGAAAAGAATGGTATTATCCATGCGGGTATCGGCAAAATGTCGTTTGCAACCGATAAATTGGTCGAAAACGCAAATGCGTTGGTTGAACAATTGAAAAAGGTTAAACCGGCATCGGTCAAGGGTCAATATATTGTTGGAATTGCGGTTTCAACAACCCAAGGTCCGGGCCTGCATATCGATGCAAAATAATTATTGCGGTTTGGTGCGGGTGCACCACGCCGCAAACAAAAGATTTCTGTCCAAGACTGATGGTGCGGTAACGCTTAATTCCCATCATAGACAAAGAAAATTTCTTTGGGACAGGAAGTGGTCCCATCCCGGGGAAACCCGGATGGAAAGTTGAATTGGTTCGTGCGATTTTCAATCGAACCAGAAGTAAGGGTAAGAAAGATGAAACGCGAAGAAAAGTCAAACTTGATTTCTGCGTTGCAATCGTCCTTAGGGCAGGCGAACGGCGTTTTCGTCGTCGAAAATCATGGCCTTAGTGTTCGGGAATTCGAAGGGTTGCGTAATGAATTGCGTCCACTTGTTTCCGTGTTTAAGGTTGTGAAAAATCGCCTTATGAAATTGGCGTTGAAAGATACCGATTTCGAACCCGTATCCGAACTTATGAAACGTCCGACCGCCGTTGCCGTTGCAACCGACGGATTGGCCGTGACCAAGGTTTTGGTTAAATTCGCCGAAGAACATCCAAACCTTACCATCGTTGGTGGTAAAATGGATGCCGGCGTTTTGGGTGTGGACGATATTGTGCAATTATCCAAGCTTCCGTCGCTGCTTGAAATTCGTGGCACAATTGCGCGTATCTTGGTTGAACCGGGGTCGCGCCTTGCACGCGTTTCCGCAGAGTATGGAAAAAAGAATCAATAATTATTGGAATAACTTTCCAGTAAGAAATCTTAAGGAGCAAAAAAATGGCAGACATTCAAAAATTAGTTGAAGAATTGTCAAAATTGACCGTTTTGGAAGCCGTAGAACTTTCCAAAGCGTTGGAAGAAACATGGGGCGTTAGTGCCGCCGCCGCGGTCGCAGTTGCCGCCGGTCCGGCCGCCGGCCCAGCCGCCGAAGAAAAATCTGAATTCGACGTTGTTTTGACCGATGTCGGTGCAAACAAATTGGCGGTTATCAAGGCCGTGAAAGAAATCACGGGTCTTGGACTTGGCGATGCCAAGGCATTGGTTGAATCTGCACCAAAGACGGTGAAAGAAGCCGTTGCCAAAGACGAAGCCGAAAAGATGAAGGCATCGATAGAGGCCGCAGGCGCCAAGGTTGAATTGAAATAATTCATCAACCCGAACCCAATGGTTCAAAAAACAGTGTCCATGCCCGCACGGATAAAAATGTCTGTGCGGGCAATGGGCGGAAAAAGGTATATGTAATAGTTTCGTTTGCAAGATGCACAAAAAAAAGGATTGAAACCCATGGCAGTTATCCAAAAATTAAGAAAATCTTTTGGTAAAAGTTTTTTGCAAACTCCGCTTCCTGATTTGATAGAAATTCAATACAATTCCTACAAAGAATTTTTGCAGGGCGATGTCGCACCCCAAAATCGCAAGAACAAAGGGTTGCAAAGTGTATTTACTTCTATGTTCCCAATCAAGGATTATGCGGGGGCCGCCGAATTGGAATTCGTGGAATACAATTTGGAAAAACCGGCATATAACGTCAAAGAATGCCTTGCGCGGAAAATGACGTATTCAAGCAAGTTAAAACTGAAATTAAAACTGATTTTGTGGGATGTCGCCGAAGACGGGAAAAAGTCTTTGCGTGATATCAAAGAACAAGAAATATTCATGGGCGAAGTGCCACTTATGACCGAACGGGGCAGTTTTATCGCATCCGGTGTCGAACGTGTCATCGTTTCGCAGATGCATCGCACCCAAGGTGTCGTCTTTGCCACTACCAAAGAGGCCAAGGTCGCGGGCAATCCTATTACATATACCGCGCGCATAATTCCGGAACACGGGTCTTGGATTGATTTCGAAGAATCCAAGGGCATAATTTATGTTCGTATCGACCGTCGTCGTAAAGTTCCCGCGACGGTTTTGTTGCGTTGCCTGCCGTGTGCCGAAGACGAAAAGAAATGGATTGCCGAACCCCGCAAACCAACAATTCGCGGAATGTCGGATACCGAAATTTTGTCGGTGTTCTATAAACGAATTCCACTTAAAAACAATGGCAAATTGTGGGTCGGCGACACATCTGTGTTCGAAGGTTTGGATAAATATCGTTTGAATTACGATTTGTTGAACCCCAAGGATAAAAAAGAATTGGCGGCCAAGGGCGACCGTTTGAACGCAAAACGTTTAAGCAAAATTATGACCGCGTCAAAACAATTCGGTATTTTGCCGGATGCGCTGGTTGGGGAATACTTGTTCGACCCGATTACATCGGCGGACGAAGTTATTTATCCATCGGGCACCGAAATCACCGAAGAAGTTTTGGCAGATATTGAAAAATTGGGTGTCAAAGAAATATCGCTTATTTCGATTGATAACACGACAATAACCGCACATATGCGTAATACACTTGTTGCGGATAAAACGGCAAATCGTGAAGATGCGTTGATTGAAATTTATAACATCATCCGTCCGGGCGAACGTCCAACGTTAGAGGCGGCAATCAACCTGTTCATGCGCCAAGGTTTTGAACCGGCATATTATGACCTATCGGCGGTTGGTCGTTTCAAAATGAACAAACGTTTGAAAATCGATTCCGGAAAAAAGCCCGAAGACGAACGTTTGCTTACCAAGAACGACTTCCTTGCGGTGTTGAAAACATTGACCAACATCATTGACCACAAAGACACGATTGACGATATTGATAACCTTTCCAATCGTCGTGTTCGCACGGTTGGTGAATTGTTGGAACAAAATTTCCGTACCGGTATGGTTCGTATTGAACGCCTTGTCCGCGAAGCGTTATCTTCGCCGAACATTGCAACAATGCAACCCCAAGATGTCGTGAATGTAAACCCTTTGATGTCATTGGTCGCGGAATTTTTAGGAACCAGCCAGTTGTCGCAATTTATGGATGCGTACAACCCACTTTCGGAATTGGAACACAAACGTCGTATATCGGCATTGGGGCCGGGTGGATTAAATCGTGAACGTGCAGGTATCGATGTCCGCGACGTCCATCCAACACACTATGGTCGTCTGTGCCCAATTAACACCCCCGAAGGTGCAAACATTGGTTTGATAAACCACCTTGCGTCTTATGCACGGGTGAATCCATACGGATTTATCGAAACGCCGTACTATGTTGTCGAAAACAGCAAAATTACCGATAAAATGGTCTACCTTACCGCGGACGAAGAGTTGGGTCACAAAATCGCCCAGGGTAATACCCCAACAAATGACAAGGGCGTTTTAACCGAAGAAATGGTGACAGCGCGTGTTGATGGTGAATTTACCCGTGTTCCACGTGATGAAATTGACCTGATTGACGTTGAACCGCGCCAGGTTGTGTCCATTTCAACGGGACTTATTCCATTCGTTGAAAACGACGACGCGAACCGGGCACTCATGGGTTCAAACATGCAGCGCCAGGCCGTGCCATTGATGCGTGTGCAAACACCACTTGTTGGAACGGGCATTGAACGTGAGGTTGCACGTGATTCCCGTACGGGCAAGGTTGCAAAACACAGTGGTATCGTTGAATCAGCGGACGCAAATCGTATCGTTGTAAAATGTATGAACAGCCGCAACGTCGTGACGGGTGTGGACATTTACAACCTGGAAAAATACGAACGTTCGAACAACGACACAATTTTACATCAAAAACCATTGGTGCATGCGGGTGACCGTATATCTGCGGGCGACATCATCGCGGATGGTTCGTCAATGAACTATGGCGAATTGGCGTTGGGTCGCAACGTCTTGGTTGCATTTGTGCCATGGCGCGGATATAACTATGAAGATTCTATTGTGATTTCTGAACGTATTTCGCGTGATGACGTTTTCACATCTGTCAAAATTGTGGAAAAAGAAATCAAGGTTCGCGATACACAATTGGGACCTGAAAGTTTGACGCGTGATATTCCAAATGTTAGCGAAGAAGCATTAAAGAATTTGGACGAATCCGGTATTATCTATATCGGTGCGCGCGTAAAACAGGGTGATATTTTGGTTGGCCATGTGTCGCCGAAATCTGAAACATTGCTTACCCCCGAAGAAGCGTTGCTGCGCAACATCTTTGGTGAAAAGGCGTTAAATGTCAAAGATACATCACTGCGCGTCGGTCCGAACGAAGAAGGAACCGTTATCGGTGTGAATATTTTGACGCGTCACGGTGTTAAGAAAGACGAACGTACCCAAATGATTGAATTGGAAAAAATCGCGAAAATTAATAAAGACCGCGATGAAGAAGTTCAAATCATGGAAAAAGGTTTCGCCGATCAAATCTTCCAAATTGCCGAAGGTCATACGATTGAATCTGGTACGGGCACTTTGAAACCGTTTATCGGTAAAAAATTGAATCAGGAAGTGTTCGATGCCATTAAACCGTCGGACTTTAAAAAGATGGTTATTTCCGATAAAGAGGCCCAGGCAAAAATCGAAGAAATTCGTGATGTGCACATATTGACACTGAAACAGTTGAACGAAAATGCCGACCGTGAAATCGAAAAGGCAACGGAAAGCAATTCATTGAACGCCGGTGTTTTGAAAGAGGTTAAGGTTTACATCGCGCATAAAATGAAATTACAACCGGGCGACAAAATGGCGGGACGTCACGGGAACAAGGGTATTGTTTCACGCGTTGTTCCAATCGAAGATATGCCACATATGGAAGACGGAACACCGGTTGACCTTGTGTTGAATCCACTTGGCGTGCCAAGTCGTATGAATTTTGGCCAAATTTTGGAAACACACCTTGGTATGGCGGCGCGCACACTTGGCGAACAAATCGGTGCCGTGTTGGATGCGGTTAAACAAAAACGTGCGGTGACGGACGATTTGCGTGCGGTCATGGGCAAGATTTACGGCAAAGACATGGCGGAAAAATTGGCCAAGATGACCGATACTGATGTTCGTGCCAACGCCGCGTTGTTGCGTGACGGTGTGCCAATGGCAACCCCGACATTCGATGGTGCGAACGCCGAAGATATTCGTCGCATGTTGAAATTGGCGAATTTACCTGAAACAGGTCAGTTCACATTGTATGACGGTGTGACCGGTGAAAAGTTTGCACGTCCGGTGACCGTTGGTGTGATGTATATGTTGAAATTGCACCACTTTGTGGACGAAAAGATTCACGCGCGTTCAACCGCAAGTTATTCGCTTGTTACGCAACAGCCATTGTCCGGTAAGGCACACATGGGTGGTCAGCGTTTGGGTGAAATGGAGGTTTGGGCACTTGAGGCGCATGGTGCCGCGCACTTGCTGCGTGAAATGCTTACGGTAAAGTCGGACGATATTGTTGGACGTAACAAGATGTATGAATCCATCATTTCTGGCAGTGACGATATCCAAGTCGGCACCCCAGAGGCATTTAACGTGTTCGTTCGCGAATTGCGTGGATTGGGTCTGGCAATGACGCCAAAGAAAATCGATTAAAGTGTTAGTGCTAGTGGTTAGTGGTTAGTAAAAAAATACTAACCATCTCTAACCACTAACACTGACCACTAACCACTAAGTAAGGAGCTTAGAAAAATGGCAAATATGTTGCAAAAGATATTTGGGCAAATTGAAACAAGGGAACAATTTGATGCGTTGCGCGTGACAATTGCATCGCCAGAAGAAATTCTTTCTTGGTCACATGGCGAAGTCACAAAACCCGAAACCATCAATTATCATTCGTTGAAACCGGAACCGGATGGATTGTTCTGTCAAAAGATTTTCGGACCCGTCAAAGATTACGAATGTGCGTGCGGAAAATATAAAAGAATCAAATTCCGCGGTGTTATCTGTGAACGTTGCGGTGTCGAGGTTGGTTCTTCGTCTGTTCGTCGTGAACGTATGGGCCATATCAAATTGGCAATGCCGGTCGCACACACATGGTTCTTGCGTGAAGGTAAAATTGCAACATTGTTAAATAACCTGTCGCAAAAGAAATTGGAACAGGTTGTATCGTATGATGCATACATCGTTATTGAACCGGGCCTTACGAACCTTAAACAATACGATGTCATCAGCGAAGATGAATATCGCGCCGCGGTCGAAGAATATGGTCCGGATGCGTTCCGCGTTGGTATCGGTGCCGAAGGTGTGCGCAGTATTATTGCAAACCTTGACATGGGTGACGAAAGAACACGTCTGCGTGCGGAATTGGCGGAAACCAAATCCGAAGCGAAACGCAAATCTATTATGAAACAATTAAAGTTGGTCGAAGCGTTCTTGGATTCCAAAACCGAACCACAATGGATGTTGCCGGATATTATTCCGGTTATTCCGCCGGATATGCGACCGCTTGTCACATTGGATGCGGGACATGTTGCGGCATCTGACTTGAACGATTTGTATCGTCGTGTGATTATCCGCAATAACCGTTTGAAACGGTTTATGGAAATGCATGCGCCTGAAATCATCGTTCGTAATGAAAAGCGTATGTTGCAAGAAGCGGTCGATTCATTGTTTGACAATGAACACAAGGCGCGTCCGATGGTTTCACAAAATCGTCGTCCGCTTAAATCATTGTCGGGTGCGTTACACGGTAAATCCGGTCGTTTCCGTATGCACATGCTTGGTAAACGTGTGGATTATTCTGGGCGCAGTGTGATTGTGTCCGGCCCATCGTTAAAGATGCATCAGGTTGGCTTGCCCAAGGCGATGGCATTGGAATTATTCAAACCATTTGTGTTTGCACGGTTGATGGCGGGTGATTTCGCCAATACATTAAAGACCGCACGCAAAATGGTTGAAAACGGCGAACCGGTTGTGTGGGATATTTTGGAAAAGGTTATCCATGAACATCCCGTTTTGTTAAATCGTGCGCCGACATTGCACCGTTTGTCACTTTTGGCATTTGAACCCGTTTTAATCGAAGGCAAGGCAATTCGTTTGCACCCGTTGGTCTGTGCGGGATTTAACGCCGACTTTGACGGTGACCAAATGGCCGTGCACGTTCCAATTTCATTAGAGGCACAGTTAGAAGCACGCACATTGATGCTTTCGACAAACAACATTTTGTCGCCGGCAAATGGTCAACCAATGACCGTTCCGTCACAAGACATGGTGTTGGGTATTTACTATATTTCATTGATTGACGGCGAACATACCGACAAATCGCCACGATTCAGCAGTATGGACGAAGTCGAAATGGCGTTGGAAAACAAGAGTATCACATTGCATACGCCGATTGTCGCACGCATCAACGGTAAAATATACAAAACAACCGCGGGTCGTATGATTATTGGTCAATTGCTGCCGAAATCTGACAATATGCCATTCGATTTGGTGAACAAGGTTATGGGACAACCGGATATCAAGGCGTTGTTGTCAACGACATATGAACGCTGTGGTGACAAGGCGATGATATTACTTGCCGATGCATTAAAGAACACCGGCTTTGAACAGGCGGCACGCAGTGGTATTTCAATCGGATACGAAGATGTCGTTATTCCCGAAGAAAAAGAACAAATGATTGCCGACACCGAAGAGGCCGCAAAAGATATCGAAGATCAATATCAAAACGGTTTGCTGTCGGCGGGCGAACGTTATAACAAATTGATTGACCTTTGGTCGAAAACGACCGACCGTCTTGGCGATTTGTCGTTTGCGGCACTTGGTAAATCCGAAGGTGACAATTGGAATTCCATCTATATGATGGCGGATTCCAAGGCGCGTGGTTCCAAACGTCAGATTCAACAGCTTGCCGGTATGCGTGGTATGATGTCAAAGCCCGATGGTTCGATTATCGAAGTTCCGATTATTTCGAACTTTAAGGAAGGTTTGACCATGGCGGAATACTTTACATCAACGCACGGTGCGCGCAAGGGTCTGTCGGATACCGCGTTGAAAACGGCCCAGGCGGGTTATTTGACGCGTCGTTTGGTTGATTTGGCGTTGAATACCGTTATTACCGAACACGATTGCGGAACATCTGAATTTATTACCGCAAAACCCGTGTACCAGGGCAGTACACTGTCCGTGCCACTTGGTGATGTTGTTTTGGGACGCACCGTGGCGCATGACGTTATCCATCCGATTACCAAGGAAGTTATCGTCCCGGCCGGTGAATTGGTGACCAAGGCCGCCGCACGCAAGATAAACGAATCTGGTCTGCCCAGTGTCGATGTGCGCAGTGTCCTTACCTGTTGCAGTGACGGTCTGTGTGCAAAATGCTATGGTATGGATTTGTCGCGTCAATCATTGGTCCATGTGGGCGAAGCCGTCGGTGTCGTTGCGGGTCAATCCATTGGTGAACCGGGAACCCAGTTGACACTTCGTACCTTCCACATTGGTGGTATTGCGTCGGGCGGAACCGAAAGTCACTATATTGAAGTTCCGGTCGCCGGCAAGATTAAATTGATTGGTGTGAACACAATTAAAAATTCTGCGGGTCGTGTGGTTGTTCTTTCGCGTAATGGAAAAATCGCGGTTGAATCACCGTCTGGCGAAGAATTGTTTAGTTGCGGTTTGCCGTACGCATCTATGTTGATTGTGAACGAAGGCGACAGTGTTGAAAAAGGTGCCAAGGTTGCTGAATGGGATCCATATTCCAACACAATCATTGCGGAAAAAGACGGCATTGTGAACTTTAACGATTTGGTCGAAAATGTTTCGTTCCAAGAAGAAGTTGACGCAACAACCGGTATCGTTTCGCGCAAGGTTATAAATTGGAAACTGAACACGAAAAAGGCGATGCAACCCGCAATCCGTTTGGTAAATGACAAGGGCGATATCCTTTCGCTTGGCGGGAAAAAGGTTGCGGAATACTTATTGCCCATTCATTCGGTTTTGAACGTTGCAAACGGCGCAACGGTTGCGGCGGGTGATATTTTGGCACGCATCCCGGTCCAGGCAAAGCGTACAGGCGATATTACCGGTGGTTTGCCACGCGTCGAAGAATTGTTAGAGGTTCGTCGTCCATCCAACCCGGCATTGCTTGCGGAAATCGATGGAACGGTCGAATTGGAAGATGCAAAATCAAAAATCATTATCCGTATTGAACCCGATGATGGAACTGCGCCGGTCGAATATGCGGTGCCAAAGGGAACAAACCTGTTGGTGCGCAGTGGCGATGTCGTCAAAAAGGCGGATAAATTGGTCGATGGTGACCCGGTCCCGCAAGATATCTTGCGTATTTTGGGGCAAAAGGCGCTTGCGACATTTATGGTTGAACAAATTCAACAGGTTTACCGGCTTCAGGGTGTGTCCATCAACGATAAACACATCGAAATTTTGATTCGTGAAATGACGCGTCGTGTGGAAATCACCGACCCCGGCGACACAAGTTTCCTGACCGGACACGTTGTTGACCGCGTTGATTTCGAAGAAGAAAACGCGCGTGTTGTCCACGATGGTGGTCGCCCTGCAACCGCATCTCAGGTTCTGGTCGGTCTTACCCGTGCGTCGCTTACCACACGTTCGTTCATATCGAATGCGTCGTTCCAACAAACAACCAAGGTTTTGGTGGATGCGGCAATCAACGGTTCAACCGATAAATTGGTCGGTATAAATGAAAACGTGATTGTTGGTCGTCTTATTCCGATTGGAACGGGTGCATACGTCCGTCGCGTGCGTGAAATTGCGCGGGCCGAAGAAAAGGCCGAACGCATCGCACGTGAAGGTGGCGAAAACCAACAATTGCTTGACCTGTAATTACATTGGGTGGCGCAAAATGCGCCACCCTGTCACAATTACGGCATGTTTTTCACCAAGGGCGATAAATGGTCAAAACTACCTGGAGCAGAGAGTGTTAAAGTTCAATAACACCAAAAGGATAAAAAATGGATAATCGTAAGTATCATGTTAATGTTGACCTGGGCAGTGTTAAAATCGGTGGCGGTGCGTATGCGCAAATAGCCGCGGTCGCGGAAAAATCGGAACAACAATCATCGCAAAAGAAACCCAATGAAACAGACGAATTTTTACAAAAAATAAAGGATGCTATAAAAGACACACATTACTACTGGTTAATGTTACGTGAAAATTATGACCAAATCGGATTAAGCGAGGCGGCTTATTTTGAAATTGCAAAATATGCTATCGATTTGTATCCGTATCAAATGAACCGTCTGCGCGATGACAAATTGTCGCCAAACCATTATTACGGTGTTTGCCAGGTTATGGCAAAACATGGCGAATTTTCCAGTGTTAAATGTGATAAACTAAAACAGGCACGTGGAAATGGAAGGGATAGCGCACTTTATGAAATCATGTTTACCGCAATGATTGAATGGTGTTTTAAAAACGATTATTACATTATCGATACACCTCGGTTCATATACAATTACTTGAAAGATTATCGGACATCATTGCGCAAACCGGAATACGCAAGTTTGATGTTTTTATTGTGGTTGTGTGAAGATATTGTGCCCACAGAACATATTGTAAATATGGAAAAAAATGGTGAGATTCGTGAATCAAATATTTCATATGTTACGAATATCATCTTGAAAAAGATTTCTATTACGTCATCTATGGATTTTTCAAAGAAAATCGCATTTGGTGAGTTTAAAAAATCTGGTAACCTGTTGCCATTGACGATTAAAAATGCATGTGATAAAATCGAGAACGCTCTGTATGATAAAGTCGAAATATTGAAAAAGCAACAATTGTATCAGCCATCAATTCGAGGACACTAACACTAACCACTAACCACTAACACTAACCCACAATTTTTTCCTTGCAAATGGGCAAGAATTGGATAGAATTAACAACTGTCGAATAAAAGGATAGAAAATGGCAACGCCAAGAAGTAAAACAAGTAAAGCACGCAGCGCACAACGTCGTTCACATGATGCATTATCTGTGATGCCATGTGGCGTATGCAAAACATGTGGCGAAAAGAAACGTCCACATCACATTTGCCCGGCATGCGGTGCAAAATAATAAACAAAATATATGCAGATTGGGCGCATTCGTGTGCCCTTCTGTATTTCTAAAACGATGTCCGACAACGATAAAAAAATTATTGCGATTGATGCGATGGGCGGCGACCGGGGGCCGGCCGCGGTTCTTGGTGGTATAAATCAGTTTTTATACCAACACGGTGAATCGCACACTTTTTTTCGTATCTTTGGCGATGAAAAATTGTTGCGCAAATTGCTTGCGAAATATCCACGTGTTGCGCGTAATTCCACGGTGATTGATGCGCCGGATGTTATTCGTGGCACGGATAAAATTCGCGATGTAATCCGCCATGCGCAAAACACTTCGATGTATATGGCGATAAAGGACGTGCGCGAAGGGAATTCCGCCGCGGTGGTCAGTTCCGGAAACACCGGCGTTTTAATGTCGCTTTCGAAACTTGCACTCAAGACCGTTGATGGGATTTCACGCCCGGCGATTACGACAATGTTGCCGTCGGGTGCGGGCGATTCACGTGTGGTTGTGCTTGATTTGGGGGCAAACGTGCAATGTGATGCGGGAAACCTGTTTGACTTTGCGATTTTGGGCAGTGTTTATGCCGAAATCATCGGTAAAATGTCACGTCCGAAACTGGGGGTGCTAAATATCGGCGAAGAAGAAACCAAGGGCAACGAAACATTGCAACATATAAACAAATTGCTGACCGCGCATCGTGCGGAATTGCCGTTCGAATACCTTGGGTTTGTGGAACCGACGGACATCAGTGCCGGCCGGGTCCAGGTTGTAGTCACCGACGGATTTACCGGCAACATCGTTTTGAAAACTGTCGAAGGCACGGCGAAACTTATCAAACGCGTTATATCTGAAAATATGAAGAAATCGTGGCTTGCGATAATCGGCGCGTTTTTCCTGGTGCACGTGTTCAAACGGTTAAAGCATAAAATCGATCCGCGTTCCTATGCGGGCGCGACATTTTTGGGGTTAAAGGGTTTTGTTGTTAAAACGCACGGAAATTCGGATGCACTGGCGTTCGCGAATGCGATACAATACGCGTCTGAATTCGCAAAAAAAGATTTGAACGATATAATCGGTGGTCGCGTTGCAAACCTTGCCCACATCCGTTCAGAATTACAATAATATTTCTGTTGAATTTTTACCCATCGTTATGTTAGTATACCAACGGTATCGGCGGTTGTCGTTACCTGGGGATTCCAAACCCATTACATAGATATCAGCGATGATATAAAAAATCTCCAACCGGTTTGGTTGGAGTGTGTGAATATATCGAATAAGCACGACAATTTCTATGTATTGTCTTGGAAACTCCAACCCATTATTTTGCTTAATGGGTATTTTTATAACAAAAAATAACCAAAGGAGAAAAAAATGAAAAAATGTTTAGTAATAACATCGGTTGTTTGTGCTTGTTTGAATTCGGCATTGGCGAAAAATATTGACCCGAATGTAAAACAATACAATGACGCCGAAGTTTACTATGACGAAGATTATATAAATTACGAACGTACTGGGGGAATTCATGGTTCTTATGAACCCGAAAAAAATTCTGTTCGTGGATACCTGGGGATCGGGTTCCTTGGTCAGGCTGTAAGTGAAAAGGTATATGTTAGTGATATAGAAATTGCAAGTGCAGATATAAGTGGAATGGGACTAAATCTTAATGGCGGTGTAAGGGGAAAACATTTTAGAGTCGGTGCGGATATAACTTCTACGACATTAGAAGGGGATTTGCATGGATATTCTTCTACATTTGATGTTAGTGTTGTGAAATATTCAATAGAACTGGCCGGAATAATAAAATGCGGTGAACATTTTGATTTGGAACTTGGTGGCACCATTGGACGTGCCAGGTTCCAAGGCGAAGGGGGAAATTGGTCTGATTGGATGACACCATACGGTTTGATATTGGGTGGTACGATAAATTTCAATGCACATCATGCGTTGACAATAGCGTTAAAGGGGTATGGATATTCCTATGACGGAGATTATTATGAAGAAAAGGGTTCTGTTGGGGAATTTGTTGTTGGGTACAGATATTCTTTCTAGGGATGTTTTGTAGAAATTTTCTATGGTTTACAAAAAAACAACGTCGGCAATTACTTGCCGACGTGCTCTCCTTCCTTCCGGAAACCGGAAACTTTTTTGGGCCTATGCCGCCATTGCGACGGTGCCGTTTGATTTACCTTCGTCCGCGTCCATAATACGTTTTGCCTCTGCAAAGACCATTTCTTTGACACGCAACGCCAAATCACGTGTTTCAAGTGATTCCGCGGCAACATCAAAATTGTCGGTCCGAATTTGCAATGACACATACGCGCCAATCAACGACGGGCGCGGCAAATCTTCAATCGAACGCGGTGAATTGTTATGCCCGATTTGCAATTCATCGCTAAGCGAAATAATTTGCCGGTCGGCGTTTACCCACACGGTTGTACTAAGCACTTTGTGCAGCGCAATCATGATTTCTTTTATGTTTTTTTGTTGCATGTGTGTCCCTCCTTTCTGGGTGTTAGATTTGAAATTTAGCCGGAATTTGTATTTACATCGTGTATTTACATTTTGCCGACAAAAATTTCCAAATTGTTTGTTGTTTTGCCCGAAAATCCGCGGTTTTTACAGATTTTCGAACGATTTTCCTCTGGTCCCGTTGTCTATACAGTGATGATAGAATAAAAACGAATCGCGGGTCAAGCGAAAAAATAAAAAAAATGAAAAAAATTTAAAATTTTTTTAACCGATTGTATTCAGACGAATTTTTCCGGAATAATTTTTGCAATCGTCTTAAAGATGCGTCTAAAAATTGTCGTGTCGGGGTCGTGGTGATAAATTTTTGGTGTGTTATTACCGCTTCGAATCCCCATCCAAGTTGTGCGTTTATCTTCAATCGTCACATGCCACGATGTTTTTGTGTCGTCAATAATCATATCGCGCAGTTTTTCTGCGAATTCCGCGCTTTCAAAGATTGCAACATTTTCGGTGTTGTAATACGCGCTGCGCGGGTCCAGGTTGAAACTGCCTATCCATGAAATTTTGTCGTCGAACACGATGGTCTTGCTGTGCATGACGGAAAAACTTGATTGCTTGCGCATGCGGTCATGTCGTTTTCCGCGCCGATTTTCCGCCGAAGACATAAATTCATAGACATCGACCCCGTCGCGAATAAGTTTGCGTCTATATTTTTCCCATTTGCCGAAAACGGTTGGTGCGTTCGTTGATGAAAGTGAATTTGTGACGATTGTGACATGCACGCCGGATTGTTCGATACGTCGCATCATTTGCATCCCACCACGCCCGGGAACAAAGTATGCGGCGGAAACATATGCGGACTTTTTTGTCGCGTTCCAAAGTTTGTTCAATGTTCGCATAATTTGCCCGGTGTATTTTTCTTTGCGCGACATTGGCATTTGCACCTTGGCGGGCGTATCGGCCAGGAATTGTCCGCGCCCCCACGAAAAATCAAAATTCTTGCGCCCATATTCCCGCATAACCAGTGAAATGATGGTGTTATATCGTCTAAGGTTCTGCGTCCCTATTTGTTCTTGGCGTCGAAATTGTCGGTTTAACTTTTGCATCGCGTGCGCGGAACATGCCTTTGGAATAACACCCGCCGGCACCGACAATTCATAGTTCCAATATTCGTTAAAACTTTTTGTTGCGTCATGCGTGATGTTTCCAATAAATAAAACATCAGTATCGGAAAAATTCGCCGCGGTTTCAGGCATGAAATAATTGCTGCCTATGTTTCGACCACCGGTAATCAACGCAACATTATCCACGATAAAAAGTTTATTATGCATGCGCGAATTTAACCGATTAAAATCCAACAACATTTGTGGATAATACAGCAATCGCGACCGATGCTTTACGGCATTAAAAATTTTTACTTCGATATTCGGATGTTGGTTTAGCACGATAACATCGGCGATATCAGAATTTGTTCCGTAATCGTCAATAAGGATTCGCACCTTTACCCCCCTATCGGCGGCGTTTTTAAGTTCGCTTATTAAAACATGTGCGGAAAAATCATTACTATAAATATATGTCTGCAAATCGATTGTTTTTGTCGCCATGCGCGCGAACGCGGCGCGAATAATAAACGCGGACAGCCCATCGTCAATCAGTGTTGCGCCACTAACATTCGTCGCACCGCAAAGTTCTTTTTTATAAACCTTGGCGATTGGTGTTGCGATTGGATTGTATTCAAAATCTTTTTCGGTGATTTTGGGTTCATAGTTGCGCAACCGTTCGTCCTTCATACTGGTTGGAATTGCACAACCGAAAAAAGAAAACCGCGTCCACGGCAAAAATTTTTTTGTTTTTGTCATAACCGCATTATATCAATTTGCATGTTTGCCCGCAAGTTAAAACACCAAAAGATATTATTCATAAAAAGATTTTTTTAGAACGCGTATTCATTTTTCGCTTGCGTTAAAATTCTATAAAATGATAAACTTTGCATAAAGGAAGGAAATTTTTACCATGAAACGACTTGCTATATTTATTGGTGGACTGCTTGTGATGCCCGCATTTGCTGAGGTTGCACCCGTTTTTATCGATGAAAACGATGCGATTGAATATGCGGACGGCATATACGATGAAAATGGTTTTTTGATAATTCCCGATGCGGAAATTGTTGAAACGGAAACCGAAATCGTTACGCCGGAAGCGAATGTCCCGGTAAAAATTTCGCGCGCACCTGTGAACGCAACACCGGTTGCAAATCGAACAACCACAACGCGTGCAATGCCTGCATCGGCGGGCACGACGACGGCATCGGGGCGTGGGTTGGCAAATGGAAATTCATCACGTGTTGTCGCGGCACGAACAACAACCGCAACGCCACGCGCAACCGCATCACGTACGGTCGCATCACGTGGAACGACGGCCACATCACCGCGTGCGGGCGCGACAACGACATCAACACGAACCGCAACATCAACGGCGGCAACCCGCGCGGCGGCGGCAAGGACGACCGGCGGTGCAACACGTGCGGTGACACCAAGTGCTGGCGCAAGTGTGGCGCGCACCGCAACCACATCGCCACGAACAACGGCGGCACGCACCGCGACGGCAACAACCGCGCGTGCGGCAACGGCATCGGGGCGTTTGTCGGTGGATCCAAATCGTAATTTTGGTCCAGGGGATAAAGGGACGGTGACCGTAAATTCCATAGGAAGCGTGGATACAACAAACAAACCGCTTTACAACAAATCTGCGTCAATTCGTCGGACGCCAACAATTCGTATGTCGTCGCTAAACGGAATATCTGCGGAAACGACGGCGGTTTCCACCATGTCATTGGAAGATATGGACGACCTGGCCGAACTTACGGATTATTGCAAGGCCCAGTATGCAAACTGTATGGATAATTATTGCAATGTCTTGGACGATAACCAGGGCCGGTGCAGTTGCAGTGCAAACATAAAAAACTATGCCAAGGCAGAGCAGGCGCTAAAGACCGCAACC
This sequence comes from Candidatus Enterousia sp., assembly GCA_045612805.1. GTDB lineage: Bacteria > Pseudomonadota > Alphaproteobacteria > Rs-D84 > Rs-D84 > Enterousia. Next base: position 20,384 of record JAZKZR010000010.1, read on the forward strand.
GAAGAATTGCAAGATGTCGCGCAAAAAATCCAATACATTGGCCTTACCACGCGTGAGGTTGAAACCCTGTTCACGGAAACGATTGCCGAAGAAACAATGCGCACCAAGGGTACGGACAACAGCCAACTTCAGGCCAGTTTGAACAAGATAAAGAATATGATTATCGATGTGAAATCCGGCACCGCCACCAGCAGCGCCAGCAACGATATCCTGGGGTTAAACTTTGACCTTTCGGGGTTGTTGGAGTTTTCCTTTGACAGTACCGGTTTTGACCTTGGGTCGCTCTTTGGCACCACCACCGCGGGCAGTGTTAGCAACCAACGCGGCGAAGAACTTTACAAAACCGCGGCGGCGCGTTGCAAATCATCGGTGTTAAAGGCATGCACGGCGCGCGGTGTTGACGCGTCACTTATCACGAACGCATACGATTTGGAAATTGACCGCGAATGTATGGCATATGAACGCAGTTTGAACGATTCCAACGACCAAATGTTGGCGACTGTGCGGAACGCGAAAAACGTTTTGCAAAAGGCGCGCCTTATGGTCGCACAACAGAAAAATGCATACGACATGCGCGGTTGCATCAATGCGCTGGATTCCTGTATGCAGGATGAATTTGTCTGTGGTTCGGATTATGAAAATTGCCTTGACCCGACGGGCCGTTATATCGTGAACGGTGAAATCGTCATCGGCAGTCAACCCGGCCATGCCATCGACCCGGAAATTTCACAGCGTGTGTCCAGTGTGATGACCAGTGACGTTTGCCGCGTGAACCTTTACCGCACATGGGATATACCGGGTGAAACATGCCGTGCGCATAGTGGTAGTCCCGCGGCGAATTATGAATATTATCCAACTGAATATCAGGGCAACGCCTGGGGCAGTGGCACCGAAGACACATTGTCGAAATACATTGAAAAAACTGTGACCGGTAATTACCCGGCCAAGACCAGTGAAAATATGTCACTGTATCTGCAAAACAAAATCGGGTATAATCAAAAAGACCGCAATTATGGTATGTGCATGTCGGTCCTTAACAAGTGCCAGGATTACACATACACCCGCGGCACCGGCACGTCCGCGCAATACGAACCCGCGAACCAGGTTGTTCAACAATACCTTGCGCGCGTTTTGGTCCAGATAAAGGCGAAACAGGATGAAATCCTGGCCAACTATGCCGAAGCATGTGTCAGTGACGTCACATCATGCCTGGGACAGAACGGTTATCCAACCGAAGATCCATCCGATTGGGAAACAACCGAATACAGCACAAACACAACCAAAATGAATATCGCGGTCAACGCGTGCCGTGCACAAATCGTCACATGTATGTCGGTGAATGGATATTCAATCGACACACCAACCCCAACGGAAATGAATTGCTGGGTCCAGGGATTATTATACAGCACATCCACCGGCGAATGTATGTGGGATAATATATATGAAAATCGGTGTAAATCATACGGTGATGATTACATATGGTGCAGTTCCAATAATAGTTGCACTCTACCCGCAGGTTGTCCAAGTGCCCCCACATCATATAGTGTAACAATCGATTGTGGTGATGGAACTCTGAAAACATCGTCCCCTAAGAATACAACAAATGGCAGATTAACACTTAGTGAAAATTGGTGTGAGTTGTCAGGTTCTACACTAAATTCGTGGATGTGTGGTGGTGGCCTGGTTGCCTTTAATGGATCATATGAGCCAACAAGTGAAGGAACCACTTGTGTAGCACGGTGGGTTCCCGATTCATCAGAAACATATCATTATAACTTAACTTGTGGTAGTGGATGCAATACAAGTCACATAGAGGGTGTGGCAAAACCTAATACTCTTATTTCTTATCCAAACTGCGGAAGTTCAGTGACTTGGGATTGTGGCCCGGAGAGAGTTTATGGGACTAATGCCGGGGTTTTTATGCCGGATCGTGATCTTACCTGCAATGCAACTTGCGGTTCTACACCGACCACGTATTCTGTTAATTTAAATTGTGGGAGTGGAACTAGTGGCTCTGGGTATGATAATAACGTATCAAGTGGCACGCAACTAACTCTTTCGAATTATTGTCAGTGTAATAGCGGTAATAAACTCTCGTGGAGCGGTGCTTGCAGTGGTAAAAACAGTATTACCGTGAACGACGATATCGATTGCACCGCCACTTGTCTCGGTACCCCAACCCCGGGGACTGGACATGAAGTTGTCGTTTATTGTGGAACCGGACAATTTATTGCAAAAAGCGGCAGTTATGTTGATAATAGTATATGTTCGGGGGGAACTTGTGGTCGTGTCATCGTCGGTGCTGGTCAGTGTGTGGATTTGAGCAACTATTGCAGTATTTCTGCATATGAAAATAAACATAAGTTTGTATGCCCAGACAACCCGGGAGTTTTGAATGAGGATGGCAGGACTCTGTGCCCAAATACGGACGGTATAGAATGTGTTTTATCGGACAAAGATCCCGGCACCGGCACGGGTGGCATGCGTTATGTGCAAATAGAGGATAATGGTGCTGCTCGCACACAACGAACCAGGGGAAACTCGTGGGAACTTAAGACCGTATGGATTGACACCGACGGCAGTACGTGCCAGTATCCTGGTGTTTATATTGCCGACCCAAATACCAATATGGTTGTGTGCACTTCACCCGTGGACACCATTGGTTGGTGGGTTAAACCCGGCAGTCGCAGTTCCGGTTTTTACATCGATGTCAATGGCGAAAAGGTTTTATTCGCGCGTGAATGGGGTGAAATTGTCACGGAAAACATTAGCAAATTTGCCGAAACCGACCCGGACACGACACTTGTTGCAACACCCACGGTATATGATACCAACGTTGGATATGTTTCGTTTGATGAAACCAACAAAACATGGACGGATACTTATTCAACCTCAGCGGTTGATCAGTACGCCTACCTTCACAACAAGTTTAATATAGATTTCTATCCAAATCGTCCGGGCAAAAGCGCTTCACAAGAGGAATACAGATATACATACATCGAAGGTGACGGATATTATAAACAACCAAGTGGAGTGAAAGTTCTCGCTGCCCCAACGATCACCGAAGACGGCTATACTTTCCGTGGATTTTATCCGGGACGATTATCCGTGGTATCGATCAATGATTCAAACGGAAAAGTTTGGCCAGGCAACAAAGGTGGCATTAGTCCGGCGCCATTACAGAATAACAAATGGGTTCTTGTGACGGATAATTCGGATTTCCAAACATTGAACCTGTATGCCGCCTGGGCCAAGAATTGCCCAAGCCCACTTCCAGAAGGGATGGCAAAATGTAATTTGACAATCAGTGCGGATGGTTCGGTCACATATGCCGTTGAATGTCTGGATGGATATGTAATACAAGGCGCGGGCGCCGATGCAAAGTGTGTGGATCCGAATGCCGGCGATTGGCACGACATAGAATTCCCCGGCGCCACGGTCGCAAATTAATCCCCTTTCCCGGGGAAAGGGGTCCGGCGGATTCGGGTCCCACAAAATTTGAAAAATTTTGTGGGTGATAACCCGCCGGGGGGTATGGGAATTACCCCGTCGCACTCCGTGCGCCACCACCGTCATCCCGGCGCAGGCCGGGATCTGGTGGCCTCGGTCGTGAAGACAAGACCCCGCGTGAAATTGGCCACGCAAAACTTTGTTTTGCGTGGGGCCCGATACCGCGGGGTGACGGAAAAGGAATGATGGGATACCGCCCTGTGGCGGTATGACGAATAAAAACAAAATAAAGAAAGCATTACTATGAAACGTTTTTTGACATGCGCGTTGTGTTTTGTATCATTGCCAGCAATCGCCGTGACACTTTATTATGAACAGGGCGGCATGTGTTCTGGGTTATACGTAGTCCGGGTTGCAACGGCACGCGGGTCACGCACCTTAGCGTAACATCGGATGCGGACACCACATTTACCGGGTTCAAGGTAAATGGTTACACAATCGTCGATGCAAATGGAAATGTTGCATCAAACGCATCTGAAATTTTACGCAACGCCGGAAATGTCGGTTCAAAAATCCCCCAAAGTTACGATTGCAAATCCGGATTTTCAAAGAACAATAATGGTGTTTGTGTCGATTTTTCGGGTAATACACAATACGTTGACGGGGATAGTGGGGAAAGTACCCCACCACAATATATTGGAAATAATGCACCTGGTTGCTTTTGGGTATATGATTTTGATATCGTTTTTCACGATAGACCGATGCAAAATCCACCGCATGCGGTCGGAACATTTGAAAATGGGTCGCAACCGGGCGCGAATCCAGATATAACCGTTTCCCACAAACGTGGCGATGGGTTTTACCAAGGAAACACGAAAATTACAAATATAAACATACCAATAGATAATAATTATATGTTTCGTGGATATTACGGTAAAACGTTTAATTACCTTGATTACAATACTAATGGTGGTTGGCCAATTCCGATTACGGACGTTATAACCGATCATACCACCGCCCAGGGAACCGTTTGGGGCGCGCGTTTTGCTGTTCCTGCAGGTGCCAAGGTTATGAACCTTGGGACACCAAATTTGAAAACAAGTTATTGCGACATGGATTGGATTGCGTGCAATAATCAAGGACGCCCAGGTTGTGGTGAACCCGAACTACCACCCACTGTGATTGTTGATGTTTATGGTGGTTGGGCGCGAAAGTGTGCGGGCAGTAATGGGGATTGCGGTATTCAAATATACACCACGCCCAGTGGTGCATATACCGCCGGCGATGTCAAATACAACCATACTTGTAATTCTGGTTACGTACCTGCGGCAGATGATGATAGTAATTCATACTTGGTTAAATGTAGGTTTGCGTATGATACAATAAGCTATAGTTTCAGTAAGTTTCAGGTTTTCAACGGAACAAGTTTAGTAGATAATAATACCTGTAACAATGTCCCACGGGATGGTACGTGTAATTTAGGAAGCACTTTTACTTTACCAAATTATTCACCGTCTTGTGGTTCGGGTAATTATAGGTTAGCCAAGTGGCGCACAAATGATAACATAATACATAATGTGGGCGATACTGTTCAATGTACAACCGCCGTTCTTGGTGGGCAAACCGCCAACATAACCGGTATTTTATGTAATTGCAATTATACTTATAACCCAAGTTCTTATTACGGATCAATTTGTAGCGATACCTGTTCCGGGCGGTAATCAAACCAAAAATAACGGGGCGTCGCCCCGTTTTATCTATTGTCATACCGCTGAAAAGCGGTATCTCATCAAACAATTTGCGGAAGAATTCTCTAAAACTTTGCAAAGATCCCGCGCTACCGCGGGATGACAACGAAACCCCCACTAACCACTAACACCAACCACTTGCCACTAACACTTCTTTGAAACCCGGGCGCGGAATTCCGCACATGGCCGGAAAGACACAACGCGTCGTGCCGTCACAATTGCAATTTCACCGGTCTTGGGGTTGCGACCCACACGCGCCGATTTATCCAAAATCTTGAACGTGCCGAACCCGGCAACCTTTACCTCTTCGCCATTTATCAACGCTTCACATATTTCATCAAATATCACATCAACCAGTTTCCCCGACTGTGTCGCCGTAAAACCAAAATCATCACGCAATATCGTTGCCAAATCATTTCTTGTTATTGTTGCCATTTTTTACACCCTTATTAATGTTGCACCCCACGTCAGCCCGGCGCCAAACGCGGGATAAAGCACCAGTTGCCCGTGCCGTATTATGTTATTATCGAACGCATACGCCAACGCCAGTGCGCCGGATGCGCCACTGGTATTCGCATGTTTGTCCACCGTTATCAAAATCTTTTCTATTGGAAAACCAAGGCGCGCCGCACACGATTCGATAATCCTTATGTTTGCCTGGTGCGGAACAATCCAATCGATGTCATCTTGGGTAATACCGGCGTGTTCCATGATATATCGCGCCGCGTCCGGCATCAATGATACCGCCATTTTGTATGTTTCCGGCCCGTTCATAACGATTTTATGGTCATTCGACCCGTGCAGCATATCAAATTTTTTCCCATCCGACATCACCACCGTATCGATTATCCCGGAATAACTTGATGTTGACCGTTCAAATATCAACGCCGCCGCACCGTCACCAAACAGAACCGCCGTCGACCGGTCACCCATATCAATAAATCGCGACATCTTTTCCGCGCCGATAATCATAATGCGTTCGTGCATGCCCGCGGTAAAGAATCCGCGCGCACAGTGCAGGGCGTATATATATCCCGTACACGCACCGCGAACATCGAACGCCGGCATATTATTCGTCGCACCCAAACGCCCCGCAATTTGCACCGCAACCGACGGAAAATCAATTTCCGGTGTGGTTGTTGCAACAATTATCATATCGATATCGTTAATCGAAAGATTTGCCTTTTTTAATGCCGCGCGCGCCGCGTTTGTCGCCATATCTACAACGGTTTCATTTTCGTCCGCAAAGTGCCGCGCCCGAATGCCCGTGCGTTCAACAATCCACGCGTCCGTTGTGTCCATCACGCGTTCCAAGTCCACGTTCGTCACAACGCGCGACGGCAAATAAGAACCATATCCGACAAGTTTATTTCCCATTTCAAATCTTCCCAAATCAGTGTCCAAACATTATACAGATTTTAATATAACTTGCAATATCAAAATCAAAGATTAAAATATAATCTCGTGTCCCCATAGTTCAATCGGATAGAACAAGTTCCTCCTAAGAATTAGATGTCGGTTCGATTCCGGCTGGGGATACCAAAGAAATTGGATTTTATTATGAAAAATCGTGCCGTTAAAATTGGAATTATCGCCGGAATTTTGCCGCACTTGTTTTGTTGCGTGTTGCCGGTGGTGTTGGGCCTGGTTGGGTTGGTCGCACCGGGTGCGTTGGAAAATGACTTTATTCCCGAAAGTGCGGAAATATGGTTGTTTGTGTTTTCTGGGCTTATGTTGTGCCTGTCGTGGATTATGTATTTTGGCAATCGCGATTGTAATTGCGACCACTGTGGCGCGACGCATCATCATCGCGTGCAAATGATAATTTTAATCTGTATCACAATTTTGACTGTTGCCGGAATCGCCGCGCACTTACTTTTGCATCATTAAAAATTTTTACCACAAACGTGTCCGCTTTTCGGGTGCAAGATACATTTTATCGCCGGGTTTTACACCAAACACATCGTACCACGCATCAATATGCGGCAAAATCCCGTTTACGCGCCAACGTTGTAATGAATGCGGGTCGGTTTTCGTCCGGACCAAAACCTGTTCGGGACGAATGTTTCCCGCCCACGCGCCCGCGTATGCGATAAAGAACCGCATGTCCGGCGAAAGGTTTTGAACCGTTTCTGACGCTTTACCAAAATTTTTATACGCCGTGTACGCAATCGTCACGCCGCCATAGTCCGCCAAGTTTTCACCCAATGTAAATTCGCCGTTTGCATGCGTGTCGGGTGCAACCAATATGCCGTCAAAATAATTTCGCATAACATTTGCGCGCGCGGTGAATGCATCCGAATCCGCATCTGTCCACCAATCGCGCATATTTCCATGTTCGTCAAAGTGCCGCCCCGAATCGTCAAACCCATGTGTCATTTCATGCCCAATTATTGCGCCAATCGCACCATAGTTAAACGCATCATCCGCGTTCATATCAAAGAACGGCGGTTGCAAAATTCCGGCCGGAAAACAAATTTCGTTCGTGGTCGGGTCATAATATGCGTTGATTTCGTGCGCGTTCATATACCAAAGCGTTGGGTCTTTTTCTTTGCCGATTTTTTCCAACCAAAATTCATCTTCGAATTTTGCAACGCGCATCATATTTTCAAACAAACTTTCATCTTTATCCAAACTCAGTTTCGAATAATCGCGCCATTTGTCCGGATACCCAATCTTTGCACGAAAGGCATTTAGTTTTCGCAACGCATTTGCGCGCGTTTCATCCGACATCCAATCAACCTTTTGAATACGTGCGGCATACGCCCGACGCAGGTTTTCTACCAATTCTTGCATACGCAATTTTGCGGCGGCCGGAAAATATTTTGACACATAAAGTCGCCCGATTTCTTCACCAATTGCGCCATCAATCATACCAACCGCACGTTTCCAACGTGGCTTTTGTTCGCGTTGTCCCGACATTTCACGATTGAAAAAGTCAAATGATATTTCATACGTGTCATCATCCAACAACGAATCGGCCGCTAAAATAATTTGATATTTCAAATAATCTTTGATTAAACCAAGGTCGGTATCATTTATAATTTTTATAGATTCTTTTATCGCCTCTGGCTGACCAATATCGATAAATTCCGCGGCGTTCGCACCACGCGCATCGAAATATGTTTTCCAATCGAATCCGTCATATTCACGCATAAAATCATCGCGCGATATTTTATGATAGTTTGCATGCGGGTCGCGCAATTTTTCTTTTGGATAAAAAGACCGTGCCATGCGTTCTTCAAATTCATAGATTTTTTTCGCATCCGCATCCACACCAAAATTTTTTAATTGTTTTGCAATAAATTCGATATATTTTTTGCGAATGTCTTTTGTGCGCGCATCATCATCAAAATAATAATCGCGTGGCAATCCAATTCCCGATTGGTTCAGGCCATATATAAAATGTTCGCTGTCGCCGGCATCGATTCCAACCGTGTCACCCCAAAAGCCGGAAAAATACGCATGACTTTCACCAAGGTATTTTGGCAAATCGGACTTTGATTTTATAGCATCGATTTTTTCAAAATATGGTCTTACCGGATTCGTTTTGTCGGCGTTTAATTTTTCCGCGTTCATCGCAACACTGTAAAGCAATCCGATTTTTCCGTCGTCTTTTTCGGCAATTTCGCGCACGCGGTTAAGGTTTGTGTCAATCAAAACCTCAAACACACCATATCGGGTGTAATCGTCAGGAATCGGATTTGCGCGCCGCCAACGCAATGTCGCATAGTCAAAAAAATCATCCGTCGGATTTATTGAAAAATCTATGTTATTCATATCTATACCAATGCCCATTTTTTTACCCCCTTTGATTTGTATTGCAAACATTACCGCAAAAGCCACGGCGATAATTCCAAAAATGTTTAATAAAGTATGTCGCATTTTATTTCACCAACCTTTCGATTAAATTATCAAGAATCAAAAATCCCGCATCGGTTGCGCGAATTCGATTGTCGGGTCTAAACTCTATCACATCGGGATTTGATTTTGCAAATTCTATATCAATTATTTTTTTGACCGCACCATCAACGAATACACCGCGCCGTGTCCGCATGCCGGTTATAACGCGTTCAATCGCACGTTCCGAATCAGATAACGGTTTAAATAATTTCCAGTCGCCCATTTCTTCGTACCAAACATTATCAATCAAAATCCGTCCGGCGGCACCATCGCCGATTCCAATATACGGTGCGCCGTCCCAAACATTTTGATTGTGCCGGCATTCGAAACCATCCACCGCATAGTTCGAAACTTCATAACGATTTAGTTTTAATGCTTTTGAAATCGCCATATACATTTCCGCCATTGATTCATTAGACGGCATTTGCAAATTCATTTTTCCAAACGGTGTGTTCGGTTCAATCGTCAATTCATACATTGAACAATGTGGAAGACCAATTTTATTTATCACATCGCAAGTTTGTATCACATCATCAACAGAATCATTTGGCAAACCATAAATAAAATCGGCCGATACATTTTTTACTTGTGCCATTGCGATATCAATCAGGCACCGTGCATCATCGGCATTGTGCGCGCGCCCCAGGAACCGCAACTTTTCATCATCAAAAGATTGCACGCCAATCGAAATCCGATTCGCGCCCACATCACAAAATTCACGTAATCGCACCATATCAAGTGTTTTTGGATTCGCCTCTATCGTGATTTCCGCATCGTCCAAAAGATTAAAATTTTTACGAACCGAATTTATTATTTTTGCAAAAATTTTTGTCGGCAAAAGTGACGGTGTCCCACCACCAAAGAAAATTGTTGGCACCGAAATTCGTCCCAACATATTATGCCAATGTTTTATCTCTGTGATAATTTTTTTTGCATACGATTCCCAATCCGGGTTCGCACATGCACGCGAAAAAAAGGCACAATAACTGCACTTTGAAATACAAAACGGAACATGAATATAAATGTTGTGCGGTGCGTTCATAACCCCGATATTACAACGGGTATAAAAATCTGCAACAAAAAATGCAAATAGCATAAAATAGTTGTTTACAAAATAATGTCGATGTTATAATATCGCATTGAAAGGAAAGTAATGAAACGGGGAATAATATCGTTTTTGCCGGCAATGTTGATTCATTGTGCCGCGCTCGCGGCGAATGAGGGCGTGCCGGTTTACTACCAAGATGCCCCGACGGTCAACACAAACCAATCAAATTATGGTGCGTACGCCGATAGTGGTTATACAAAATATATTGGTAAAACCGGTGAAAAACAGGTTGTTGGCACACGAACCTATTCATACACAACCGAAAAACGTAACCGTCCCGTTCCAACAATCGAAGAATATTCTGAAAATTTAACATATGCCACCGCGGGTACAATGACGGTAAACGGTCTTGGGTTGGATCCGGAAATGGAACCATCAACATATCTTTATGCGGGGTATTCACGCCGTTTCGCAAATTTCGAATTCAAGACGGGCGTAAATTCGATACTTAAATGGGACGATATGATTTTTGACGAAATAAATGTCGGCGCGCGTCATGTGTTTTCGTTTGGTAATTTTGATGTATTCGCTTTTGCTGATTATGCATACGGCAAGATGTCAAGTGGCGGACTTTCCATGGATTATGATTTGGAACCGTATGATTGGTCGGAACCCGAATACGGAATATTTACGATTTCGATGGGTGGGCAATCCGGTGATTCGCATCATCTGCGCCTTGGCATCGGTGCAAAACATATTTGGAACATTGGCGGGTGGAAATTGTCGCCGGTAATTGGATACGAAATCTTCAAGCATAATTTGGAAATGTCCGATCACCTGTATCCGAACCAGGGGATATATTTACCACTTATGACAAATTTGGGCGAATATGTCTATGGTGATGAAGAAGGAAACTATTATTCTTTACCGATTGATGTTATCCCGCCCGAAACCTGGTACCAGGTCTGCATGGGTCCCGAAGATATCAAGGTTGTAAATCAAAATGGTTCATCAACGGGTTATGTCACGTACCTTGGCGATGTTTTGCAAACAATGGATTATAACGCACAAACAATGGGCAATTTGCCATGGGGCGTGTATGAAGGGGACTGTGTCATCATTGGTGGTGATGGGCCGATAAAGGTTGGCGGCCTTACGCATATTTATAACACAACGTGGAGTGGTTTCTACTTTGGGTTAGAGGTTGAAAAGCAAATGACCTTGGCGGACAAATTGCGTTTGTATTTTCAGGTCGGTATGCCAAAGTATTCATCCGAAGGTATTTGGCCCAACCGGACGGATTGGCAACAAAACCCAAGTTTCTTGGACGAAGGAACAAATGGTTCGTACACATACGCGGCCGAAATGGAATATGATGTCCGTGTTGCGTCGCGGTTGCAATTGGCGATAAAGGTTGACACGAACTTTTTCCATGTTGGAAAAATCCCTGGGAAACTTTACATTGCCGAATACACTGAATTTGTATTGGATGAAAATGGACAATATGCGGTTGATGAAAATGGGTTGCCATATCTGCAAACGGTTCCGGCGCACACCGAAAATGTTAGTGAATCTTTGAAATATGCTGACTGGCAATCGTTTGGTGTTCACCTTGGATTCAAATATACATTTTAGTGATGAAATTTGTGTTTAGTATAATTTTTACAGGGTTCTTTTTTTGCGCGGCATTCGCGGACAGTGGCGAATTTGATATGTCGCGTTGGACATCGATAATGGATGACGTTCGTGCACGTGCGACCGCACAAAATATATCAGAATCAACAATAAATGATACATTGCGTTCGCCCGCGTTTATTCCGTCGATTGTAAAAAGTGATAAAAATCAATCTGAATTCAAATTGACATTGGACGAATACCTTAAACGCACGGTCAATTCAACACGGATTTCGCGTGGTCACCAAATGAAGGCAAAATATCCAACGTTGCTTTCGCGGATTGAAAGTGACTATGGTTTACCATCGCACGTAATACTTGCATTTTGGGGTATGGAATCAAATTATGGCGAAGTAAAGGCACGCCATCGTTTGATTGATGCGTTCTTTACATTGATGTACGATGGCCGGCGTGAAAAGTTCTTTGGTGACCAATTGTTGGCGCTAATGAAAATTGCGGATAAAAATTCATTGGATATAAATAAAATCAGGGGCAGTTGGGCGGGCGCCATGGGGCATTTTCAATTTATTCCAACAACACTTGCATCGTATGGTGTGGATGGAAACGGCGACGGTCGTGTTGATATTATCGATAGTGTTGGCGATGCGATGGCCAGTGCGGGAAATTACCTGAACAAACTTGGGTGGAATAAAAATGAAAAAATCGTGCGTCGCGTGATTTTGCCGGCGGATTTTGATACGTCGCTGATGGACGGCAAAACAAAAAAAACATTGGATGAATGGGCGCGTATGGGTGTTTTGAATCCCGATGGAACCCCAATCCCGACTGGTGAAATGGTGGCGGGTTTGGTTGCGGACGCATCAAATTTGCCGGAACCAACATTGGATGAAAACCCGGATTCCGACATTGCACCGCGTCCGGTAATAACCGCGTATTTAACCTATCCAAATTTTTATCGTATCAAGAAATGGAATAATTCAAATTGGTACGCGATTGCGATTGCGGAAATTGCGGATAAATTAAAATAATTCCCCCAAAAAAATTAAAAAAATAAAAAGATTGCACCGGCGTCTTTTGTTTGGTATTCTTATGATAATTCTTAAACAAGGGATATATTGATGGCCATCAAAGTTCGTGATTTCGAAGTTCGTTTAACGCACACCAAGGAAGAACGTCGTATGGTGCGCGCGTTGCGCTATGACGTTTTTGTCGAAGAAGAAGGCGCAACCCCAACGGCCGAACAAAAAGAATTACACGAAGAATTTGATGAATTTGATAAATATGCCGAATATATGGCGGTGTTTCATAATGGGAAAATCGTTGGCACCTATCGCATTATTGATAAAAAGGCCGCGGACAAAATGGGCGGTTTTTATACCGAAACGGAATTCAATATTTCAAAAATAAAAAAGGCGTCTGATAACATCGCGGAAATGTCGCGCGCGTGCGTGGCACGTGAATATCGCGAAAATGCGTTGGTTATGCGTATGCTGTGGGCGGGGCTTAGTGAATATGTCTTGCGCCGGCGTATCGCTGTTTTGTTTGGTGTTGCGTCGTGGGTTGGACAAAAACCGGTTGAATCGGCCCAGGCGATATCGTATCTGTATTACAATTACCTTTCGCCACTGCGTTTGCGCGCGCGCGTGATTCCCGAACGGTTTGCGGACGGTGTTGACCAACGTATGTCGAAAATGAACATTTTGCCACGCGCCTTTGTGGACGAAGAAATCGCAAAAAAGCAAATGACACCACTTATCAAGGGGTACCTGCGTATGGGGGCCACATTTGGTCAGGGTGTATTTATTGACAAACCGTTTAACACATACGATGTGTTTGTTATGTTGCAAACGAAAAATATGGATGCCGCGTATCAAAAGCATTTCTATGGTCGCGAAAACGCATTGGAACATTTGGATGTAAAACGTCGCCCGATTCAAACGCTGGGCAAAATAATGCTTATGCCGATAACGGGGTCGCTAAATGTGCTGGGGGCGTTCTTTGAATTTTTATTGCGTGAAGATGCGGCGGACGCGGAATTTATCGAAGAATCACAAAATCCGGATGAAGAACAATAAAATGATAATGGTACGCAAACAAAATTTTTTTAATACGATAACCGGCACATTGCGTTTTACGGCGTTCTGGATAATGGTCTTTTTGCAATTGCCAATACTTTTTCTGTTGCCGGCGCGGAAAAAGATAACCGTAAAGTATATGTCCATCTTTATGCGGATTTTCTTGTTTATCGCCGGTGTCAAAATCGTAAAGCATGGAACATTGTCAACGCGGCGGCCATTGTTGGTTGCGGGAAATCATATTTCCGTGTTTGAAATTGCAACTTTCCCGGTTATGTTCGGCGGAACATTTATTTCGAAAAACGATGTTCGCAATTGGCCACTTGTTGGTTGGGTCGCGAATAAGTTTGGTGTTGTCTTTATTGACCGCCGCCCGTCACATGCGGCCGAAGTCCTGGCCCAGGTTCAAAAAGAAATCATGAACATCGATTGGCCACTTTACGTTTTTCCCGAAGGAACAACAACCAATGGCGCGTATGTCAAGGAATTCAAAAGCCCCCTGTTCAATGTGGCCGAAGGTGCCGATGTTACCGTGCAACCGGTTGTGGTTCAATACTGTCACCATGACGGCACACCAATAAGTGACATGGACTTAGCGGAACACTATGCGTATTTTGATAATGCAAAACAAACCGCCGGGCCCAAATGTTCCCGTGAACGCAGTGCATTTGGCCAGGTTTTTCACATCATGGTTTTGGGTGGATTTCGCGTAAACGTCTATATGTTGCCGCCACCGCCATTGGCGGGAAAAGATAGAAAACAAATTGCGGAAACAATTTACGAAATAATTTCAAAAAAATATATGGAACTTAAAAGGGATAAAAATGAGAATTGAAAATTTATGTGTAAAAAGACAAATTGGTGATGTTGCGGGTGCAACTACGCGTGGCCATAAAATGGCGGTCCGGGGCGGATATATCTATCAAACTTTTCAAGGAGGATATACACTAACGCCGACCGGTTGGCGCGTTGTTCATAAAATTGAAAATATTATTCGCGATGAAATGGATAAAATCGACGGCCAAGAAATCCTAATGCCGGTCGTATGCACTGCGGATTTGTGGCGCGAAACCGGTCGTTATGATGCGATGGCGGTTCTTGCAAAATTCAAAGGTTCATCGGGTGCGGACTATGTGATATGTCCAACACATGAAGAGGTTGTGACGGACTATGCACGTTCGGTAATCGGTTCATATCGTCAGTTGCCGTTCATGTTGTATCAAATTCAAACAAAGTTCCGTGATGAATTGCGCGTGCGTGCGGGGTTGATAAGAACGCGCGAATTTATCATGAAGGACGGTTATTCTTTCCATGAAACCCAAGAAGACCTGGAACGGTATTATAAACTTTGTTTTGATGCGTATTATCGTATATTCCGTCGTTGTGGATTAAAAAACATTGTCGATGTTATGTCATCTACGGGTGATATGGGTGGCGCGGTCGCGCATGAATTCCAACTGGTCAACGAAATGGGTGAAGATACACTTTATATTTGTGATTGCGGTTTTCGTGCAAATAAGGAATTAGAAGACCAACAGGGCGGAGGCGAAAATGCCGTTTGCCCAAAGTGTGGCAAGCCGATGCAAAAGGTTCGTGGTATCGAAATTGGAAACATTTTCCAACTTGGTAAAAAATATTCTGACTCAATGCATATGACCTATACCGCGGCGGACGGCACGGAAAAGACGCCGATTATGGGTTGCTATGGCATCGGTGTTGGTCGCACCATGGCGGCAATTTTGGAAGAAAGCGCGGACGACAACGGCCCGATTTGGAATATGGAAACCGCACCTTTTGCGGTGGAGGTTATCGGCCTTGTGGACAAAGAAAACAAGACATTGCCGATGGCGGAAAAAATTTATAATGAATTGAAAAATGCGGGCGTTGATGTATTGCTTGATTCGCGTGATATCCGCGCCGGTGAAAAATTTGCGGATGCGGATTTAATCGCGGCGCCAATTCGCCTAATTGTGTCGGAAAAGAATCTTTCGCGTAATGTGATTGAAGTTAAATACCGCGTGAATGATTTTGACACATCGTCGTTACCAAACGAATTCAAAATCGAAACATGTGTTGCGGATACTTTGACCACAATACAAAAATTGCTACATAAATAAAAAACAAAACATACAACCAAAACGGGCGCGTTTGCGCCCATTTTGGTTGTATGGATTTATAATATTTTTTATCACAATATCATCATTTAACTTCATTCAATATCAAGTAGAAATCTGCGATATGTTCTGGGCTCATACCATTTAGTAAGCTAACCGATGCGACAGAACCGAACGGGGCAAAAAAATTGTTATCAAAGTTATAGTGTTTACGGATACTGTCGTTCACCTTGTGTTCCAATTCAGACATAGACATATGAATCATCATATCCCAAACTTTTTCTTGAATCTCATCATACTTATAATCGCCAAACCTGTAATTATCCCAAAAATAATTCAATATCTGTCTTGCTTGCGCTTCTTCTAATCCTTTTATACTTTTGGGAAAATTGTAACGCGGATGCGAATTACGATACATATCTAATTTTTCTTGATTTACGCCATACACATTTACACCTGCGTTATCAGAATTTACCACCAGTAATTGATTGATAAAATCCACCTTTCTATCGGCAATGGCACAAAAAGGTATCAATAATAACAAGATGCGCAACAAATTCCTCATACACAAATTTTAGAAGATATGCATGTCGAAATCAATATCTATTTGTACGATTTGTCCATCCGTTGCCATATTTATCCCATCCGGGTAAATCCTTTAAGTATTCTATTCTGTTATCTTTTAAATCTTGCATAAAATCATCGATTTTATCGGTTGGAATACTGTTTAGTGCATCTATGGTTTTATCACCAATTTTCCCATCAACTTTTAAATTTTCGCCCATTGAATCATTTAGTGTTTCTTGGACAAGTTTACCAACGTTTCTGAAATTACTCATAACACCCATATCAAATATAGCATTTGCAATACGGTTATCTTCTATATCACTAATACGGCGGTCATCGTAGAAATTTTCCCCGTATATTTATCTTGCCTGATCATTTGTTAAATCTTTTACCGCGTCTGGAAAATTAAAGTCAGGATGTTCCGTGTTATATTTATTTAGTGTCGGTTGGGTTATGCCAGAATTTGTGGGTTGGTCTATCTTATTTGGGTTATCAACATATCCACCTTCTTCTGCCATAGTTTTACGAATTATATCTTGCTTTCGTTTATCAACAATTGGTGCATCATTATCATCCAGTTCTAGTTCTTCTATCCAACAACGGCAATTTGGATGATGTGGGTGTTCCGGGATATCTTCTTCATTTTCATAAATAGTGCCTGAAAAACTTAGGCAATCATCACAAGTATTTTCATCTTTTTCTGTATGCCAACACCACGCTCTTCTTATTGTTATATTGCGTCCGGTTGCATCAATCGTGCTGTTGCCATATTTGTTTTCGAAATAATTTTGAACTCGTCTTGTAACATTTTGGTGTTCTGGATTGCTAGAATTTGCATACGCATCACTTTGCATAAGATTTAATATGTTTTCTGGTATTTTGTTCATAATTTATCCTTTTGTTAAATAAAAAATCCGCTAAAAAGCGGACAAAAAAATGACACAAATGTGTCTTAAAACCAAGAGACATTTTATCATAAAAAACCAAAAAAATCAAGATAATATGTTATTATCAATCGCGCTTGTTTTACTAATCACTAACACTGGTCACTAACACTTCCCACTATTTCCCAAACTTTCCACTGCGTGGGAATCCGACGGGGATGGTGCGGCCCTGGGTCGCGCGCCGGCCAACCCACGGTTTCCAGTCGTCAAGTTTTGTTGTCCCACGACCCGTTGTCCAACCAAATCCGTCCGCCGCATCAAAGAACATTACATCCAAAACATATGTCCGTTCGGCGTTATATTTTTGTAAAATTACACCTTTGCCACGAACCATTTCCGGAATTTCCGCGGTACCGAAAATCAAAATCTTGTCATTTGAACCGGACATCGCAACCGTGTCACCCGTGACCCGAACACAGAATGTCGCGGGATTTGCGTCATCAACATTCATAACCTGTTTCCCGGTGCGTGTTTGTGCCAAACAGTTTTCGCCGGCAATGATAAACCCGTTTCCATGCCGCGACACCAACAAATATTTCGCCGACGCATCCAAAACGAACGCGTTTACAATCGCCTCTTCGGCGCCAATGTCAACCATCATGCGCACCGATTCCCCAAAGCCGCGCGCCGACGGCAAATCATTCGCGGCAATTGTGAACATGCGCCCCGATGCACCAAACAGATTTATTTTATCGGTGGACATCGCATGGAAAGCAAATTGCAATTCATCGCCTTCTTTGAATTTTAAATCGAGTGCATTCAAATCCATATGTCCCCGCGCCGCACGAATCCAACCCATCGTTGAAAGGATAACGGTTAGCGGTTCTTTTTCGATAAAATCTTCGGCATTTACGGTGATTTCTTCGGTTTGTGCCGCCCAGGTCGTACGCCGCCGCCCGAGTGCGGTCTTTTTATCATATTGCTTTTTAATATCCGCAAACCACGCCTTTATTTGGTTGTTCTGAATTTCTTCACTTTCAAGCAGCGCAACCAACTGTTCCCGTTCCGCACGCAGGTTTTTATCTTCGCGCCGAATTTCCATTTCTTCCAATTTACGCAACGCGCGCAGGCGGGTATTCAAAATCGCCTCTACCTGAACATCGGTCAATTTAAATTCCGCCATAAGTACCGTCTTTGGGTCGTCTTCGGTCCGGATAATTTCAATCACGCGGTCAAGATTCAGATATACAATCAGCAATCCGCCCAAAATCTCAAGCCGTTTATCGATGTTCGCAAGTCGCCACCGTGACCGCCGACAAAGAACATTTTTCTGGTGCGTGATAAATTCATTCAACACATCGCGAATCCCCATCACGCGCGGCGCACCATTGGAATCAATAACATTAAAGTTCATATTAAACCGATATTCCAAATCGGTCAGGGCGAACAAATGCGCCATCATTTTGTCCGCGGGGACATTACGACTTTTTGGTGTGATGACAATGCGAACATCGGTCGTAGATTCGTCAACGATGTCATCAACCAACGGCAATTTTTTCGCGTCAATCATTTCGCCGATTTGTTCGACCAACTTGGACTTTATAATTCCGTACGGGATTTCGGTAATTACAACCTGATACCCGCCGCGGTCAAGTTCTTCGATTTCATATTTTGCGCGAATCCGGAATGTGCCTTTGCCGGTTTCATAGTTTTTAACAATCGTATCAAAATCATCAATCAGAACACCGCCCGTCGGAAAATCTGGCCCAATCATTTTCTTGCATATCTGTGCGGTCGTGGATTCCGGTTTGTCGACCATCAATGTCAATGCATCGCAAACCTCTGCTACGTTATGTGTCGGAATATTCGTTGCCATACCAACCGCAATACCCATGCCCCCGTTCGCAAGCAAATTCGGAAACGCGCCCGGCATAACCACCGGTTCAACCGTCGTTCCGTCAAAGTTCGGCATCATATCGACACTGTCTTCGTCAATGCCGTCCATAATCAGCATTGCCGCTTCGGTCATTTTGGATTCAGTATAACGGTATGCCGCCTGGGGGTCGCCATCGATATTTCCAAAATTCCCCTGGCCATCAATTAGTGGATATCGCACGGAAAAATCCTGGGCCAGCCGCACCATCGCGTCATACACCGACGAATCGCCATGCGGGTGATAGTGCCCAAGCACATCGCCAACAACCGTCGCACATTTGCGAAACGCCGCCGCGGGCGATAACTTTTGCCGCAACATAGAATACAAAATACGGCGATGCACGGGCTTTAACCCATCGCGCACATCGGGCAGGGCACGTGATACAATCGTACTAACCGCGTACGATAAATACCGCGTGGACAGGGCGTCCGCCAATTGTTGTGAATCAATTCTTTCGACTATTTCTTTACTCATAACGACATAAAACATAGAACATTTGAAAAAAAATAACAACCAAAAAACGCGAATTATTGGGCGATTTTATTTTTGATTTCACGAATTCGCGCCAAAATTTCACGCAAATCGGCATCGGTCACACTTGGGGTGGGTTTGTTGCGCAATTCATCGGCCAGCACAATACAAACGGTGGCCAACAAAGAACTTTCCGGCAACGGCCCGATTTTATCCAAAATTTGCCGCGCCCGCGCATCCACCATTTGCCCCAGTTCGACCAGGCGCCCTTCTTGGCCATCTTCGCACCCCATGGGATAATTTTTATTTACAATCGGGATTGAAACGACACTCATTTCAGCCCCCCAAGAATTTCAATAGATTGGTCAATAAGTTCGGTCGCCCGCGCATTTTTTGCACGCAAATTTCGCACCTGTTGCGTTAAAATTGCAACCTCCAAATCGGTTTGTTTACTTGCATCAACCGCCGTCGCCCGCAGACGCGCGGTCGCATCTTCAAGTTTTGATAGTTCCTGAAAAATTTGTTCCCTTATGTCCGACATATTGTCATTTTAAGACATTTTTTATATGCGTTCAACCCTAAAATGTGATATAATCGTCCTGACGATGATTTCAAAAATGCGATGGTGATGCAAATGAAGAAAAAGATTATTTATATTTCAGGCGCGGATTCTTTTAATCCCGGCGAAGTGCGGGCCGCGTTTGAAGAAGTTCGGTCTACACTGGGGCTGGATGCGGATACGGTTTTGTTTGGGGTTCCGGTGGACGATTTAATCGCGGTGGAAACCGCACCGGTTGTCGCCGATTCGGTTGTTGCACCCGTACCAGATGTGGTCGAAGAACCGGTGGCAAAACCTAAAAAAACGGCGAAAGCAAAGAAAGAAAAGCCGGTCGAAAAAACAACTGAAAAACCGGTTGTTGAAAATCCTGTCGCCGAAAAGCCGGCCACCACACCCGTTGTCCCGATTCTGTCGGTGTTGGGCGGTGGTGAAGAATCCGTGTCGGTGGCGGAAACACCGGTCCAAGAACCTGTCCAAGAAGTGGTTGCAGAAACCGTCACCGTCGAAACCGATGATGTGCCGGAATTTAACGATATTGGTGATATTGATGAAATGTTGCAAGACGATGTGCCGGACGCGCCACATGAAAAAACACTGGAAGAATTGTTGGAAACGATGACGCCACTGCGTGAAGATGTGCAGCCGGACGAAGAAGATGCCGGCGAAACCACGGAACCCGCCGCGGTAGATGAATCTTTGGATGATGCCGATGCAACACTTGCAAGTTTGGCAACCGAATTCGTTGATGTCCAAGATAAAATGCCAACATTTAGAAAAAGTCCTGAACGTGGGAAAATCAGCAAGTTAAAAAGTATATTGCCATTTAAAAAGAAAAAAAGCGATGATACCGGAATAATGGGCGATTTATTCGGTTGGGCGGGTGTCGCCGCAAATGACGAAGATTTTTCCATACCGGGATTCTTTACGAATGTCGCATCGAAAAAATAAAAGACAATGAATGACATCGATACCATCAGAACAATGTTGGAAAACGTCGGTTTGCACGTGCGTGGTGTTGATGCCAACTTTTTTTATATCGAAGACCCGGCCTGTATATTGCGCGGGTTTGAAAATTTCCTTTATTATGCATGGATGGTTTTGGGATTGTTTACCGCGGGCCTGGTCATCGGTTGGGGCATATCCATGATACGCGGTGCAAAAAATGATATCAAAGAAAATTTCAAAACATTGGTTTTAATTTTTGGAATCTTGACCGCGGTTTGGCCGATTTTAAATGTTATTTATGGTGGTGACATTTTGGCTATTGGCTGCAAAACAACGCGGATTTCGGTTGATGGTGTAAATGAAATTTTGGCTACAAAAATTGCCGCGCGCGGGGACCATTCAATGCTTTATGAAGATATTGATATATATGATTCCGGAAGTGGAATTTTACCAAACTATGAAATGCCAGAAAAGGAAGATTTTCCGGATTTATCTGATTTAATGAATTGGACACCGGACGGAAATATCACCGGTGGAACGACTGGCACGACAAGTGTTCCGGTAAGTATTCCACCAATATCAACCGGCGGTCGAACGGCGGTTGCCGCAATCAATATAAACGTGGGCGAAATCGCATATACCGCACCGGATGGTTCAAAATATACACACCTCGGGGGCAGTTTGACCTGGCGGGCGAATAATCCTGGTGCACTTCGGTATTCAGATTTTACACGGCGTATGGGTGCCATAGGAAAAACGATAAACAATTTTGCGATTTTCCCAAACCCAGAGGTTGGTCGCCGGGCAAATGTTGCCTTATTAAAAACTGAAAAGTATCAAAACAAAACACTTGCCGAAGCAATTCATACCTATGCCCCATCATCGGACGGAAATAACCCGGCATCATATGCGGCGCGCCTTGCGCGGGCGATGGGTGTTCCGGTAAATATGTATTTGCGCGATATGTCCGATATCCAGTTGGAACGCATGGCCGAAGGTATTAGACGTATCGAAGGTTGGCGCGAAGGCAGCGTTCGAAACAATTAAAAAGGAAATAAAATGGAAAAACATAATGGTTGGATAAAAATTATAATAATTCTGGCGCTGATTGTGGTTGGTGTTTTTGTTTTTTATAAATTTAATAAACCACATACCGAAACCAAATCAATAAGTGTAATGGCCGAACCAATTGTTGAAACCACTGGGTTTGCGGAATTTACTGACGGCCTGGCTAATCCGGTGTCCGTGCATAACTTTGAACCCGATGAATTCGGCGAAGGTGTTGTCGAAGTCGCAACTTTTTCTTATGATATTGACGAAGATGGTCGCCCCGACCGAATTTCCCGTGCGCGTCGCGAAACCGGCACTGCACACTTTCAATATATATATCGGGTCGAATTAAACAACGGCGAAAAAATGGTGAATATAACACCAAAAGATTTCTTTACCGTCGAAGGTGCGGAATGCGCACATCAAAAGATTCAGTTTTCATTTAAACCTGATTTTTCAATAACAAAAATTTCGCGTCCCATGGGCGAAGATTGGGATACACCAACACCATCAACAAAAACCGTATACACACTGTGGAATAATAATTTGCATGTCGCCACGACATCGGAATATAAAACAGTGTGTGATGTTGCGGAATTATTTTAACCAGTATTGTTCTTTCATTGAATATACAATTCCACCCGACACGACAAAGTGGTCATAAAGTTGTATGCGCACATTTAACAGGGCATTTTTTAATTGTTCTGTGATTTCGATATCTTCTTTTGAAAATCCCAAACCGGGAATAGGGTGGTTGTGAATAAGTGCAACAAATTTTGCACCCATATTTAGTGCGTTTTTAACAATTTCATTATTATATAAAACCGTGCAATCGATTGTGCCCGTACTGTGCAGTTCGTTTTTTAATAAACGCAAATTTTCATCCATATATAAAACATGCATTTCTTCGGTTGCGCGCCCACCAAGCATGATTCGTATATAATTATCAAACTGTTCCCGATTGTGCAGAACCGGTTTTTCTTCCGCCTCGGACCGGTATCCATCAATAATGATTTTTTGCATCGCCTTGATAAAAATCGCGGTGTTATGCCCAAGTCCCGGAATCCGTTCCAAATCATCAATCGATGCACACAGAATCGGAAATGTCCCACCAAATTTTTTATACAGCATTCGTGCAATAGGACGAACATCTTTGCGCGGAATTGCATATCCCAAAATCAATTCCATAATTTCGTAATTTGCAAGTTCGCCATCCAGGAATTTTTGGCGCAACCTGTCGCGATGTCCGGCACGCAAAGATAATTCTAATGATTTATCTTTCATGCAAATTCCCTTTTTATATCATCTTTTCGGTAAATATCGTGACGCCGTCTTCGGTAATCCCCAATGTATGTTCCCATTGCGCCGAAAGTCCGCCATCAACCGTCCGTGCCGTCCAACCATCCGCATCAATTTTACATTCGGGCCTTCCCGTATTTATCATCGGTTCAATTGTGAAAACCAACCCCGGCACCATTTTTACCCGGTCCCACATTTTATCATAGAAATGAAAAATTTGTGGATCGTCATGCATAACCTTGCCAATGCCATGACCAACAAAATCGCGCGATATTGAAAATCCGTGCGGTTTAACAACGGCCTCTATCGTTTTGCCGATTTCGGAAAGTGGAACACCCGGTGCACATACCGCAATCGCGGCGTTCAATGCGTCTTGGCATGTTTGCACCAATTCGCGTGCCTTATTTGATACCTTGCCAATCATAAACATACGTGACGCGTCGCCGTGAAACCCCTTGTATTCCGCGGTCAAATCAACATTTACAATATCGCCGTCCTTTAAGACAACATCGTCACTTGGAATTCCGTGCACAATAACATCGTTCACCGAAGTGCAAATACTTTTAGGGTATCCTTGGTATCCCAAATCGGACGACCGCGCACCATTTTCACGCAAAAATCCCGCAACCAAACGGTCAATTTCGCCGGTTGAAATTCCGGCTTTGACGTGCGGCGTAATATAATCGAAACAACGCGCCACCAAATCACCAACCACGCGCAATCTTTTAAAATCTTTTGGTGCATACACAGATGATAACATAATCAGTTCCTTCGTTTAACAGACATCTTATAAGTTTTTAATACCAATTTTAACGCAAAATCGCGCAACAAAATTTCCGCCGGCATCCCGGTCGTGCGCATTTGCATTTCAAGTTCATTTAGTCGTGTCAAAACCGCGGTTATATCATCGCCCCGCCATATTTTTGTAGCAAGGTTAAATTTATCCGCAACCTTCCAAAAAAGCCGTGGTAATTGACCGTCAACCACCGCGGTTAGCAACGATTTGAAATGCCGGTCCAACATTCGCACCAACATATTCGGTTCCGCATTGTCATACAACAACCGGTCAAGCGCAAGCATGGTTTGCTGAATATGTCCCGCCGTTAGCGAATATAAAAAATCATCGGTGTTTGCGGCGCCTGTGTCAGGCAGGCATTTTTCCACATCATCCAATTCGATTGTTTTTTTATCATCAACATAAATTGCAATTTTGTTCAAAAATCCACGCGTAATTCCACGATCACCACCAAGGTGGCTTGTCATATAAACCATTGCATCGGGCGAAATCTGTTTGATTCCGGCATTGGTAAAAAGTTCATTTCGAATAAGGTTTTCAAGTGTTTTTGCATCGTCACTATAACACGCGATTGCGGCAATTTTTTCACCACCTTCGAACAAAGTGCGAAGTGATCCCCCCGAACGTAAATCGCCCGCCGTCACGATAACCATTGCATCCAACGACGGGTGTTCAACCAAATCGCGGATTGTTTTTGCGTCTGAATCGCCGGCGTTTGAAATAATAACCATCTTGCGCCCACCGAACATAGACGGTGTGCATGCTTCGGCAAATAATGAATCTTGCTTGTCCCGCAATTCATCGGAATCCAGTGCGAATATATTATCTTTTTCAATCGATAAAATATCCACCGATTTATCGCAAAGTTCGTCAACCAACCCCGCATCGGGTCCATAAATCAATACACCGCGAACGGCGGTAATCCCTTTGGCAAAATCAGATTCCTTCCACTTCATTTCTTTGCTATTTCGCGTTCGTGTTTTGAAACATCGGCAATTGCGCGTGTGCCAATTTTGTCGGCCAAAACCGTGATAGTATTTGTGACCGCGTTATTATACGATGCGTTCGCCGCAACCAAATACCGCACAAATGTGTATGATTCAGATGCCACCTCTGTTCCGGTGGAAATGGTTTTGCCACCCGCGGTTAAAACGTAATTCGCGGTCAGTTTTATTTCTTGCCACGTTGCGGCGCCGGTCGGTTCCAATGCTTTGTATTTTGTTTGCGGTTCATTTAGTGTCACGGTCAATTTATATGGCGCGGTGCTTTCCTTTTGACCACCGAACTTTGTATTCAGTGCATTGCGTAGTTCAATTCCATTTATACCACTTATGACCGGAACATAAATATCCGTATTCGATTCAGAAAACATCGGTGTAAAACCGCAACCGCAAAGTAATAACAAACAAAAATATTTTTTCATCGTTTCCACCAAATAAAAACAATTTTTTTCTTGAAATTTATTCATATAATACTTAGAATTTTATTGAATCGCAAGGGGGAATTATGAATATTTTTCTTATAATGCTTATGTCTTTATTCATGGCGGGATACTATATGTTTTTTGCACCAAATACGCGTGTTGTTGAACAAGAAACTGACCATGCCATTGCGGTGTCTGATTTGCGTTCGATTGCCGAATGTGCGTTGGCTGTGCACAATGCTACGATTACCGGAAACACATTTAATGACATATGTGTTGAACAAAATCAAATTAAAACAGAACACGTGTGTTTTGATTCACGTTTTTCTATTATGGATTGTTATTCTGATGGTATCAAACGCCCAAGCCACAGTTTTATTATAACAACCACTGGCGCACTGGACGTATCGGAATATAATGAAATGATGGATATTTTGGAAAAGAATTTTACAACCAGTGGAACTTTTGGAATATATCAAAACGATTTGATTATGATTGCGGGAACCAGTACGAAACAAACATTACCCAAGGCGATGGTTGATAAACTTGGGCTGGAAAATGGACAACTTATGTACATGACAAATTATGATATTCCAGACCCAGAACGGGTATATACGGACTCTGGGGTGGAAGATGTAAATTGTCCTGCGGGAACACAAAAGGTTTTCCGTTTTGGTCGTTGGCAATGCGCCAATTATAATGTAAAAACAAGTTGCGGCGGTGACCAGGTTTGGGAT
The DNA here is from genome assembly GCA_045612805.1 of Candidatus Enterousia sp. Lineage (GTDB taxonomy): Bacteria > Pseudomonadota > Alphaproteobacteria > Rs-D84 > Rs-D84 > Enterousia. Next base: position 47,024 of record JAZKZR010000010.1, read on the forward strand.
GCATCGGCAATGGAATGTGTCCCCGATGAATCGCGGCGGCCATTATGCGTTGGTGTGGAAACCGCGGTTATGGTTGATGGTGTATGGGAATGTGTCGCACCTTTTGGTGAATATAAATGTCCCGGGGATCAAATTGCGCGCCTTAATTATGAAACATTAGAATGGGAATGTTTGCAAGACCCGGACAAGGCCACAAAACGCGGGAAATGTGTAATGCCGACACCCACGGTCATCAGGACGCATAACGGCGCAACATTACGTGTTGTTCCCAATGATTGTACTGATTGTGAAAAGGCGATCATTGATGAAGAAACTTGCACGATTACATGTGTTCCTGATTCGACAAAACTTTCATCGTCGGCGTGTTATCCGGGGCGTGTGAGTGATTGTCGCGGTTTGTCACGTGCATTTTATTTTGGTTTCCCAGACAAAGAATATGCCGAAAAATCTGGTGTGGTGTCCGGCAAGACGGTTCCTTTTGATTCCGATCATTCGCAAAATAGACGCTTTAATTGCCTTGATTGTGGCAAGCAAGGTATAGATTCTTTACGTTCTGTGCATCCATATATTGCGGTGTGTGGTAATGGAATAAATATTTTTGAAGAAAAAGAGACCATTAAAAAAGAAGAAAACAATGTTATAAAAATCGACGGGTTAAATTCTGTAAACGGGTTAAAACCTACAAGAAGATAGTTCATAACATCGAAGGTGGTTTGTTTCCGATTCGATTGATACATATAACAATATGTATTTAGGCAAATTTTATATATTTTTCTATATATAGGTGTTTTTGTATGTTTTTGTAACTATATTTTGTGTTTTTTGTGATTTTCGAATCGGTTTTGATTCGTTTTTTTATATTTTTTTGATACAAAACATACTTCTGTGCGGAAAGTGCATTGTGATAATGTTCCTGAACCCCGCAGAAAATAGGCGTTTTTAAATGTCCAGTAAAAAAATAAAAAAAATTACATTTTATGTGTTGTATCTGAATCGAAAAAACTATATATTGATACCGAAACAACATAAGCGACACAAGATATTGTGTTTTTTGACAAAAATTGGAGTTTAATAATGTCTGGGAACGAAAAAGAGGTTAAAATGCAAATTGCGCCAACATTTATATGCAATGTTATGAGTGTTAAAAAACGTTCTGGCGAAACGGTTGCATTCGAAGCGAAAAAAATCTACAACGCAATTAAAAAGGCGGCAACGGCCACAAATGAAATATCTGATGAAACGATCGTCCAAATCACAAATGATGTTTTGAAAGATTTGGACAATAATTTTATGGCGCGCACCCCGTCGGTCGAAGAAATCCAAGATACGGTGATTCGCAAACTTATGGATGCCAAAGCGTATAAAACGGCGGAGGCATATATTATATACCGCCAGAAACATTCTGAAATTCGTAATGCAAATGTTGATGCAATTGACATAATCGAAAGTTATGTCGGCGGTTCAAATTGGCGTATCAAAGAAAACGCAAATATCGGTTATTCAATCGGCGGACTTATTTTGCGGACCAGTGAACGCGTCACGGCGGAATACTGGTTGAATATGTTCCCGGCGGAAATTGCCGATGCACACCGCAGTGCGGCGATTCATATTCATGACCTTGGGTGGTTGACGGGATATTGCGCCGGTTGGTCGTTGCGTGAATTGTTATACGAAGGTTTCAATGGTGTTCCGGGTTATCTGCAATGCGAACCGGCGCGCCACATGGCAACCGCGATTTCGCACATGGTAAATTTCCTTGGCACGCTGCAAAACGAATTTGCCGGGGCCCAGGCGTTTTCTTCGGTTGATACATACCTTGCGCCATATGTCCGCGTCGATAATATGTCCTATGCCGATGTTAAAAACGCAATGCAGACATTGGTGTTCAATTGCGCGGTGCCGTGTCGTTGGGGAACACAAACGCCATTCATCAACTTCACATTTGATTGGACATGCCCCGAAGATTTGAAACCGCAACGTCCATTTATCGGTAAAAAACAGGTTGACTTTACATACGGCGACTTGCAAAACGAAATGGATATGATAAATCGGGCGTTTATTGAGGTTATGACCGAAGGCGATGCCCAGGGTCGTCCGTTCACTTTCCCGATTCCGACATACAACATTACAAACGATTTTCCGTGGGACCATCCAAACGTCAAACCACTGTTCGATTTGGCGGCAAAGTACGGAATTCCGAATTTCCAGAATTTCTTGAATTCTGATTTGAATCCGACGGATGTTCGTTCTATGTGCTGTCGGTTGCGTCTTGATGTGCGTGAATTGTTAAAACGTGGTGGTGGCTTGTTCGGATCTGCGGAAAAAACCGGTTCAATCGGCGTTGTCACAATGAACCTTGCGCGACTTGGGTATATGCACAAGGGTGACCGTGATGGATTGTTCCGCGACCTTGAACGGCTAATGAACATGGGACGTGAGGTTTTGGAGATAAAACGCCGCGTTATTACAAAGCACATGGAAAACGGACTCTATCCATTTACCCGTCGTTATCTTGGGAATTGGAATCATCACTTTTCCACAATCGGCGTGAACGGTGCGAACGAAATGGTTTTAAACTTTACAGATGGCAAGGAAAACATCGCAACACCGTATGGTAAAAAATTGGTTTTGGACCTAATGGACTTTATGCGTGAAAAACTTGTAAAGTTCCAAGAAGAAACCGGGAACCTTTATAACCTAGAGGCAACACCGGCGGAGGGTTGTTCATACCGCTTTGCGAAAACCGATGTCAAAAATTTCCCGGATATCATCACCGCCGGCACGCGTGATGCACCGTATTACACGAATTCAACGCAATTGCCGGTGAACTTTACCGACGACCCGTTTGTCGCATTGGAACACCAGGAAGAATTGCAACGCAAATATACCGGTGGCACAATGTTGCACCTTTATATGGGCGAACCGGTATCCAGTGGTGAAGCGGCCCAGAAAATCGTCCGCACGATATTCGAAAACTACAAGATTCCGTACATGACACTTACCCCGACATTTTCAATATGTCCAAAGCATGGGTATTTGCCAGGCCGGCATGAGTTTTGCCCAAAGTGCGACGCCGAACTTGGCATCACGCCAGATGACGTGTCAAACAAGGCATAAAAACAAGAACCAAAAAAAGCAATACAAAAAGAAAGGAGAGAAACATGATTGCTAACCAACAACAAAGAACACCTTGCGAAGTATTTTCACGCAGTATGGGATTTATCCGCCCGACGAAAAACTTTAACATCGGGAAATATTCTGAATTCTGCGAACGCAAGACGTTCACCGAATGCAACTGTTTGACGACCGGCGCACGGCATGCCGAATTGATGAAAAAGGCCGCGTAAAAATGAATACTGTTCAGATTGGCGGGTTGGTATCGTTCACAACGATTGATTTCCCGGGTAAATTGGCGGCGGTTTTGTTCTTGGTCGGTTGCCCATTGCGTTGTGCGTATTGTTCCAACCCGCATCTGATTGATGTTGCTCCCGGCGAATACGATGCGGACAAGGTTTTTGATTGGCTGCGTACCCGCATTGGAAAGTTAGAGGGCGTTGTTTTTTCCGGTGGCGAAGCATTGATGCAGGGCGACGCGACAATCGACTATATGCGACGCGTGCGCGATTTGGGGTTTGCAATCGGCCTGCATACAAATGGGTTTTATCCCGAAAGATTGGCGGCGGCCGCGGATTTAATTGATTGGATTGGTATTGATTACAAGGCAACCAAAACAAATTACGAAAAATTGACCGGAATAAATATCGCATACGACCGATTACTGCAAAGTTTGGACGTATGGGCGAAAACTGGCAAACCGGCGGAGGTTCGTGTGACCTGTGACCCACGATATGTGACACCGGACGATTTGCTAAACATTGCGCACGATGTTTCGGCGCGCGGATTTAAAAACTTTGCGGTGCAAAAATATATCCCGCACTTTGAAGACGACGAACATAAAACAACCCCCGCGATGCGTGGCGCATTTTTTAACAATGATACCATCCGCAACGAAATAAATTCCATGTTTGAAAATGTAGTTTGGCGGGAATAGGGCAGGTTAGTGTTACAGTAGCGTCATACCGGCGTATCGGGCCCCGCGAAAAATGCGACCACATTTTTTGTGGGTGATTTCAGCCGGTATCTCCTTATGCTTGTAGAGAATTATTCCGCGGTTTGCCTGGCGAGATACCGCTTTTCAGCGGTATGACATCAACCCACCCCGCACCCAAACCAGAAAATTATTTTTTGCCAATAGGTTCCAAGATCCAAAAACCACATTGATCATAATCATCTTGAGTAATAAACACTGTCGCGCAAAATTCAGGACAATCATATTCGCAAGCATACCCATCTGGATTAAAACCCACATGAAACCATTTAGATTCTTCTGGGTACGTCATTTTACACCAACACTTTCCACCCATATCACTTGCGGGTGTAGTAAATTCTATATCTACAGGACCGCACGTGGCAGGTTCATAATCTTCGTGGTGACATTCAGCAATTCCTTTTATACTCGATACATTTGGATACCTGCATAAAAATTTGTCACTTTTTAACCAATTTAAGTCAAAAACTTCCCAATCGAATCCAGGATAAGACGTTGGTGTGTGGATACGAAATCGTTTTTTTATATTATCGACATACTTGGTATCCGTTGCCCAATCAAATTCACAAGTTTTTGGTTTCGGGGGTGGGGGTGGTGTTACGGCCGCTACCAACGCATCGCCAATGACTTTTTCGTCACTTGTATTCGCATTTGTTCCGTTTAGTTTTACAACACTAAACATCGCCGCACGCATGGGCTCCGCACGCAACGCGGATAAACATTCCAACGCGCACGAACGGTCGCATCCGCCCGCCATTGTGTCGCCACTTTTGTTATATACCCACGGGCTTTCTTCGGGGCCCGCCATTTTGCACCAACAATGTTCGCCACCTGTTTCATTTAGTGCGTAATTTTTACCCGCATCAATTGTGTATGGCGTTCCCGCGTCCGCCGTGCATGCACTGTGCCCACGAATGTATTTTGTTTGTGGATATTGCTTTATGAATTTGGAATCTTTCATCCAACCAAACGTCATCGCCCATTCGCCGGCCACCAATCCCGGGTTTTTATGGTACCCATCGCCACTGCTGTATGTCTGTAATCGTATCGGTTCGGGGTTCGCCGACACATAGTCCGCCCAATAGAAAGGTTTTATCGTATCGTCGCCCATTGCGGTAATTAAATCATTGATAAAGTTCCGGCATTTTGCGTTATCTAAATTTCCAACACCACAAACCGTGATTAAATCCGCAATCGAAACATTTCCCGACTTGTCCATCAATTCAACATACTTATTCGCGACATCCAGTTGCAGGTTTTGCGGGAAAGTATTTTTTATAACATCAATCAAAACATTTGAATTGAAATAAAGGACTTTGTCATTTACACCGAACCCATCCGCATACGCGGGCGCGCATAATAACACCGATAAAAATGCAATCAATCGTTTCATCGCAGTGCGGCCTCACATTCATCGGCAATTTTTACAATCTTTTTCACCGCGGCGATTTGTGTCGCGTTGAATACGGTTGCAACACCACTTGCCACCGCCGCGGTGCCCGCCAAGACATTTGACGCGGTGTTTAGTGTTTTTTCTTTGTTCGCATCACTGCGCGTTGTGTCGGTATTCGCGGATGCCGAAGTTATCGTTCCAACCGTACCCGTTGTTGCACCAACAATACTTGAAATCATTGCGCCACGCGCCCGATTATTTATTATCGATAAATCGGCATATTTCCATTCGCCACACGCGGTCGCAATTTTGTTCGCCGTTCCAATATCCGCACCGTCAATTCGTGCCTGGGCCGTTGCGGTTTTTAGTGAATCCACGGCCGCGATACATTCGTCTATGCGTGATTGCAAATCCCCGTCAACCTGATTATTCGCGGCAATAACCGCGCCCGCAACATTCGTTGCCGCCCCAACCCCCAGCAATCCGGTTCGCCAATTCCCAAGTTTTTTTGATTTGTTATACAATTCACTTTTTTCAGTTTTAATATCCGCGGCCGTTTTATCATATACCGACATCACTTCGTCCGCGGGTGGATTTACGGTCGTGTTTTCTGTTTCATCAACGCGTGCAAGTATCGCGCGTAAATCTTTGTCCACCGATGATTTCACAATTCCGACAACGGTTGCACCGGTTGCCGCCGCCGTTCCAACACCGGTTATCGCCGTGTTGATTCCCGCCATGCGCTTTAAATCCGAAAGTTCGCGTGATACGCCAACGCACCGCGCCCGCACGGCACCAAGTGCGACATCAAAATCCGCGGCGTGCGAACCACACGCCACCAAAGAAATTGCAATAAAAAGAATATATTTTATTCCCGACATTCTCTCGGGATATTATTCTATCACAAATCGCACACACGCACAATAAAAAACGGGCGCAAATGCGCCCGCACTAACACTAACAACTAACACTTACCACTTTTAGTGTGGCATTTTCGCCTCGGTCATTTTGACATGCTTGCGCAATTTTGGGTCGTATTTACGACGGCTAACCTTGCCAGTGGCGGTTTTGGTGTTTTTTACCACCGTATAGAAATAACCGGTTTCCTTGTTTTCCAGTTTAATGATTTCTTTGCTACCTTTTTTAGATGCCATTTTATTTGCCTTTTATTTACGTTGCGTCAAATCATAGGTTATTTTTTACTGGAAATCAAGTATTTTTTATCATAACATATTTTGCGCGGGGCCCGTGGCGAAATTGGTAGACGCGCTGGATTTAGGTTCCAGTGGGGAAACCCATGGGGGTTCAAATCCCCCCGGGCCCACCACCAAATTTTCAAGCGCGCTTCGCAAGCGTTGAAAATTTGAGTGCCGCGGCGGAGTTCGCAAAGCGAACGTAGACGGGCAGAATTCCAGATAACACGTTTCGCCGTAGCATTGTTCGCAACAAGGAAAATCCCAAATAAAAATCTATCGTTTTAATTCCGACGTTTTTAACACAGTTTTTTTAGCGCGCACTTTTGGACGTTGCTTTACTGCAAAATTATATACATCGGCCATAAATTTAACACCATTTTTCTGCATTTGTTCAAACAGCCCACGCATACCCGCGCGATTTTTTTTACCAAGCACCAATTCCGATGTCGGGGGCAGTGGCGTAAACTTTTTCTTTAACGAATTTTCTATGCCGTTTTTTAGTATATTTCCGGCGATAGTGTTCATAAACACGCCAAGATTGTTTTGCCCCTCTATCGCCACATAGCGCATATTATAGTGTTCAACAGAACTTGGGCGAACATTCTCATTTGGTTTGAACGCATTTCGTATGACGAACACATCGCCATCACGCCCGGCAAGAAAACAGGGCTGTAACCAATCGGTACCGATTTCTTTTTCCTTGGATTGTTTGTATCGGACATATCTTGTCACCCAATTATTTGGACGCCGCGCAAGGAAATCACGTGCGCTTGTAAAACTAATTATGCGAAATTTTGACACCCCCAACGGAATAACGGGGGCGTGTGCCACAACCAAAACTTGCGACAAAACCTGATTCGTTTCTATTGGGCTGTATCCCAATTTTTGCATTTTGTCCTGCATTTTTTCTTCTAATTTTTGTGCAACATATGCCCCGTGACAATGTGCGACAATGTTGATTTTTCTGGCGCGCGCCATCGCGACCGCCAACGGCAATCGTGCGTTACTATCAGAAATCCGTGGTAAAATCGCCGCATCGAATAATTCATCGATATATTGAGTATCAAAATCCTTGGCTGATATAGAATTGTTAATTATAATTTGGACCAATGCCTTGGAATCTGCGGTGCTAACCCCACGTTCTGTTAGGGTTGCTTGTAATTCAAGGGTCATTTTGTTGCGTAATGCCTTGGCATCGCCATCGAACACCAAACTTAATTTATTAAGTTTTTCTTTCGCACTATCAATGCCAAATGGACGTCCCGTGCGCCCAACAACACGCGGTAATACGTCGTTTTTAAGCACCGTTTTGAAATTCTGTTCGGTGACCCATACGGAATTATATGCGCGCGATGATCCCAAAAAATTATACCCATATTTACCGAAATTAGATTCTTTTTCAGCCGCCATATTATTTGTATCAATCATATATTGTGCGGCATAGACCGGAACAGGAACCGATAAATCCGGTAAAATATCCTGCTCAATTATTTTCGCATATCCGGATGCAGCACGCCCAGAATTTGTATCGTTCCCGCCAAGGTAAAGGACGCAAACCTCATCCCCCGGAATATCGTTAACGGTTGTTATTCCGTACACGTTGTCTGATGTTTTTGGAACGCGTTGAATTAACCTTGCGTGCGACATTTTGTTTCCCCATTAATACACCGGATAATCACGCAACGGCCCGTTCGGCCGCGACAGGTCAGATTTAACACCGCACGCACAAAGCACAAACGCACACAATAAAATCAAAACTATTTTTTTCATAAAATCCACCATTTAACCGTGTTTTATAATACATAAAATCCGGCCAAAAGTCCACATTTTTCTGTTTGCACTTTGGAAAAGAAGGGAATTTTTATACCGGCATGTTGATAACATGTGGATTTTGATATATAATCAGCACAAACAACATGGGGGTATAATATGAACACAGTTATCGGGGAAATCTTGGGCTATGCGTCCGGCATATGCACAACAATGGCCTTTTTACCCCAGGCAATAAGATCCATCGTCACAAAAAATGTATCTGGATTATCTTTAACGATGTACATTATATACTGCATTGGTTTGGTGTTTTGGATTTTGTATGGGGTGTACCTTGGGTCTTTTCAAATAATATTGTTTAACATTCTTACATTGATATTTAATGCCATCATATTATACATGATAATCAAGGCGCATCACAAAAAGCCGAAAAGAAAATAAAACCTTTTGAACCACCACAATTCACAAGTTGATTTTATTCGTGATTTGTTGGCGTGTTGGAAAGATGTTAAGGTGTTTTTAGATAAATATTGTTGACATAATAAAAAAACGTGTTATTATTTTAGCTGGTGTCTAAAGATTATGAAATATGAAAAACAAAAGTATGAATTTTTCAGATAGGTATCATAGGTTAAAAAGAACATTAGCTAATCCGAACATTAGCGCAATGCAACGAATATACACTTGGCGTGCTCTTAGTGTATTACTAGAAAAAACCAATGATAGAAAAGCGTTTACTAAATATGCTAAAAGGTTATTTAACATATCGTTAAAAATTATTTTGACCAGTCCAATTTTAAGTGAATACGCTCTACGGTTTACGTCTCTATCAAATGAAGAAAAACAAGATTTTGGACAACGTTTTTTACGTATATTTACAAACACACATAAAATCACTCCGGTGCATTTTGAATTAATGGATGATTTAGATGGTTTTGAGGATGGGGCATATTCTGCCAAATTAAAGTTAATAGGTGTATTAAAATCTAGTTACACTTTAAACAATCTAGATTCATTTATGTGCATAGTATTACATGAATTTACACATCATGTTTATGAACATTGTCCAACGTTTGGTCCGATACCTGCATCACAAATAAAAGCTATAACAGAAAACGGGTATCTCGATTTTATTGCTTCTTGGGAACAACCCTTAGAGCTACCAGCGCGTTGTGTGGAAACATATTTAGAAGAACACAAATTCTCGTTTACTTTATTGTCAAAGATAAGACAACAAATGTTACCAACAAAAGAATGCAGGTAAAAAAGTTCGTAAATGTGTGAAACGGTGGTAGGTTTTGATAGCCAACTTACGAACTGGTAAAACTATTAGAAAACAAAGAAAAAACCGACCAAACGGTCGGTTTGAATTTTTGGCAGCCCTACCGCTTCCTTGATAAACAATAATCAAACCCAGGTGCAAAAACTCTATTAAACATATCCGTTTTTGCGGGTTTGCTAATTGTTCGTCTGCGTTTTCGCCATGCATGTCTTGTGGGCTATCGCCCACGAAAACTGCGTTTTCAAACGGCACTTGTCGTGCCGTTGACATTCTTGCGCAATCCTCGTAGGGCGCCAAGAGAAATAAAAAACGCCACCCAAGGTGGCATTTTTGATTTCTGGCAGCCCTACTCGGATTTGAACCGGGATTCTCGCCTTGAAAGGGCGGTGTCCTAACCATTAGACGATAGGGCCAAAACGAAAGCACAAAAAAAACTGGCGGGATTGACGGGGCTCGAACCCGCGACCTTCTGCGTGACAGGCAGACGCTCTAAACCAGCTGAGCTACAACCCCAATGCCGTGACGGTATAATATAATTCTTTTCCGACAAAATCAAGTGTTTTTTTATGAAATTTAATTTTCGTGCCGTTGGTGCAACGCGGTGGCAAAAAATGCCGCGCCGGCGATAAATAAAATGCCGGACAATAACTGTCCCATGGTCAGGCCCCAACTGGTTAAAAAACCAATCTGGGCATCGGGTGCGCGGAACAATTCGCAAACAATCCGAAACACCGCATAGAACATTGCCATCGCCCCGCACAGCGCGCCGGGATATTTGCGTAAGTTTGTGAACCGATACAGGCAACACATAATGCCGAACAAAAGCACGCCTTCGGTTGCGGCTTCGAACAAAGGACTTGGGTAACGGGGGACATCGGAAACCCCATTGAAATAGACAGCCAACGCGGAATCCGTCGGCCGTCCCATAACTTCAATATTTATGAAATTTGCAATCCGCCCAAAGAAAAAACCAATCGGCGCAACAACTGATATTAAATCCAAAACCTGCAGTGCGCGCCGCCATTTTTTTGCGAATATAATCGCCGCAATTATGACGCCAAGAAGCCCGCCATGAAAACTCATCCCGCCATGCCAAACGGCAAAGATATCAAGCGGGCGCGTCATAAAGTAGGGCAGGTTATAGAATAAAACATAACCCATGCGCCCGCCAACAATCACGCCCAATATCACGGCGGTCAATAAATCATCAAGTTCTTTTTTTGAAAGTTGCAATTCGGCATTTTTCGACCGCCCAATTCGTTGCAGTATAAGATATCCCGATATAAATGCGATGATATACGCAATCGCATACCACCGCACCGGGAACCCAGCAACTGAAAAAGCAACTGGTGAAATTGGGTCGATTGCAATCGCCATTTATCGGACCATATCCGCTTCCATCTGTTTCAACGTTCCGCGAAGACGAAGTACAATTTTTTCAAGACGTTCATACTCTGCGGTTTCTTTATATGCTGGCGTTGCTTTATCGTATTTATCCTTCTTTTCTTCGTATTTAGCAGATAAAATACGATATGTGTTACCCTTTTGAATCATTGGGTTTATTTTATCCGAAATATAAAATCCCGCATATCTTGTTCCCCAATCATAATGTCCTGCCATTTTTAATTCCCTTTGTTTTATATTTATCGTGTTATATCTTTCCCGGTCTGTCCACGGCCTATGACCTTGCCCATAGTCGGCACAATCCCAAGTTCTTTCATTATTTTTTTCGAAACAGGTTCATCATAATTCCTCAAACTCCATGCATCAGAACCTAATTTCTTCCGTAATGCATCAGCCCGATTTTGTAATGATGTTTGACCTTCTTGAATAAGATTAAGGACTTTGGGCTTTAACTTACGTTTTGCTACTTCAATCTGTTTTTGTAATTTTTCTTTTTCACTATCCGAATCTCCCATGGAATCAAGTTGTTCCTGCCACTGTGCAATTTGGTGAGCCAATATCAAATCTCTTAATGTTTGGGTTCCGGTATCAAAATCTTTCTTCATTTTGGCAACGCTGGCATTGTGGCTCGTGTGCTCGCTCGTATTCGGTTTTCTCCATTTATCTTGATTTATCGGATCGTAGTCCGTATCGTACTTCCTGTTATGACTTCTGTACATTCTGTATCCTTTTTGTTTTTTATTCTTGAAACTTTTTCCGTATTGTATTATATTTTTTTCGAATAACAAGGAGAAAAATTATGCCCACAAAAAAAACATCTGCACGCAAGGTTGCCGTGGTCACACCTAAAACCGGCGGTATTGATATGTATCTTAAAAAGATTTTCACACTAATGTTCGGCGCCGTCGGCGTGACGGCAATCACAACATTTATCACAATTTACCTTGGCGGCATAGGGCTCTTGGTGTCCACCGGCGGAATGACACCGTTCTTTTACATTATGGTGTTCGGCGGACTGGCGCTGTCCATCTGGGCCCAGGCGCGTGCGTTTTCTATGCGGCCGGCGGTTGCGGCGATTTTGCTGTTTGTCTATGCGGTAATGATTGGTTTCGCACTTACGCCGATTGTTTGGGGTGGGCTGTCGGTGAATCCGGTATCAATCCTGTGGGCGTTTATAATCGCCGCGGTGATGTTCGCATGCATGGCGATGTTCGGGTATAAAACGGTAAAGAACCTGTCGTTTTTGGGAATTTTCCTTATGATGGGAATGATTGGTTTAATCTTGGTCGGCATTGTTTCAATGATTTGGTCGCTTGGCGGCACATTTTCAACAATCGTTTGCGCGGTCGGCGTTTTGGTGTTCGCACTGTTCACTGCGTATGATATGCAAAATTTAAAGAACGCGTACAATGTCCTGGGCGATGATACCCAGAAAGATCAACTTGCGGTGCTTGGGGCGCTGCACCTGTATATATCGTTTATCGCAATGTTCCAATATGTGTTGGGGTTGCTAAATCGGGATTAAAAAACTTAACAAAAAGCATAGGAGTAAAAAATGGCTTATAAAATAGACAAAAATAAATGTGTTGGTTGTCATACCTGTATGGGTGTATGTCCAATGGGCGCAATCAGTGTTGATTCCGACGGTAAATGCGTAATTGACCCGGCAAAATGTGTGGGTTGTGGCACGTGTGCATCGGTTTGCCCCGCTATGGCAATTGAACCCGCAGAGTAAAATGTTGGTTTTTATGTTTCTTTGGGGGCGTCGCCCCCATTTTTATACCAAAAACTGTTGCAAAATGCGGAATAAAGGATAATACTTAATACGCAAATTGAACAAAAGGGGTTTGAATTATGCCGGCAAAAAATGTGAATGATATTGTTGCACTGTGCAAGCGTCGCGGGTTTATATTTACCGGGTCTGAAATTTATGGCGGACTTGGCGGGACATACGATTACGGCCCGTACGGCGTGGAACTTATGAAGAATATACGCGCCGCATGGTGGAACGCGATGATATATTCCCGCAACGATACCGAAGGTTTGGACGCATCACTGATTGGCAACCGGCTTATGTGGAAATATTCCGGACACGAAGGCGGATTTTCCGACCCGTTGGTTGAATGCAAGAAATGCGGCGCCCGCATGCGCCAAGACAAAATGCGCGACCAAACAAAGTGCGACAATTGCGGTTCGACCGATTTAATGCCGCCGCGCGAATATCAATTGATGATGGGGCTTTCCATTGGTGCGGTTGCCGATGGCGAAGTGAACGCGTATTTGCGCCCGGAAACGGCGACAACGACATATATAAATTTCAAAAACGTGCTTGATTCCACACCGCATAAATTACCCTTTGGAATCGCCCAAATTGGCAAGGCGTTTCGTAACGAAATTTCCCCGCGGGGCTTTGTTTTCCGTATGCGCGAATTTGAACAGGCGGAAATGCAATACTTTGTCCGCCCGGGCGAAGATGAAAAGTATTTTAATGCGTGGCGCGAAACGCGTATTGCGTGGTGGACAAATGTGCTTGGGATACCGGCGAACAAATTGCGCTTTACCCCGCACGAAAAATTGGCGCACTATGCCAAGGCCGCGGGTGACATTGAATACGAATTCCCCGATGGATTTGATGAGGTTGAAGGTGTCCATAATCGCCAAGATTTTGACCTTGGGTCACATACGAAATCGCAGGGTGAATTCAAAATTGCCGCGCATGTTATGGAAAATAACGACAGCACGATAAAACTGTGCTATTCTGACCCGCAAACGGGCGAAAGTTTTATTCCATATGTTATTGAAACCGCGATGGGCGTGAACCGCGCAATGATGGCATTGATGATAGAGGCATATACCGAAGAGCAGTTACCAGACGGCAAATCGCGCACGGTGTTGAAACTTAAACCTGCACTTGCCCCGGTCAAGGCGGCGGTGATTCCACTTGCACGCAACGTCCCGGAATTGGTGGGTTTGGCGGAAAACATTGAAAACGATTTGCGGAAACTTGGTGTTGGGCGTATTGAACTTGAAAATTCCGGCAATATTGGTAAAAACTATCGCCGGCACGACGAAATTGGCACGCCGGTCTGTATCACCGTTGACCATCAAACATTGGAAGACGGCATGGTGACAATGCGTTTCCGCGACACAATGGAACAAGTTCGTGTTCCAATCGCGGATGTCCCCGCACGCGTTATGGAAATAGTCAGGGGGTGTTAGTGATAAATATGTCATCCCGCTGAAAAGCGGGATCTTGTGGTTTCAACTATAATAACAAGATACCGCCTTTCGGCGGTATGACGTTTTACTCTTTTACCGCGGGCAATGACACAACATCGTTATAGAACGTCAGGAACTTTTTGCCCGTTCCGCAATAAATTTTTTCAAGTGAATCGTTGTATTCGCGTGTGGCTTCGACAAAGCGGGCCTCGATATCCGCCTGGGCGCCTTGGTATCCGGAAAATCCGCCAAGTGCACCACCAACGCCCGCACCTTTAAGTGTTGAACCCAAACGCGCCTTGTTCGAAAAGTCAACCACACCACCGTCATCCGTATCCATGGTTAGTGGGTTAAAATCTTCGATTGTGTATGCCTTGCCATCGGCATCTTGCAAATTACAATTGCCCGTTGGGTTGCCATGTCCGTCGCGCTGACACATTCTTACGCCCGTTTTATGTGCGGCCTTCCATTGTGTCCAATCGGCAAGTTTTGTTCCAAACGCACGTGTGTCTTCAAACCCAACAATCACCGCCGCTATCGGCGCACCGGCGCGTTTTTCAACATACGCATTATAGCAATATGCATCGTTGCTTGTGATATTGGTATCCACATTTTTTTCTTCCGTATTGTACCTGTATGGTGTGGCCTTGCCCCTAAGGACTTGTTCGAAACCGATTGCCTGTTTAAGTTCTTCGGGTCTGATTGGTGTTTTCTCATCATCGGGTTTTATATATTTCAAAATCAAACTGTTATCTATCACACAGGGATATTGCGTTTTGGACCGGTCACAAACAATTACGTTGCCGTCCTTTGGACAATAATATGTTTCATCACCAACACCTTCGGCCTTGGATGTTTTGACGATATTACCCCATAAACATGTCGTTTCCACACCGCCATCGTTGCACTTTGTAACGCGCAGAACGGATTCACCCGTCGCCATCATATTTCCAATAACGCCACCCGCCGCCGCATTTACGCCCGCATGTAAAATCGTGTCGCCGGCAACCTTGCCGGAAAATGTGCCTGCGGTCATCAACGCCGCCCCAATCAGCGCACCCCCAAGTGTCGTTTTCATTTTTTCAGAATTCGTTCCAAACAGTCCGTCTTTACCCGGTTCCTGGGCGCCGACCATATTGCCCGCAACACCCGCCGCAACCGTCGCCGCCGCGATTTTAAGGCCCGCCTTGTTCTTTTGTTCTTCGTTCAAAACGCGAATAACATCATCATGCGTCGGGGCGTTGTCCGCCGGGAACGTCACGCGCATCGCGTCCGGCAAATATGACGAATACGGAAAGTCCGATATATTGCAATTTACCGCATCACCCGCCGCCAATTTTCCACGCGCCACGGTCGTATATTCCAACGGGCCGTTCGCACCCCTAACACGCATTTCAACCACCGCGACACATGTCGGTTTGCCGCCCGCATTGCGCCCGATTGTTGGCACATCCCAAATAAATTCACCGTCGGGGTAAATCGCGGCACAGTTGTTCAATGTATTATAATCTGCGCCAACGGTTTTATCGCCACTTTTTATTTTATCCGCGATTTGTTTATCCGCCACACGCACCGGCAAATCTATATCAACCGGTGTATCCGCTTCGGCGGCAATTGAATCATAGTATTGCTGTTCCAATGCGGCGGTGTTCTTATACGATTTTGCATAGTTCCGCGAAAGGTTCCCAACGCGTATTCCGCCAAATGCATAATGCGCCGACGTGCCCACCAATATGGACATAATTGAACACAAAATCGCGTTATTTCTTTTCATGCGCCCCCCGATTAGAATTGCAACCGCAACCGCGCGCCAACATCAATCAAACTAAGCCGTCCGCTTTCGTACCAATTTGTATAGTGGAACACGCTGTCGTAATCTGCCTGAACTTCGTTCCCAAGTCCATCCGACAACCATTCTATTTGCGATAAAATAATACTGCCCGATGTTTTTACGTTCCCAAGGTTCGCATACCGTGCAAACAAATCCAACTTTATTCCCCCACCAAGGTCCGTCGTTATACCGCCCTCGACCATAAATGCCAACTGTTCGTTTGTTCCACCATTGTGATACGCGTATATATCGGAAACACCCGTAAGACGGCCAGCAACGCCAACCGTTGTATTCAAATCTTCGATAATTGTATAGTATGTATCGTCATACACGACATAATCGGCAATTGTGTTCAACGACAGCCCAACACCAACACCGATATACGGACGCAGCGACCCGCCCGCCAAGTATCCAGTATAAGAATCAAGGTTATAATATATATTCAACATCGTTGTATTTGCGGTTATCGCACCACCTTCGACCGCGGTTTGAACCGTCGCGGCACCCGTGTATTCGGCGGTGTAAACGTGATCCGGATAACTTAAGCCCGAATAACGCGTGTATGAAAAGTCCACACGAATATCATTATTCAATGCCGAACCAACCGAAACCTGAAGTGGTATAACCGTATCCGTCTGAAAATCTGCGGCCGCGAACGCACCCGGCACGACATAGGCATCTTTTTCGCCCAAATAATCGGCCTTTATCGACCCCATAACACTTGCGGCATACGCAACCGAAAACCCAACATACAAACCACTGTCCGCAAGACGGTCATAATCAGACGGTAAATAGTATTTCCGTCCCGCCGCCGTTGCCGCCGACCCAACCTTTGGCAATGCGCCCGTGACCCTTGTCGCCGGCACCGCAACACCAGAATTTGCAACCAAAACCGTGCCGTTCGCCGTTGGCAATTGAACCGTTCCTGGTTGTGCCGGATATGCGGCCTGGGCCTGCATCTGTTGTTGATATTGTTGTTGGTAAAGTGGAACCTGGGGTGATGGATACGCCGGATATGCCGCAGACGCGACGCGCGATGCACCAAAGCAAAAACCCAACAAAGTGGCGGAAACCCCGAACTTCCTCATACTTTTTCTTTTCCTCTCTTGGGGGTATTATATCACAAAACCGACATTAAAAAAAGCACTTTAATTACAAAAACGGACCCAATCGGATCCGTTTTTTGTTTGCACATGTTTTCTATTTTTTCTTTAGAACATAAAGTTAAACCGAAAACCACTTTCGACCTTTACATTTGTCGTGTTTGCCGACAAACGCGCACCGGTATCATACGTGTCTTCGATATACCACGCAAGTTGTGTTCCCGGCGTGAACTGATACGCAATCGTGAAACTAAGCGCATATTCATCGAAACGATCGTTCATGTCCTTAAAGTCCTTGAGCATGTTCAAAACTGCTGGTAAATACAAAGGATTTACAGTAGATAAATCCGTATAGATTCCCTCTAAACCATTTGTCGCATGATGTTTATAATTAAACCCGATACCACCCGAAAGTTCATCGGATATTTGATAGAACACATTTGCCCCGGCGTTGATTTCCCATGTAGATTTAAGGTTTACCGACAAATTTCTTGGCAAGCCAGGAATAGAAAGCACCGACACATCAATTTCATTATTATGATTACCCCATGTCCGTAAAACCTCTACAAATGCACTTGTGCTAAGGTTCGTCCAACGATAACCAAATTTCGTTCCCAAATGCGCACCCCAACGGCCGTTTGAATAGTTTTCATAGTTAAAAACCGGTTTCCCTGGTTCTATGGTCGAAAGGCTAAGTTTCCCTTTCATTCTTTCCATCCCGCCAAGGTGGAAATCGCCATACATATCCCACACGAAATTTGTTTCATTACCAAATATACGATATGTCGTTCCCAATCGCCCAAGGTGGAAACCCTTGCGATTTATATCCGGGTCATACGTATATCCCGCAATTAAATGCGCCGCCCAACGGTCGGTTATACCAACACCGAATTCCTGCATCGGGCGCCAGATTGGGAATTCCGTACTGCCGCTATGTCCACGCAAAATCTGATTTTCCGTGGAATCGGTGATTTTATACATCAATCCCAATGTTGTTTTCGAATAAACGTCCAATGCGCCCGGCAAGAACAATGGATTTTCCATATTTGCCGCCATTGCCGATGTGGCCATGGCCGCCGTTGCCGCCGCAATACCAAGTATTTTTTTCATTTTGATTTTCCTTTCGTTAAAAGTTTTTTTCACCAACCCCCATTATTGGCAAGATTGGCATCATACCCCCGCACCACCCATTATTGGCAACAGTGCCTTGTTCGGAATATGACCCGTATATGATTGCCTAAGTTAAAAATAAAGTCAAAGATTTTGTGATAACCCTTGAAATCCGTGGCAAAAAACACTATCATATTGTAAAGGTGTATGAAAAGATTCAAATGGAAACGAACCTAAAAAAACTTATCGCCATGGCCGCCGGCCAAGATCGTGGTTGCTTTGATGAAAATTCTATTTCACCGGATGTTCGGGCTAGGGTTGACGGTGCGCTGGATTCTATATTCCGTGGCAAAAGCATATTGGTTTGGACGCGTGGCGGAAAACTTAGTGCCGCATGGGACACGGCGATGAACGAACTGCGTGATGAAATTTTTGCAATAAAAAATACCGCGCCAATTGTTGAATACCTGCGTGTTGCGGTTTTTGCGTTGCGCGGGCGGTGGCAATCAAAAATGTTGCAAAGCAATGAAAGAAATTCAATTGTTGATGGCGCATCTGATACGGAATTGAACGATTTGAAAAGTTATGCAGTGTCACTCATAGAATCGGGAACACGTGTTATAAATGATTTAATATCGTTTGGTGTATCCGGGGGCGCCCAACGCGGAATACAAAACACCATGTCCATGAATATGGAACATGTAAATGTGCGTGAACACGAATATGAACGTGTACGAAAGAGATAAAAGGTGCAAAAATGAAAAACTATAATCTTACCAAAGAAACGTGTGCCAATTTATCGCGGGCATACATGGGTGTATATCGGGCGTTCGTAAATGCATATCAATCACGTGGAATTACGCGCGCGCAATCGCAATTTAATGCAATTTGCGTGATGCGTGAAATTATGATGTCGCACAAAGAAGATACAAAAAATAACCCGGCGATAAAATTTCTAACCGAACTGTATAACACACACTATAAAATCGTTTCTAAGAAAACTATGCTTTCACCAAACAGGGATAAAATTGAACCGATAACAATCGATGATGGCGGATGCGTATTAAGGGCTATAAGTAATTTTGAAAACGCCATTGTTGCCGCGAATACATCAAATGTTTTGTGTGTATTTAAAAAGGTTGCGAACACGCCTGTCCCGATACAGAAACATGCGAAACAAAATTTTTCTTCGTGGTTGGACAATTCTGCGAACGATGCCGATATTACAAAATTGGAAAACGACCCCGCATATTTTGGAAAACTTTATAAACGTTATGTTATGCGCCAATCGCATCGGTAAAATTATTTATGCTTATATGCCAAGACAAATGGCACCAATTTATCAAAATCATCCGCAACCCAATTGCGTGAAATTTTTATCGCACCATGTTGGCCCGCGGACATCTTTGGTAAAATGGAATTATCACGCGCGTTAATGATTTGTCTAAGTTTGACACGCACACCGCGCACATCATGCGGAATAACAAATGTAATTTCGTCGCCGGTCTTTATTTCATTTCGCAGTTCAAGTGTGATTTCCGAATCGTTTCTTGCAACCACAACGCCCGCCGCATGATATTCGGACACCGACCGTGCGGAATCATAGTTGTGCGCGTCGCTTGGCACCGGGCCATCAAAGAACGCCGTTGTATATCCGCGCGATTCTAATACATTTAGCATTTCCATATAGACGGATGGATTAAAATTTTCCGGGTCGCGCGCCCACGCATCCATCGCCGCACGATATGCGTGAACAACACTGCCCACATAGTATTCGCTGCGATTGCGCCCTTCGATTTTAAGTGAATCCGGCGCGGATTCCAACACATCGGCCAACCGTGGCATCAAACACAAATCTTTGCTGTTCATAATATATGCGCCGCGCGCGTCTTCTTCTATCGGCATTTCAATACCACTTTCGCATTCGCGCAAAACCACATCGTATTTCCACCGGCACAGTTGCGCGCACGCCCCACGATTCGCCGGCCGCCCCGTGATAAAGTTCGATAGCAAACACCGCCCCGAATATGCCATACACATTGCGCCATGCACAAAAATTTCAAGTTTAATGTCGGGACACGCCCGTCGAATAGATATGAATTCGTTGTGTGAAACTTCGCGTGCAAGCACGCACAGCGACGCACCCGCCGCCTGCCAGAACTTTACGGACGCGGCGGAACAAATGTTCGCCTGGGTCGAAATATGAATCGGAATATCGGGGTGATTTTTACGCACCCACATTAAAACACCCGGGTCGGACACAATCAGCGCATCAGGCGATAAATATCGAATTATTTCCGACACGCGCGGCATATTTGCAAATTCAGAATCGTGCGCAAACAGGTTGAACGCCAAATAAACTTTTTTCCCCGCCGCATGCGCAAGTTCGATTCCGGTTTTAACTTCATCGGTTGAAATTTTCGCCCGCGCCCGCATTGAAAACCCGGGCAGGCCGGCATAAATCGCATCCGCACCATACAAAATCGCGGTCCGAAACGCGTCCAGCGTCCCCGCCGGCGCCAAAAGTTCAGGTAGTTTCATCATAAGTGTAATACTAACCCGCCCCCCGCCATTTGCAAGATTTTTTTGAAATTTGTTAATGCACACTTAAAACAAACCAGGTTGATTATTCCAGAACGCCATCATACCGCCGAAGGGCGGTATCCAGTTTTTGCGAATGCAAAAACCTGCGTCGCAGACATCAAATAAATTGTCACATCTTGAAATTTTTTCTTGCTTTACCTGGTGCGATATGTATAATTACATGCACATTGCCAGTTTAGCTCAGTTGGTAGAGCATCTGATTTGTAATCAGAGGGTCGTTGGTTCAAGTCCGACAACTGGCACCAGGAAATTTTTAAGCCCACGCACCAAGCGTGGGTTTATAAAAAAAACGGAATCAGATGATTCCGTTTTTTTAATTTTTTCCCTGTCGTTCTTTCTCGCGCTGTTCGACCGCGTTGGCGACATTTTCAATTTGCAGTAATTGATTTTCCAGTGCGCCCCGTTCGGAATTTTTATATCCCGTTTCTTCCGCATTTGTTGGCGCGCCGTCTTTCGATTTGTTCGAATCATCAACCACACGCGGGTTTATCAGGTTATCGTAAATCCGCTGTGCTTCACGCGAACCTTCGATATCACGTAACAACAATTTACTTGTTTGCCCCGGTATAAACCATTCGTCCAACTTTAATGCCGTCACCTGCATCACCGGACGCGTGCGCGCATCGGTAATCCACGCCGGCACACTTGGCGTGTCTGAAAAATACCAAAGCGCAACCCAATAGAAAACGCCCATCACAACAATGCCGCGGACAATTCCAAAGATTACGCCCAATGTATGGTCGGTGACACTCATCACACTGGCCTGAATTTTATCGCGCAGTTTTTGATTAAAGAATCCCACAACAAGCAATATAACAAAAAACACGATGAAATACGATGCGACCAATGTGCCCACGGTTGATTCGGGCAACCCGAACCAACCCTGAAGCAATTTATCAAGCATCGGCGACACGAACCGCGCGGTCACCGCCGCCACAACCCAAGACAAGGTTGCGATGGTTTCATAAATTCCACCGCGTATCGTCGCCCATACGGTTGACGCAAGCAATATCCCAACATACGCATAATCAAGTCCGGTCAAATTAAACATCGTGCTTTCCTGTTATTCATTTCTTTTTGCGGCAAAGAACGAAAACCAATCCCACAACAAAAATCCCAAGTATTCCGTAATAGAACCAGTTCGCGTTCCATTTAATTAGTTTTTTTTTGCGTCCGCGTTTTCGGTCTTTTCAACAACGCGTTCAACAACCGCCGCCGCGCGGTCCGCATGTGCACTGCGAAACGCGGCCGCATCAGATTCCATTGCTTTCTTGTTATCGGCGGCAACCCCCTTGGCGGCATCGTCCATATCAATTTCTATCGCCGCACGGATTGAATCACCCATGGAATCGCCATAACCCTGGAAACATTTTTCACCAACGACCATCACCGGCACACCACCCGATTCGTATTCGCACTTTTTAAGTGTCGCCATAAATTCATCACGATTTGCGGCGTCCATAACATTGACCGTTGTCACATTCAGATTCGGATATTCGTAAATCAAATTCTGCGAAATAAATTCACGCGCATGATGACAGTGCGGACACGTCGGCGAATAGTAAATCGTAATATCCGCGGCCATCGCATTACCAATAAACATCGCACCCGCAAGTGCACCAAACAAAGTTGCCTTTTTCATTTTTTCTCCTTTATTACTTTGCATGGTGATTATAGAAACATACATTATCATAGCGCAAGTGGTTTTTAATAAAAAACAAACATTTTTTCCTATGGTCACGGCCACGTATTTTTGCAAGAATGCCCACAAAGGAGATAGAAAAATGTTTAACCTTGCCGAATATCCATTACCTTTTCGTGAAACAGACCTGGTCCCGTATATGTCGGTTGAAACGGTGCGTACGCATCACGATAAACACATGGGCGCATACATTGCGAACCTAAATAAACTAATCGACGGAACAGAATACGCCGACATGGATTTGCGCGAAATTATTTTGAAATCGCACAGGGATAAAAACGCGACAAAAATTTTTAATAACGCGGCGCAAATTTTTAATCACGAATTCTTTTTCAATTGCCTTGGGCGCGGGAATACTTTGATTCCAGATTTAATATCGGATGCGTTTGGCGGCGTGTCCGAATTCAAAGAAAAATTCAAATCGGTCGCGAACGATGTCTTTGGTTCGGGCTGGGTTTGGGTTGTACAAAATTCAAATAAAAAATTTGAAATCATATCGACCGCAAATGCGGATACACCAATTGTCCATGGGTTAAAACCTGTGCTGGTTTTGGATTTGTGGGAACACGCATATTATTTGGACTATCAAAATCGGCGCGCGGAATTTATTGATAATTTCCTGGAATTTTTAATCGATTGGAAATTCGTTCTTGATAATTTGAATGTGGAAGGTTAAAGCACAATTAAAACGGAACGAGGTTATTATTCCAGAATGCCGTCACCCCGGCGAAGGCCGGGGCCCAGTTTTTGCGAATGCAAAAACCTGCGTCGCAGACATTTATGTTTTTCATCGCTTTGCGATGAAAAATCCCCTGCGGGGCAAACCATCGCTGTCGCGATGCCTGGGCACCGCTCTTCAGCGGTGTGACGATTCTCTGGAATTTTAAGTGTCACATATTAATCGTGTATTAACATAATTTGAATGTGGAATAATTTTTACGCGGCAAGTTTCATAAGTCTAACATCATCAAATTCCGCATACCGGTTAAAGATTGACTGCGCCCGCGGGCAAAGCGATAAAATCTTTCGATGTTCCCGGCGCGCAGATTCCACAACGCACCGCACCAGGTTTTTGCATACATCACTGTTTTCAAACGCGCCATCGATTTGCGTGGATTCAATGATTAAACGATTTGCGCCGACATAGACAATATCTATTTCACCGATTATTTTACCGTCACACTTTGCGCAAAATCCATTTCCATTTGAAAGTTTTTGGTATTCAATATCTAATGACATATTGCCCCCCTTATACCAAAACTATACCACGCGCGGCGTGCGGTATGAATATGAATGTTTGCCAAAATTCGGGTATGTTTTCCGCAATATTATGCTTCGTCATCTATTAACACTTGCACAAACCTAAATATATCAACGTTATGTAATGCGCCGTTTTTTGTATTGATTTTTTACCCAATATAATGTACCATCTTGCTTGATGATGGTGGTTTGCCGTCGTCTGGAGATTCCAAACTCCATACTTCGTTGTCAGTGATGACATAAAAAATCTCCAACCTATGGGTTGGAGTGTGTGGAATATATTGAATACACACAACAATCCTCGAAGTATTGTTTTGGAAACTCCAGCCCACTAAGATTTTTTCTTGTTGGGTATTTTTATTATACAAACAATACACAAAGGAGATTAAAAATGAAATTAAACAAATTTCAAAAAGCCACTTTTGATACAATAAAGGAATTGGCCGAAGAAAAGAAAAATCAGATAAAATTTTCGGCTGATAAAAATGGTGTGCATCGCAATTATGTTTTGCTTTCGCCCGATACGAATGAACAAATTTTTACAATAAAATTTCGCGCAGCAACCGAAAATTTACCGTGGCGTTGTGATTTAATTGTGGACGGTGAAAATGTAAATTTACCCCAAGATTCAATCTATGAAATTATGGAAATTTTGCGTGACAGACACGTCACAGGAAAAGAGATTGATAAAAAAGTTACGGAACACATGGACCAAACAAAGGTTCTAAAATTTTTGGGCCGTTTCCAAACAAAGTAATAAATATGGTCGGATAACACATCCGACCAATTGGATTCTGTGAAGGGGGGGTAGGTATGAAAAAAATTTTAGTCGTTTTATGTTTGTATGCTATCACGGCTCCAACTTATTCCGCAACGAATTGCGTAATGATCACGCCTACCCGCGGCGAAGATACTACTACAGGTGCCTGGATCCAAAGAACTTCTACGTATGATTATTATTACTGTGGTGAGCATACTGGGGACGATTATGGTTGCCCCAACGCTGTTGATATTTATACAAATTTTGGTCCAAGTGGTCCAGGTTTCTACACGTGTTATTCTAATATCCCCAAGTGGTCATTTGTTGAACCTACACGTTGGATTGCTGATTGTGCAAATGACCCTGTGACAGACCGTAATGCACGTGATGAAGTTGAAGGAGATCCGGACGATTATGTGTTCTTTTATAATTATGATGTCGGTGAAAGTGCAAAAAATATATGTAAATTTTCACGAAGCGAACTTGAATCTTACACGGCGGATTGTGAATCGACTGGCGGTGAAAAAAATTTTTACAGATATCGCTGTTTGTGTTCAGATCCATACGAAAATGATGGTCCATATAAATGTAAACCAAAATCAAAATTTAATTATAAATCCTGTTCGTCTGATTCTGATTGTACGGGCATAGATAACACAGTGCGGCCGTATTTGCATTCGACGGCGTGGCACTGTGCGTGGCAAAGTGCGGGTGTGCGTGTTTGCACCGCAACCGCGTGTGAATCGGGGTGGACGCCGATAAATGGATATTGCCAGGAAGATAAAAACATCCAAACACCGCAATCCGAAAATAAAAATGCCAATTCGGTATCCAATATCAAAACCGAAACGAAAGCGGGCACAAAGAAACCCTGTACTGATTTGGATAATATGGATTCGAATTGCAAATGCATTGTTGCGGGAACTGTGGAACGTAACGGAACATGTGTTTGTTCGGATTCCGACAAAGAAATCAAAAATGGCAAATGCGAATGGACGGCAAAATATGTGGCGGGTTTGGAAAGCGACCTGGACAGCAAATTTAACGGTTTAACCGCAACGATTGGTGGGTTCGAAAAGAATGTTTGGCGTGATGAAAACGGCGAATTTAACACCGCGCGCCTTGCGTCGGACAGTATTGCGGGTGTTGTTTTGGGGACCGTTGGCGGAATTGTGACGTCAAACCTTGTCAAAAAGGCCCAGGTTAAACAGGGCTTCGAAGACATCGGTTGCTATATCGGCGGTCAATCCGTCGCCGGCTATGGCGATGAATTTAATGTCGGACGCTAGTTCCCTCAAATGGGACATCACTTTCGCTGTGTATCAAATCCGTGAAAAGTTTTTTTGAATTATCTTTCCGCTTTTGCGCAGTGCCGCCGATTCCGCCGGTGACATTTTTGGCGCCAATGTCGCAACAACACCGTTCGCGCCAACAATGCGTGGCAAAGACATTGCAATCACATGTGCGCCCGTGCCCGTGACGATTGATACAGTTAAAATTCTGTGCTCGTCATTTATGATGCACTTTATCAAATCTGCAACCGCGGCGCCGATTCCGTCCCATGTTGCGCCACGCCCGCGAATAATTTCATACGCCGCATTGCGAACGTGTTCTTCGATACTGGTGCGAATTGTGGCGGTCAGTGGAATTTTCACCTGGCGACAGAAATCATCCAACGACAGTCCGCCAACCGTAATCGACGACCAATCAATAACACTGGCGTCGCCATGTTCGCCAAGGACATAGGAATGAATCGATTGCGGCGACACGGCAAGTCCCCGTGCCAATATCGTACGCAAACGCGCACTGTCCAACATTGTGCCGGTTCCAATCACGCGCGCCGGCGGCAATCCCGAAATTTCCTGGGCCAACATAACCATTACATCCAACGGGTTCGTCACGATAATTAAAATTACACGTTTTGAATCAACGTTCGCCATCACGCGCGGCACAATATCGCGAATAACCGCGGCATTGTTTTGCAATAAATCTGTCCGTGTTTCGCCGGGCTTTTGATTCTTGCCGGCGGCAATAATAACAATGTCCGAACCACGAATTGCGCGATAATTACTGGCCGCGGAAATGTTCACATCAAAACCAAAACTTGCCGCATGACCCAAATCTTCGGCGGCGGCACGCGCCCGCACCGCATCGCGGTCAAACAAAACAATTTCATGCACAAGTCCCGTATTCTTTACCGCCGTCGCAACGGCCGAACCAACGGTCCCCACACCAATAATCGCCACTTTCATCTCTCTACTCCTTTGTGTGGATTATAGCATATTTTAGTGGCAAGTGTTAGTGATTAGTGTAAGTAAAAAAACACGGGCGCAACCGCGCCCGCACTAACACTAATCACTTACCACTATTTCGAAAACGAATAATCCATTTTCAGGTGATCCGGATTATACGTGCCGTTCATAATTCCGATTGTATCTTCGACGATAACGATTTCTTCGTTTGTTGGAATCATAAATATCTTTACGCGACTGTCGTTCGCGCTGATTACAGATTCGCCCGCATCCAATCGCGCCAACGCCCGCGCATTTTTATCCGCATCGATTTTGATGCCTAATTCTTCTAATCCCTCACAGAATTTCCAGCGCAGGTAATCGTCGTTTTCGCCCACGCCCGCGGTAAAGACCAACGCGTCCACATGCCCCAGTTCCGCCATAAACGCACCGATATATTTCTTTACGCTGTGCACCTCCATTTCCAGCGACAACTTGCAATCAGGATTTGTTTCGCGGTTGCTTTCAACATCGCGGCGGTCGGCAAAGCACTTTGTAATACCGACATGCCCGGAATCTTTATTCATGTGCTTTGTCATCTGTTCCGGCGAAAGTTTTAATTTATCCATGACATAGAGCAACGCACCCGCATCCACATCGCCCGGCCGCGTTCCCATCATCAATCCCGCCGTCGGCGTCATGCCCAATGTCGTATCAACCGCGCGCCCACCCTGAATCGCAACACCCGACGCGCCCGAACCGATATGCATAGTAATCAAATTGCAATCCGAGGCTTTCCGCCCCAACATAACCGCGGCACGCTTTGACACATACAAATGGCTTGTCCCATGGAAACCATAGCGGCGCACGCCCAATTCGCGATACCACGCGTCCGGCACCGCATAGCGATACGCGTATTCCGGCATAGTTTGCAAAAACGCGGTGTCAAAGACCGCAACCTGGGTCGCGTTCGGTAACATTTGGCGCGCGCTTTCGATGCCCATCAGTGATGCCGGAATATGCAACGGCATCAAATCGCGCCAGTTCTGAATTTCGCGCATAACTTCATCAGTAATTTCAACGGACGAAGCATATTTAGAACCGCCCATAACCACGCGGTGCCCAACACCACGAATTTCGTTCATATCGACTGATGCCGCACGCAGCATGCCCATAACGACATTTAACGCATCGTTATGATTTTGCATTGGGGTTTCTTTGCGTTCTTTTTTACCATCAGGATATTTTTGCGTGATAAAAGAATCCGGTGACCCGATTTTTTCAACATTACCACCAACAATTTGCTTTTTTGAATCGGCATCAAAGATTTGATATTTCAAACTGGATGACCCACAGTTCAGCGCCATAATATACATATTCTTTCCTTTTGGTTAAAATTATTCCGTGGCAAACAATAGCAAACAAATTTGATAGTTTCAATAAAAAACGCCCACAACCGTGGGCGTGGATTTATGCGGCACGATATGCACCACGAAAAGAGGCGAATTGTGTCAAAGCATCTTTACGCATCGGTTTTTGTTTGTTTTCGGCACTGCCAAAACGCCAACTATAAAGTGGCCCAGTGTGTGAATCACGTCCGGTTTCCAAGAAATCCCAATAAGCCATAAGTTCGTTATACACATCGACGTGTTTTTTGTCCCACTCCCTCAATTCTTTATCGCGACGATCGATACTTGCTTGTGAATTTTTGATTTCCTCTGTGGCCTTGCGAAAATCATTGATGTGTTGTTGCTTTTCAGCATTTTCCTGACTGATCAGTTCGTAATCTAAAACAGCGTTCTGATATCCAGGATCGACATTTTGAATGTGATCGATAATTGCTTCTATATCAGCCACAGCAACCGTATCAATATCTACAATGCCACGACCAATAAGTCCCAAATCGATAACATCTCTAAAATTTTCCAATTGCTCTATAAGACCTTTTTTGGAATTTAACAAAGCGGTTAATTCTGCGACCTTCACGTCTTTATCTGGTCCGGCAGCCATAATAGCTGCTCGCAAAACGGGTTCCTGTGCCTCAATAGGTTCTAATTTTTTCTTGATATCATGGACTTGTTGCAATTGATTCAAAATTTGTTCATACGGTTCAAGTGCATACTGGGCTTTTAATTCATCTTGACGTCCTTTGGTATCCAAGTCTTTTTGTTTCAAATCTACATCAGCAACCCCACCACCAGGAATCCCCAAACCAACAAGTGCCGCGCCTTTCTTCATAACATTTGCATCGCGGTTTAATGCGTCTGCAGATATACCGGCTCTATCATCTGTGACCTTCGCCACTAATGCACTCTTATCGGTAGTATTTTTTGCGTTCCACGCAGCATAAGAACTCCTCATACCATTGTTACTAAATTTTTGGTTAAATTTACTGCCCGATTTACGTATGCCGTTAGTCAGGAAAGTTGCACCGTATCCTATGCCAATAAATGCGGCACGAACACTTTTGTCCAATGCATTGGTAACAAATTGAACCCCGGCATTTTTATTCCAAGATAATTTGTCGTTGGAAAATATACTAAACAAATCTTTATCACTGTGCACAGCATCCATAATCTTACTGGTGGTATTGCCATACTTTATGATAGAAAGAACCTCCATCGCTATTTTTACTTGTTTAATAACATCTTCTTTTGTTTTTCCATTTTTCGGATCTTGCGCTTCTTTTGCGGCCTTCATGATAAGTTCAGAAATAAGATATTTCATTTGACGTCCGTTTTTCAGTGCACCAGCAAAAGTTTTTGACATGTTTGGATCAGATTGAAATTCTTTCAGTGTCGATTCAAGCCAATTGAACGCCGCCGTTGCATCATTTTTACCCTTAAGATTCCCCTTGATAGCGGACGCAGATTCAACAATTTTTCCAAGTCCGTCAGACGGTTTTATATTCGATTTGTCAAGAGCCTTACAGATATCTTTGGTGGCTGGGTTAAGATATATTCTGTCGCCACGAAATTTCGTATATTTTTTGAACAGGTCTTCATATCCATCGCCAATATCTTTTTTTATCTGTTGCAATAATGTCAGCTGGTCGGTACGTTTCGGTGTTATGTAATCTTTGGATTCGGGGTTAGCATAATCGACTTTTTCTTTTGCAACCGCGATGGCCGATGATATTTGATTGTTTTGTCCTTCGTGCTGCTTAAATGCATCTAAAACCTTTTGATTTCTATATAACAGCAACATGAAATCCGGATAATGAACCTTGAAATTTGCTAATTTAGCAGGGTCAACTTCCGGGGTAATCCAACCAGCATAATCATTACTGATAAAACCAACATTGTTAAGACGAAACTCGTCTGCAAGGTTTTCTGCGTCCTTATCTATACCAGGGATATTTTTGCTATCATCATAAACGAATTCTGTATATTTCTGAGCAATGTTTCGAATTTCTTTTTGAAATTCTGCTTTATTATATTCTTTTCTTGCAACCTTGGTTCTTAGTTCGTGTATGTTTACATAAGGCAACCCAAGGTAACGGAACAAATCAGGATTTTTCCTTAATAAATCTTCCAACTTTGCAACCAAATAACCAATAGCTGCCTCTGTTTCTGGTGTTGCTTTCTTTGTTTCACCCCAAGATTTATCAAATCTATCTTTGTTGTCATCTATAAAATTAACTACATCATCTTCGCCAAGATCAGCGTAAGATTTACGCTGTGCAACCAACCCAGACATAGCATTTTGCGTATTAAGAAACAATTTTTCCCAATCTTCATCGCTTAATTCTGTCGGATTCAACGTTATAAGTTCAAAAAAAACATCCCTGTCTAACGTGAGTTCACCAGTAACAGGATCACGTTTTAACAATTTTGCCCAATCAGCCATATTTTTGGTGAGATCTTCTTTTTTTACCAAAGATTCAAATTGAACCCAGCGCTCAATATCGTCAGACTTCATCTCATTCAAACGAACAAGTTTAAAATAAGTTTCTAAAAACTTTTTCATACTCATTGCCATCGCCGACTCCTTTGGTTCTGTCTTGCCCTGGACTTTGTTATTATAGTGCAAATTTGACAAAATTTCAAGGGGGAAAGGTGGTCCCCTTCGCTGGCGAAGGGGTGGTGCCGAACGGCACCGGGGTAGTGGTATCGGCGCGTGGCGCCAACTAACTCATACCCCACCACTTCCAGTGGTCCCCCCCTTTCCACGGGAAAGGGGAAATCCTCCCGGAATCCATTCACAATGACAATGCCGGGCTGGTGCGGTAAAATATGGCATATGTGGGAAAAAGTCCGGGATTTTGTATTGCGTGCGTTGCCCTATGTCGCGTCCATTTTGGGCGGCGTGTTGTTGTTCACCATATCGCTTGATAATATCCAAGACCCAAATGTTGCCGATTTAATCACAAATATATCGGCATCGCTGTTGGCGATACCGCTGGTGTTTTTGCTTTACGATTACACGAATTCGCGTGTGTCGCGGCGACTAATGGAAACAATGACGGTCAATGTAGACGATCGGATAAACACACTGGTCCTGCATGTGATTTTGGTGTTGCGAAAAATGCTTGGGATGCGTGGGCGCACGACCCTCGTCAACATAAACAAGATGCAAACACTAAGTGAATCGCACATAATCAAAAAATTGCGCATGGATGCCCGGTGCATAAATTTGCTGCACGGGTATTACAACGAATTGGAAAATATCATCTATCGATACGGGCGTGAAAGTGTGCTGTCAATTGACAATTTGCGGCTGCTGACGGAACTGGGGCGGCACATATCGCACGTGGTAAACGAACATCACCTGCGTGGAAATCGGCGAATCCTTGCGCGGCACGTCAAAAACACCATAGAAAAAGTCATAGATTGGCTGGATTCCGGGGCGGCAATCGCGATGAAGTTCGAAAAATTACTTGCCGATGCGGAATTGGCGGGGCCCGATGCCGCGGCGCAAGAAAGCGCGCCGATGAAATAATTTTTTGGCGCACACCATAATTTTCTTGCTTTTTGTGAAAAATGTGTCATAATCTGGCCCGAACTGCTGGAAAAAAAGTTCTGGGGCTATAGCCCAGTTGGTAGAGCAAATGACTTTTAATCATTGGGTCCAGGGTTCGAGTCCCTGTGGCCCCACCAAAATTCAAACCGACGTTACGTCGGTTTTAATTTTGGTTTGGGAAAGCAAGACGAGAACCCGTGGGTTCGACACGATAGCCGGTTTCGTAAGCATCGCGAAACGAAACCGTTGCGAGTGGAAGGGCCCCATCACGCCATAGGCGGATGGGATGTGCAATCCCTGTGGCCCCACCACAAAAATTTGTTGGCCTGCGCATAAAAGCGCAGGCCTAAAAATTTTTAGTGTCCCGCCGTAGCCCAAAAGGCGAAGGCGGACCAAACCGACACTTTTTTACTAATTTTTATGAATTGTTTATGGTATAATGCACACAGATTTATAAAAAGGAATCTGTTTAAATATGCCAGGTATATTTCATTTCAAAAAGGGTAAAATTAGTCCTGTGGTTAGCAACAGGCCGCAAACAGATGAAAACAAAATAAAAAAAGTGAACACTGCATTACAAAAGATTGATAAGTTTTTCCATGATATAGAACCATCATTGAAAAATGGCATTTCGCGTGATGAATACTGTGAACAACACCCAGAAATAAAAGATTGCCAAAATTGCAATTTTTCTTTGACTGCCGATGAAATTATAAAACACAAAATTCCTTATAAAGTCGCGGGTTGCACAGGGCGCGCAAAATTATTTTCTAAATTTGCCCGCGATATTGGACTTACAGATTTTTTCGTTGCGCCCGCTTTTGTGATTGATGATATAGAAAGAAAAGGGCAAATCAATGGGCATGGGTTAATAGCAATTCAATTATCTTATGGATTGTTTCTAATTGACCCAATGAAAGGGAAAACTTTTGAAACGGCAAGGATAAAGGGTAAATGCGTGGTAGATGAAAAAATTGATGCGTCGGGAAACGGCAAAAAAGATTACACTATCGCCGCGATTTTAACACCGTACGAATACGATAAAATCAACAGTTATGCAAAAATGAAAAAGATATTTTTTGGTTGTAAAACCGCAAAAAAAATCTTGCTAAATAAAGCAACGAAAGAATTAAACAAGAAAACAGCGACACACAAAACAGCGCATATTGAAAATCAATATCAAAACGGTTAGTCAAAAAACTTGTGCGTTCCATTAATCACTTTTCTTATTCTTAATCTGAATGTCACGCAGTTTTTTATATTCGCCGCCAAGTTTGACCAGTTCTTCATCGGTTCCCTGTTCGACAATTTCGCCGTCTTTGATAACGCAAATTATATCGGCATCAAAAATCGTCGACAGCCGGTGAGCAATAACAAACGTCGTCCGCCCGCGCATCAAATCGCGCAATGCCTCTTGAATTAGTTTCTCGCTTTTTGTGTCCAGTGCGGATGTTGCCTCGTCCAACAACAGTATCGGCGCATCTTTAAGAATCGCACGCGCAATCGCGATGCGTTGCTTTTGCCCGCCCGACAGCAATGCGCCACCTTCGCCAACGCATGTTTCATACCCGTGCGGAAACGCCGTGATAAAATCGTGGGCGTTCGCCGCGCGCGCCGCCGCAACAACAGCATCATGCGACGCATTTGGCGCACCGTATTTAATGTTTGCCTCTACGGTGTCATTAAACAGGAACACGTCTTGCGACAC
This sequence comes from Candidatus Enterousia sp., assembly GCA_045612805.1. Lineage (GTDB taxonomy): Bacteria > Pseudomonadota > Alphaproteobacteria > Rs-D84 > Rs-D84 > Enterousia. The sequence continues at coordinate 80,667 of JAZKZR010000010.1, forward strand.
CTCTGATATATTTTTGCGCAACGAATTCAGCGTGTATTTCTTTATGTCCGTTCCGTTTATTGCAATAAATCCATCGTCCGGGTCATAGAAACGTTCAATCAAATTAAACATTGTCGTTTTGCCACCACCACTGGGGCCGACCAGGGCGCAAACCTTGCCCGCCGGCACATGCAGGTTGATATTGCGCAACACCGGTTCGTCCGGCACATAGGAAAATTTCACATTTTTAAATTCAACGGACGGCCGTACCGCATGCAACGCGTTTGCACCGCGCGCATCGCGAATCGTTGGTTTCGTATCCAAGAAATCGAACAAAATTTCCGCGGCAAGTAAACCATGCTGCACCGTGTCACCGGTATTCGTAATGGACTTTGCCGGTTTATACGCGGCGGTAAGTGCCAACAAGAACGCCGTGAAATCACCGGTTGTAATCGCACCACTTACAATAAAATGACCGCCCAAAATCATCGCCAAACACAGGCCGATTGAAATCATAACCTCTAACAATGGCGATTGCAGTCCGTTCGCCTGTGCGCTTTTATACGAATTTATCATTGAATTATTTAGCACATTTGCGAAACGTTTTGATTCCGCATCTTCGGTGGCGAACGACTGAATAGTTTTAATTCCGCGCAGGGTTTGATTCAAATGCTGGGACACATCGTTCGCAATACCAAACGATTGCCGCGACAATTTCCGCCGCCGCCGCATAATCGCAACCATCGGCAATATAATCGCCGGCACCAAGAACAACAACACCACGCACATTTGTGGCGCATAGTAAATCATAAGGCCCACCGTGATAACCAGGGTTGCAACCTCTTGCACCACCTTGACCACGGTGCCGGTCACCAGGTTCAACACCGCGCCCGCCTGGACCCAGAAATAGTTAAGGTGTTTGCCAATCCCTTCGCCAAAAAATCCGGAAATGTCCATGCGAACCATATGATTATAAATGCGCTTTTGCAACATCGCACTGGCGTTAAGGCCCGCCTTGGACATAAGCAGCGTCTGCGCATACCGAAACGCGCCCTTGGCGGCGAACGCGGCGATAATAAGCAGCCCGACGATATATGTTGAATCCATATTTTTTTCGATAAACGCCTGGTCCACGACACGTTGAACAAGCGTAATCGTGTACCCTTCGGCCGCCGCGGCGCAGACCGTCGCAATAACACCGGCGATAATCCACTTTAATTGCGGCATACCGATTTCGCGCCAAATACGCACATACAGTGACCATTTAATGCGCCCGTTCTTTGGGTCGCCGTGAATAAACTTTTTAATAGAATTTATAATCTTTCTCATAGCGGTTTGATTATAGATAGTTATTCGGGTGGTGTAAAGACATTTATTTCCTATGGATTTTTACGAAAAAAACTTATTTATTTGCGTTTTTGAAAAAAATACTATAACATACGACAGTAAAAGACGGTTTCGGATGGTTGGCAGAGCGGTTGAATGCATCCGACTTGAAATCGGACAAGGTATGAAATAAGACCTTCGGGGGTTCAAATCCCTCACCATCCGCCACAAAAATCAAACGCCCATTCGGGCGTTTTATTTTTGTCTTGTATGGCATCGGGTTGGGCACTGGCAACATTTGTTGCCCGGGTTCACACGATAGTTGGCAAGAACAAGCGCAAAAGCGCGCGGTTCGCGCCTTACGTGTGGTGAGCGCACGCGAACAAATCCCTCACTTTTTCGCAAAAAAATCATAGAAATTAAACCACTGGGTTGGGGCGGCGATGGCGGCGCTTTCCAAAAATTCGGCAAAGCCGTTCGCCATATTGTGGACATTTTTATCATCTAATTTTTTAATAACCAATTTATACTTTTCGGCACCAATGTTTAATAAGGCCACCGCAAATACGGGGTGCGACATGGCACGCGCAAACCTGAACACACCAATCGGCAATTCGCAATCGCGCCCCAGTATTTGCGCACTTATTGTCTTGCCCGGCGTTGCGGCGGATACCCGATCGCCCGCCATCATAACCAATTCGCCGTTAGCCAGGGAATCAAACATTTCGCCGGCCGTTCCAACATTCATATCTTCCACCGCATGAATAATCGTGTTCGGTCGCACGGAATGCGCGGATATAAAACGATAAAAAACGCCTGTTTGCCCAATTTGTTGAAATGCGTGAATTTTTATATCTTGGCCACCAGGGAACGCGGACAATGCACCGATATTACCGACATGACCGCAAATTAAAAAAGCACCCATTTTTTGTTTAATCAGATTTTGAAATTCGCGCCAATCGGCATCTTCTTGGACGATAAATTTTATGCGATTTTTTTTGTCGCACATCGCCACCATTTTATCGACCAAGGAATCCGCAAAACACCGAATATGCCGCGCGGGGGAAAATATTGTCGGTTCCGTATTTCGTGCAATTTGATATTCATTCAAAATTCGCCGATATTCGCGCGAAAACCGCCTGGTGGATTTTGCGCCCATACCGATTACGGTTGCAATAATGCGGACCCAAAATTTCATAAACCGGATGCCAAAAATTCGGTACACCCACAACAACAGCCCCAATCGCCACATGCCCGCACCACGTTCCTGTTGCTGATACCATTTCCCTGTGTTCAAAGTGACTTGCCTTTGGTTGTTTTTATTTTATAATGCGTTTTATGCAGGTATTTATAGCAAACATTGATTCAATAAGCAAGAACACCGATGATTTTATGGCACTGTTGTCGGCCGATGACCGTGCGCGCGCGAAAAAATTCCAAAAACAAACACGCAAATTGCAATTTGTATTGGGGCATTTAATGGTGGCAAACATCGGCAAAAAATATGCATCTATTGCGCACAGGGATAATGTAGTTGTTGTTGCAACCGCTTCAAATGCGCGCCTTGGTGTTGATATAGAAAATGCATCTGTTAAACGTGACTTTGTTGCAGCGTCGGAAATTATTGGGATAAAGCCGTCAAAAACATTATTCAATTTTTATAAAAACTTCACAGAATCCGAGGCGATATATAAACTGGGGACCACGCCGGCGTGCACCCATTTTATAACATATGGCGATTATTTAATCTGTGTTGTGGCAAATAAAAAATTTGCAATGCCGCGCGTGCATAATTTTGATGCGCTATCAATTTTGACGGCAAAACAGGAATAAAGATATCAAATACCCAAATGTCAATCCCAATCCCAGTGTAATACCCATTGATTGAATTAAAAAGAAACTTGCAAACGCCAATATTCCAAACCCAACCAAACTGGTCAGGAAAGAAAACAAAACTGGTTTTATTTCGTGGCTGTCCATCGCGTTAATATGAAAAATTGAATAATCCAAGCTTAGACCAATAACTATGAATAAACTTAATAAATGAAAGAATGTTATCGGTTGCCCAAACCATGTTAATACTGCGGCGGTTAGTCCAATGGCTAATACGGATGGTGCCAAATAAATCAAAGCTTTTTTCCTGTATAAAAATAGTAATAATAACAACAATGCAACACCACACACGGCCAATAATTGATACGATTCATGCGAATACCGTTCCATTAAATCGTTCATTTGTTGTGCGGGCGAAATGGTTATCGCGTTTGGGGACGTTGTTGCAAAATCGGCATTAACATGTGCAACAAGATACATATATTTTCCATCATCAAACATAAATTTGCCTAATAGATTTTCCAATGTTTTATTATCACGAATATCAGAAATTTGAATAGCCGGCGTTTCAACAAATTTTGGTGCCTTCCGAATCCCCAGCTCTTTTTGAATTTTTCGTGATTCCGATTTATATAACGCACGAATTAGGTTTTGATTTTCAATTTGCCTTTCGATTGATGGAATAATGGTTGCGATATCAAAAAAATATCCTGATTCATCTTTGATTATTTCAGAAGTGCGTAAAGCATCATTTAGTGTTTCACCACGAATAAGCAAAAATTTAGACGTATTTACCCCGTTCAGGTCTTGCATTAACGATTCTGCGGCCAATAGTTCCGAATTTGGTCGATATAATTGCGACATATTGTTTTTCGTTTTCATAAAAGGTATTGTTGCGACTATCGCCAAAATTATTGCACCGATTACAAACGGACGATATTTTTTAGAAACGGCATGTGGCATTTTTACGGATGTTTTTTTTGCATCTATTTTTGTTGGCATAAATATCCGCCAACCTAAATAAATCGTGGCAAGCCCGGTAATGGTAAACACGGAAATCTGTTGCAACAAAGATACCCCGGAAAAAGCCAGTGGCAAAAAGCACACAACCGTCGTTAAAAAAGAATGCAAAATGTTTTTATGGATATTGTTGGCGTCTTTGTGAATCATCGCACTGATGAAATGGAACGAATAATCTATGCCCAATCCAATCAATGTCACACCAAACACAAATGTCAAAATATGCGGTTCGGCAAAACATAAAAATAAAGCCAACGCCCCAGATACAAACCCCAATCCCAAACTTAATACAACGGGCAACAGTGTCGCGGTTCTGCGAAATAATAACCAATTTAGCAATATGGCCATGGCCAACGCCAGAAATGAAAAAACACTTAATTGCAATTTGCTTGTTTGAGTCATATTCGCAGTGTGTATCGGGATTCCAGACAAGAAAACCCGCGCATCATCACCATTGTATTTTTTTATCATATTCGTCAAAGAATCAACGGTTTTTACCATGTCGTTCGTGTCGCGTGCATTAACATCCATGGAAATCAAAATATAATGATCGGGGGCAACATATTGCCATAAAAATCCGTCACGCGCGGTCCATTTGCCGTTCACCAATTTCAATTCGTTTACATAATTTGTGGACAAAAGAAAGGGGTCGTCGGTCAAACTTAAAACACTTGGCGCCATTGACCCCGAAACACTTGCAACCGCATTATCTGTAATTTTGGCAAATTCACCATTTTGAAGTATTTCGCGATAATTCGAACTTAAAAAAGAATTCCTGTGAATACGTAATTGGTTGATTGTATCAGATACGGAAAAATCGGTGGTTATAATCGATAATTTATCAAATTCATCCGCATCCAAAATGCGCGTTATTTCATTTGCGGTCTGTTTTGCGGTATTTAGATTTTCAGATTTAATGACAACGTTAACAACATTTGAAAATTTGTTTGTTAAATTCCCGATGGGCCAATCGGCATAATTTATTTCGATCAAAGAATTAAGGTTGGTCTGAATCGACAATGGCGTGCGCCAAAGGCAAGTCGCCAAGAAAGCCACCAAACACACGATTCCAAAGATAATTTTTTTAACATTTAATTTCATCGGGCGAATCCGTTTTTATGCGTTTGAAATCAATCGTAATAGTCATGCCATTTTTATATGTGATAACAATTTGTTTCAAATCTTTTGTATCCCCGGTCAGTGTCAAAGATTCCAAAAATTCGGCCACAGCGGAAATTTTGGGGGTCGCAACCAACACCCAATTCTTTTTAATTTCCGTATAATCCGCGTTAAAAGCGGTCAAAAACATGCCCATATCGCCGTCCATCATATCTTTTATCATGGATTGAACCTGGGAAAAATGGGGCAGGGCAGATAGAGCATTCGTATCACCATTTATACAATACGAATCCAGTGTGGACGTGAAGTCAAAGGCATTTGGTTTTTGCTGTTTCCATTTGAAGCCTGCGCCCTTTACAAATTTTACTGTGCCGGTTGCACGAAAAGTTTTGGTCGATTCCGGTAAAGTTTTTGTTTGCGTATATGATGCGTGCACGGTTCCCAAATTGTCGGTAAAGGTTTTTAATGTGGCGGGCATTTCGGTGATGTTTTGCGCATTGGCCGCGCCACAGATTATCATTGACACCAAAAATAAATTTTTAACCTTTTTGAACGCTTTCTTAATCAACCACCACGGCAATCCACAACATAGGTATATATGCAGCAAACTTATATAAAAATTATCCCGCCAAACATGGAAATGCGATATTCCGGTTTTGGGGTATATAACACGCGTTTCCGTGGTGACAATCCGAACCCCCGCGCGGTACAGTTTTACAAAAATTTCAATATCAATACCCATACGCAAAAAATGCAAAGATGATAATACGCGTTCGGTTTCGGCCAATGGATACACGCGAAATCCGCACATCGCATCGGGCATGTGCCGGTTCATTGTTTCAACCGCAACCCAAAAATTTGTAATTTTGCGCCCAATCAACCGGGACCGTGGTGCCGATGAATCATACACCGGTTGCCCCATAACAAGTGTATTTGGATTTTTTCTGGCAAGTTCTATGAATCTTGTAATATCATTTATATCATGTTGTCCATCCGCATCAATTTGCAGTGCATTCGAAAACCCAAGTTGTAATGCCTTTCTAAACCCGGTTATCATGGCGGCACCCTTGCCGGCATTTTTTTCGTGTTTTATATATGTATAACCATATTTTGTGCATGTGTGTTGTAATTTTTTAGATTGTTCCTTCATACTGCCGTCATCGACAACAATCACCGGAATTTTATGTTCATAAATTTGGCCGGCAACCCCAACAAATGCATCCGCATGATTAAAACAAGGTATTATTATGACGGGCTTAAACATCTTTATTCCTTTATAACAATTTTACCGGCCGAATATTTTACATCGCCATTTTCATAACAGAAACTAAATTCATCTTCATTTAATTTATTTAATTCAAAATGCACCATTGTATCCGGCAAAATCAAATTGGTAAATTTTAGTTTTATAATATCATAAGTTTTAACATTTTTATGAAAAAACATTTGAATGAATTTAATAACGAAATGCAGTTGCATCACACCCGGTAAAATAGGGCAATTTTCAAAATGTCCCTTGAAATATGCGGAATCCCCCAAAAAGATAAAATCCGCGGATAAAAAATTGTCGTTTTTTACCAAGTTTTTTGCGATTGGGTCCGCCACCGCGGAACGCAAAATTTCGGCAATTTCGGACTTTAATATCTTGCCTTGGGTATTCATCGGTATTTTATTAACAATTCTAATTTTTCGTGGCAATGCGACATTTGGAAAATATACCGACAGCCAATTTTTTATATCAGATACAAATTCATGCCGCCCATGCGCGGTTATAAAATCTTTGCCCGCATCGGTTAGGGTTAAAACGCACCCAATAACAATTCGTCCATTTTGATTCACGGTTGTCACATAACAACCATCAACGAATTTATGCGACCCCAATTTTTCTTCGTATTCCGGCAATGATATTCGTTCTTCGGCAATTTTAACAATTCTGTCTGCACGCCCCTTTAACAAGAATTGCCTTTCATTTTGCACCTCTATCACATCCGACATTTGAAAAGGACGTGCACAGCAAAATTCCGAATCCGCAATTATACAATTATTTTCATCTAAACCGATTTTAACATCATCAAAAGCCGTCCAAGACGGCCCGTTTTTCTGTTGCCGAAATGCAACGCCACCGGTTTCGGTACTGCCAAAAACCTCAAAAGGTGATGCGCCAAAGATTTCGAATGCTTTTTGCGATGTTTCAGGCCTTAACAAACTGCCCGAAGAAAAAATGCCAATGCAATTATTTGGAAAATCGTATTGGTTTTGATATTTTGTTATACCATCCAAGAACGAAGGTGTGGTCGCAAATAATACATTGGCAAATTTATGTTGCGATGCCTGTAATTCTTCGGGTGTAAAAATCATATTTGTGTCAACCGCGATGCCGGCGGAAAGTGGAATTAAAAAACGCCACAGCAAACCGTACATATGATATGGTGCGATTGATGCAATCATCACGGGATTTTTGACAAAATTATCGTGTTGCATTTTATTATGCATGGCAACTTCGGCCGCCAGATTATGAAATGTTTTACAGATTTTTTTTGGTGCGCCGGTACTGCCCGATGTGAAAAAATATATCAATCGGTCATCCATATCACAGAAATCCCAATTGCCACCAAAATCTTGATTGATATCAACAAATGTAAAGCCGGCAAAATCAAATTTTTGGTCGGTCACAATTGTGTCGGTTAATTCACGCAGTGTATCGATATTTTGTTCCGTTAGCATCGCGGGCAAAATCACATCTTTGCCGGCCTGCATCAACCCCATAAAGGTCACATAAAACATATAAATATCATTTGGAATAAATAAAATCACCGTCTTGGCATCCGTGCGGGCAAATATGTTCGCCATGCGCGCAACATCGTTTGAAAATTCATGGAACGACACACCCGTCCCACCGCGATAGAAAACCGTCCGTGTCGGTGCGATATTATTGATAAAAAACTTATTTATTTCCGCGAACATCCATATGCCTTTTGTGAATAATAAACACAACCACGATCATCATAGCAATCAGAATATAGGAAATCAAACCGTTAAACAAAACCCAAATTTCATCAGATAAAAATACGGTTACGCAAGAAACCGCCGCCAAACAAAACATAAAAATCGCCCACGCATATGTTGCCCGATGCGCATATTGTTTGTCGGTCGCGCCCAATTTATACCCCATCTTTGTTGCAAACTTTTCAATCAAAGGCACCCCACGTAATGATAGCGCGAACATTAAACACACCGAAATATTCATCAAAACGGGGTACAGTTTTAGAAAAACATCATCATTAAATATAATTAAACCCAAACCAAACAATAAAACGCATATAAATATCCATATGTTTTTATTGCGTACAAACGAAATACCCGCGGCGGCCAATAAAAATAGTGCCAAAAAACGCACCGCAACGTGCCGCTTTAACGCAAAAAACACGACAAACGGATAGATAACAGTAAACCCAACACCAAGAACCTTAATGATTTTTATTAACGATTTTTTCAATGGCATCAACCATGTCTTGTAAAGTGCGAATTTGTTTGAAATCATCGGGTTCAACCTTGCAGCCAATGATTTTTTGCAATCGAACCACAAGGTCCACGGCATCAATTGAATCCAAATCTAAATCTTCAATCAATAATGATTCTGGTTTCAATTTGTCCGAATCTATATCAAATTCTTTGACCAAGATATTTTTTATTTCTTTAAAAATTTCGTCTTTTGTGTACATATCAATTTACTCCAATGTAATGTTTTTTGATTCCGCAATATACGTTGCCAAACGTGCCACAGATTTGAAATATTCCTTGTTGGCTTCTTTATCCGCCTTAAAATTTACCTGATATTTTTTCTTTAGCGCCATACCCAATTCCAACGCATCAATGGAATCAAGCCCAAGCCCAGTTCCAAAAAGTGGCGCAGACGCATCAATATCATCGGCCGTCACGTCTTCTAAATCCAACGCAGATACGATTAGTTCTTTGATTTCACGTTCCAATAATTCCCGTTTCATATCACATCCTTATGCAGGCAATACTAACAATATACAAATAAAAATTCAAGGAAATTATACCTAAAACAATATGTTTTTGGCTTTTTCTGTGATATCAACCGCGATGGCGCGTTTATTTGTTTTTTTTATCGTATTATAACAAATCAATGACATGGGGATAATATCATACACGGACGTCTTATTCCCGATGCCCCACCATTTTTGTGTTTTCCCCAATATTGGTGGTGTATTGGTAATTTTTATGGGCAAAATGTTTGCCCCGGTCGCCATTTGCAGGTATGCAAACCCGCGGTGCAATCGTATTATTTTGTTCGACACCGTCCGTGTTCCTTCGGGAAAAATAACGATATTATATCCCCGTGCCAAAATATCCGAACCGTTCGCAATAAATTCGTCTGGCTTCATCGTGTTGGACAGATATGTGTTGCCGATAACCCGGCGAACAAACACATTTCTAAATAAACTTTCCTTTACAACACACACTGAATTTGGAATTCGTGATACCAAGATAACAACATCAATCAAAGAAGGGTGGTTGGCAATCACAATTGTCCCACGCAGTTTTTTTAATTGTTTGCACGCCGGGCAATTTACCCTGATTAAACGCAAAGCACACAATAACCATATGAACGCACGCCAAGAAAGATGAATTGTGTTTATAAAAATTTTTCGCTGTTTATCGGACCTGGACACCAATAAAATAACGGGGAATATCGCGGACCCAATCAGCAAACCGCCCAATCCAAAGATACAAAAACAAAACGCACAAAGAAGTGACCGTATAAATTTAATCATTTTGCATTGTCCAACTTTTTGTTGTCACGCAATTTGTTCGCCCTTGCAAAAAATCCACCATTGTTTCCAATGTTAAAAGATTTGCATCGCAATCGCCTTTTGTGATTTTAATTCCGCGTTTGCCGTGTTTTTTTATCATAAATGCCAATCCAAATGCGTTGTGTGGCGTGTCCAACAATGGCGCGTACATATCCGGATTATGTTCACCCGCAAACACAACCATAACATCGCAGGGTTCCATTAACGCCTTTAATATCGCCATTCCAAGGGTGTTATCGCCCGCCGCAATTGATGTATAACTGTTTGTGTTTCGGGTAAGTAATGAAAACAGCCCCGCGGCGGCATTATGCACAGAATTACTGAATCCCGCCGGTGACATTTCATGTTCTTCAAAAAATTGTTTGATTAACTGTATCGTTTGTCCCCATTCGCCGAATTTAGATGCAAACACGGTCGTATAATCTTGTGCCCCTTGGACAATTTTCCCGGCGATTCCAACGGCGATTTTTTCAATGTTCGACATACGACGACGAACCATGGATGGAATAAAAGAAAAATCCGGCAATTTTTCATCCGCTGATTCTTGCCAAATAATAAAATCATCAATATAGATTTTGTTGTTCATACTTGAAAAATACTTTTTTTTATAGCACAGTGGCATTATATGAAAAAAATCATAATTTGCAAGCGGGTTTATGTATATGTCGGTGATATTACAAGATTTGGGTTTTGTTTGTGCGCTTGGGGTGTCGCACGATGAAATTGTTGAAAACGCACGGCGCGGCGACACGTCGGGTATGTTTCGTGTGATGCCGACCGTGGCGGAAACATCGGTTCCGTTTGGTTCGGTGAATATCGAAACGCACGAAATAATGCGATGCTATGATTTATTACTTGCGGCATTGCGACAAATTGAACCGGCAATATCGAAATTAAAATCTGATTATGCACCGGACAGAATTGGAATAGTTATCGGTGCAAGTAATACCGGCGTGCACGAGGCGCAAAAACATTTAAACATTGCATTGGGAACAGGCAAATTGCCACATGAATTTTCCTTGTCCGAACTAGAATTATATTCACCAACCGCATTTTTGGTTGAAAAAACTGGGTTCGCCGGCCCCGCATATACCGTATCAACGGCCTGTTCATCCAGTGCCAAGGTTTTTCAAGATGCCAAGGATTTAATAGAACAGGACATCTGTGACGCGGTTTTGGTTGGTGGTGTTGATGCGCGTTGTGATTTTGCACTGAACGGGTTTAATGCACTATCGGCACTTAGTTATAAACACACAAACCCAATGTCGCAAAATCGTGACGGAATCAACCTTGGCGAAGGCGCGGCTCTTTTCATAATGACGCGTGGGGCGGTCGGTATAAAAATGTTGGGCGTGGGCGAAAGTTCCGATGCGTATCATTTAACAAGTCCGGATCCAACCGGGGCCGGTGCCATTGCTTCTATGAATTCTGCATTATTAAATGCTGGTTTAACGCCGGAAAAAATTGATTTTATAAATATGCACGGAACGGGAACGATTGCCAACGATGCGATGGAATCTTTGGCTATAAATTCGGTTTTTGGTGATAAAACGTTGTGTGCATCAACAAAACCATTAACCGGTCACACCCTTGGGGCGGCCGGCGCGGTAAGTGTGGCACTATCGTGGCTTATGATAAAACACCAATTTGTAATACCGCACATTTTTGATGGTGAATATGGTGCGGATTGTGCAAAGATAAATTTGGCGACCACGCAATGCAAAAAAAACATAAACAATGTGTTGTGCAACGCCTTTGCTTTCGGGGGCAGCAACGCAAGTGTAATAATTGGACGGTAAAATGGGCAAATATGATTTAACAAAACTTATACCACAACGCACGCCGATGATTTTCTTGTCGGACATTGAAAATTTTGATTATGAAAACCAAACCTTGGTTGCGCGGGTTGATGTTCGTGATCCAGATTTATTGTTTGATAAAAATCTTGGTGGCATTCCGTCTTGGGCGTGTTTGGAATTTATGGCACAAAGTGTCGCGGCCTATGTCGGATTGGGCGATTTGCATGAAGACCCAAATGCAATGCCCGCGGTCGGGTTTGTTTTGGGGTCGCGCAAAATATCTGTATCGGCCCCCGTGTATTTGGCCGGACATTCATACTTTGTGCATGTTAAATCTTTATTTTGTGACCAAAACATTGCGTCATTTGATTGTCAGATTCTTGATGAAAATAACAATGTCGTTGCGGCCGGCGCACTAAACGCCTTTCGACCGGATGATATAACAAAATTTATGGAGAACAGAAATGAATAAAACGGTTCTTATTACGGGTGCAAGTCGTGGCATAGGGCGCGCAATCGCGATATATCTTGCGCGGGCGGGTTATGATTTGGTGTTACATTATAATTCAAATTCTGCAGCGGCGAATGAAACACTAAACGCGGTTAAATCGTTTGGTGCGCGGGCGCGGTTATTGTGTTTTGATATCGCCAACCGTGTGCAGACAAATGATGTTATAAACGCGGATATTGCACAGTATGGCGCATATTGGGGCGTTATTTGCAACGCGGGGATAAACCAAGATGCCCCGTTCCCAGCGATTGAACCCGACGCATGGGACAGGGTGGTTCACACAAACCTGGACGGACTTTATAATGTGTTGCATGCGACGGTTATGCCGATGATTTCTGCGCGCGCCGGCGGTCGCATCGTGGCGTTGTCGTCCGTGTCGGGATTGATTGGTAACCGTGGCCAGGCAAACTATGCCGCATCCAAGGCCGGAATTATTGGCGCGTGTAAATCTTTGGCAATTGAATTGGCGCGACGTAATATAACGGTAAATTGTATTGCGCCGGGTATTATCGAAACTGATATGACCGCTGATTTGCCTGATGGTATTGTTGATCAGGCAATACCGATGCGTCGCGCCGGTCGGCCCGACGAAGTGGCAAGTTTGGTTGCGTATTTATTATCTGACGATGCGGGTTATATCACGCGCCAGGTTATATCTGTAAATGGGGGGCTTATCTAAAATGACAAGACGCGTTGTTGTGACCGGAATGGGGTTGGTTAGTGCACTGGGGAATGACCCTGATTCCGCATTTAATCGTTTGCACACATATAAAAACACAATTCGTGAAATTGAAGGTTTGTCCGCGATACACGGGTTAAATTCACATTTGGCATCTTTGGTTCATTTTTCTATTCCGGACCATTTTAATCGCAAGGTTTTGCGTACAATGGGACCGGTATCTGTTTTGGCGGTGTATTCGGCGGAAAACGCGTTAAATGATGCGGGTTTGTTGGGTGATTCTGTGATAACAAACGGTCGTACGGGTGTCGCATATGGTTCGTCGTTTGGTTCGGCGGGCCCCGTTGCGGATTTCTTTTCCATGGTAAAAACAAATGAAATCGGGAACATTACATCTTCGTCGTATATCAAGATTATGCCGCAAACAACGGCGGTCAATATATCGTTATACTTCAAAACCACGGGGCGTTTAATCCCAAGTGGTACCGCCTGTACTTCGGGCAGTTTGGCAATCGGTTTTGCATATGAAAATATAAAATCCGGCGCCCAAGATATAATGATTGCGGGCGGTGCCGAAGAATTTGACCCGACCCAGGTTGCCGTGTTTGATACCCTTTATGCAACCAGTACGAAAAACGATACACCCGACAAAACCCCGTCACCATTTGATGCAAACCGTGATGGTTTGGTTATTGGTTGTGGTGCCGGAACATTGATATTGGAAGAACGCGAACATGCATTGGCGCGCGGGGCCAAGATTTATGCCGAACTTGTTGGTTTTGGTACGAACACGGACGGAACGCATATCACACAACCAAATTCGGATACAATGGCAAACTGTTTGGAATTGGCGTTGGAATCGGCAAAACTAAAACCCACGGACATCGGATATATATGCCTGCACGGAACGGGGACAACATTTGGCGATATCGCCGAATCAATTGCAACAAATCGCGTCTTTGGTGATAAAACCCCGGCCAGCAGTTTGAAAAGTTATGTCGGACATACCCTTGGTGCATGTGGTGCGTTGGAATCAATTTGGTCGATTCAGATGATGAATAATGATTGGTTTGCGCCGACATTGAATTTGAATACGGTGGACGAAAAATGCGGTGCATTGGATTATATAACAAAAACCGGTCGCAATTTTAGTGCCGATTTTGTAATGAACAACAATTTTGCCTTTGGCGGAATAAACACATCACTAATCTTTAAAAAAGGAGGAAAAAAATGAAAACATTAATATCACTTTTGTCTGTGGGAACTTTGGCGGCATGCAGTGCGGCGGGCCCAATTATGCGCCCGATTCATGAAGACCTACATTCTGCGCGTGCCGACGGTTTTCTAAATCCATCGATTGAACTATCTTTTGGAAAGTCAGAAATTACAGGTAAAAATCTTGGAACATGGGTGTCCAACAAGAAAACAAACTCCGTAAACAAAGATGCGTCCACGGCATGTCAAATCGCGTTCCTGTCCGCGGTAAAATCATTACAGGATAGGGCTGTTCGTGAAGGCGGCAACGCGGTGACAAATATTCATAGTTTCTATGACAAAGTTCCAGAATGGAGTGAAACGACATACCGTTGTAAAGACGGCCATTTGATGAGTGGCGTGGCCCTGCGTGGAACGGTGGTGAAAAAATAACAAACGCCCGTTTGGGCGTTTTTTATTTTAATTTTTCCTGGTATCTTTGTATTTCGCGCAATAATTGATTCTGGGTCGAATCAAATTCCGCAACGCGGGCATTTGCAACGGAATCATTACAATTCGCAATCCACCCAAGGCGTGAAATCAAGCGTTGATTTTTTTCGAATTCTTCTAAATTTTCCAGAGCCAAATTATTATTTGCTCGTGCAAGCGAATCAATAACCAGGCGCAGATGTTTGTTTTGCGTAATTTCTGGTGCGGTTGCTATATATATTCGCCGTGCCTCTGCATTGTCGCGCAATTTAAATTCACAATTTTCAATTTTTTTGCGTGCCTCTTTACGACCCTGATAGTGGCTTACAATCATCACACCCGCCAATATCAGTATGGCGACGGTCGCACCCACCGCAATTCCATGCCAATCTGTGTTTTTGCTCATGTGTTTACCCCTTTGTTCGTACTGTTTTTATACCACATGGAAATAAAAAATCAACCAATGTATAAAAAATCGCCGTATTCACGGCGATTTGTATGTCATTTTATTTGTTTACAACAATTTTCCCATTGCAACGGCGGTATCACTCATACGATTTGAAAATCCCCATTCGTTGTCATACCACGCGGTCACATGAACCAAGCGACCATCAATCACATGCGTTTGCGTCGAATCGAAAATCGAACTGTGTGCATCGTGCGTAAAGTCGATTGAAACCAACGGCAATTCATTATATCCAAACGTCTTGGATTCGGCCGCACGCATAGCGTCGTTTATTGAATCCACGGTTGCATCTTTGTTCAAGTTTACAACTAATTCCACAACAGAAACATCCGGTGTTGGAACGCGGATTGCAATTCCGTCCAATTTCCCCGCCAAATTCGGCAACACCAAACCAATCGCCTTGGCGGCGCCGGTACTGGTTGGAATCATGGACATTGCCGCCGCACGTGCGCGCCGGAAATCTTTGTGATTTTTATCCAATAATTGCTGGTCCCCGGTATATGCGTGCACGGTTGTCATCCAACCCGACACAATTCCGAATTTTTCATCCAAAACCTTTGCCACCGGCGCAAGACAATTCGTTGTACAGGACGCATTTGATACAATAATATCATCGCGGGTCAATGTGTCTTGGTTCACGCCGAACACAATCGTTTTATCCGCACCCGCGGACGGTGCCGAAACCAAAACGCGCCGGGCCCCACAATCAATATGCACGCGTGCCTTGTCCGCCGCGGTGAAAATCCCCGTGCATTCCATTACGATATCAACCCCCAATTCACGCCATGGCAATTTTGTTGGGTCTTTTTCCGAAACACATTTGATTTTCTGCTTGCCGACAATAATCGTGTCGCCGTCCAGTTTAACATCCATCGGCAAATTCCCGTGCACAGAATCGTGTTGCAGCAAATATGCGTTTTGTTCCGCCGGTGCCAAATCGTTCACCGCAACAAATTCAATATCATCGCGCCCAGATTCCAATGCCGCACGTAAAACCAAACGACCAATACGGCCAAAGCCATTTATTGCAACTTTTATTTTTTTTGACATAACATACCTTCCTTTATTTTGTTTAATGCCGACTTATCATAGCACCATTCGCCAAAAAATCCAATCTGAATTTTGCGCCCGCTTGAATTTGCCAAATCGTGCGGTATAATTCTACTTATGAATACAAAAAGCGCATACATTATCGCCGGTCCAACCGCATCAGGCAAATCAGATTTTGCCCATAAATTGGCGCGTGCAGTTCATGGCGCGATTATAAACTGTGACAGTGTGCAAATATATCGCGGCATTGAAAATATATCGGCAAGTCCTTTTGCCGGCCGTGAAATATCGGATGAAATTGACGGCGTACCATATCGGTTGTTTTCGATTCTGCCATTGTCAGAACAAATAAGTGTCGCGGACTATATCGCACTGGCGCGCCGTGAATATGATGCGGCGCGTGCAAATGGTTTCGTCCCGATTTTTGTGGGCGGAACGGGGTATTATATAAATGGCCTTGTAAATGGTATCGCGGAAATTCCGGAAATATCACCGGAAAATCGCGCCCGTGCGCGTGAAATGGTCGCACATGATTTAGATGCGGCGCGTGCGATGGTGGCGGAAACCGGCGCATCGGATTCGCAACGCGTTGCCCGCGCGGTGGAGGTTTTTTTGCAAACCGGCCGTCAAATAACCGAATGGTGGAACGAACCACGCGTGGGCGCAATTACGCCGACACCATATAAAATATTGATAAACCCACCGCTAAATGTATTGCACGAACGTATCGCCGCGCGAATCCCAAAAATGCTTTCGGGCGGTGCGGTAAGTGAGGCAAAATATATCATTGAAAATAATCTAAATTCATCACGTGCCATCGGGGTAGGGCAATTATGTGACTTTTTAACCAGAAAAATAACACGCGATGCGGCAATTGAAAACTGGATAACCAAAACCAACCAATACGCCAAACGTCAGCGGACATGGTTCAAAACACAATTTGCGCCCGATATAACGATAAATCATATCCCTGACGCTGATGATTCAATGTTGTTCTGATTTTGCTGTTCTGCCTCTGCGGCCGCACGCGCCTGTTGACGTTCCAACTGTCGTTGCTGTTTTGCGGCAACTTTTTCAAGAATCGTATTGTATTCATCACGAATAGCATCGTTCAAACCGGATTTGCGCATCGCACTTGAATACGCGGTCGCGTTTGCAAATTCGGTTTCCAATTTCCCCCATCCGGCATATTCCCAATCGATAATTCCAACAATATCCATGGTTGCGGGATCAACAATTATATTATTACAAAGGTCATTATGATTCCAACCATCGCCATCGCCGGTTTTCAAATCATCAATACCTTCGGGCCGGGAATTGTGAACTTTATATATAAAACTTGCAATTTGTTTTGCCAACTTTTCGCGATTAGCCGTTATTTTCTTTACACCCATAAGGTTTAGGTTTTTTCCGGGTATATACGGATATTTATAGAATATGTATTCGCCCGCCGGAACAACGCGTATGGACAAAATACGCACCGGCGAAAATGGCGCAAGCGCGTCGGTTATACGCTTTTCACGTATGATTTTGTCCCGGGGAACCGCCGTATCATTATGCTTTCTAACCTTAAACACAAATTTATTTTCGACGATAAATCCGATATTCCAACCACCCTTTACCATTTTTACGTCCATAAAGTCCAATTTCGGAAACGTTCGTTTAAGTGCGTTATATTTCCGATACCAATCAAACAACTTTACGCGCCGCATATACACACGCCACCGACGCACCGGTATAAATCGACACAGGAAATCACAAACCGCGAAAAAATACATCCACATCAGTTTTCCTTTTATAAATGTTTTATTAAATACTATTGAAACCCACGAAAAAAACAAGTATTTTGTTTATATGTTTAATAAAGGCACAATTGTAAAAGTTCTTGTCCCAAATGTGGTAAACCATGGTTATGATTACCGCCTGGGCACTGATGCGGATTTGGGAACTTTTGTCGGGTGCAACGTTATGAATCGCCCATATATCGGTATCATTTACGGTATCGGCGATAGTAATTTGCCCCCCGAAAAGATAAAAGATGTTGGCAACGTTTTCCCATATAAATTGCCGGTCGCGACACTACAATGGATTCAGAAAATGTCCGAATGGACACTTATGGCGCCTGGGGCGGTGTTGCGATTGATTCTAAATGTGCCGGACGCGTTTAATGAACCAAAGACCGAACAACTTTACGCATATAATTTTGAATCTAAAAATGCGAAAATGACCGAAAATCGCCAAATGGTTTTGGATGCGTTTCAAATAAATAACAACGAACCAATGTCGGCGACAGATATTCAAAATATCGCGCGTGTCGGTCCGTCTGTGGTCAAAACGATGATTGCGCGCGAAATGTTATTGCCGGTATCAACGCGTCGCGTTACCGAAAGTTTCAATTATAAATACGCTGATATGGGTAATGTTGAACTGAACCCGGAACAACGTGCCGCCGCCGACAGCATCGGTCGCGATATCGCGCACGGCGGATTTTCGGTGAACCTTATTGACGGCATCACGGGCAGTGGTAAAACCCAAGTATATTTTGATTCCGTATGGCGTGCATACAGTGCGGGTCGTTCGGTGTTGCTTATGATGCCGGAAATTGCCCTTACAACACAATTTATAAAGCGGTTTGAATCGCGCTTTGGTGCACCGCCCATTGTGTGGCACAGCAATCTAACTGCGGCGCGCCGTCGTGATATTTGGCGCGGTGTTTTAACGGGCGAAATAAAAATAATCGTCGGCACGCGCAGCGCACTGTTTTTGCCATGGCAAGATTTGGGCTTAATTATAATTGATGAAGAACACGATTCATCTTATAAACAGGAAGATATGGGAAATTATCATGGTCGCGATATGGCGATACTTCGCGCAAAACTTGAAAAAATCCCCGTTGTATTGGCAAGTGCGACGCCGTCCGAAGAAACAATGAATAATGTAGAGTTAGGGCGATACGGCCACCATGTTTTGAAATCGCGATACGGTGGTGCGGAATTACCAAAAATTGAAACAATCGATTTGCGCGAACACCGACCGGAAGAATACAAGATAAATGATGAAACGCGCCCCGGTGCGCTGTCGCCGATTCTGTGCGATGCAATCCGCGAAACAATTCAAAATCATCGCCAGGTTATGTTGTTTATAAATCGGCGTGGTTTTGCCCCAATTACCCAGTGTAAAAAATGCGGTTGGGTTGCGACATGCCCCGATTGTTCGGTCGGTATGACATACCATAAAAAGTTGGGAAAATTGTTGTGTCATGTTTGCGGTCGGACAAAAACATTGCCCGACAAATGCCCAGAATGTGGTGACGCGGTTTCCATGCGTGGCGCGGGACTTGAAAAGGTGGAAGAAGAGGTCGCCATAAAATTCCCCGGGGCAAAAACCGCCCTGGTGTCAAGTGATACGATGGTGTCACGCGGGGCATTGGAAAGATTGGTTGAAAAAATGGAATCGGGCGAATTGGACATCATTATCGGCACGCAAATTTTGGCCAAGGGCCACCATTTTCCGAACCTGACGCTGGTTGGTGTGGTGGACAGTGATATGGGCCTGTTCGGAACGGATTTTCGCGCCGCAGAACACACATTTCAACAGTTATTCCAAGTTGCCGGCCGTGCCGGGCGTGGCAAAATTCCGGGGCGCGTAATGTTGCAAACATATCAACCAACGAATCCCGTTTTAACCGCAATTTGCGCGGGCAATCGCGATGAATTTTTGCACGGCGATATGGATGTGCGCAGGGCTGCAAAAATGCCACCATTTGGCCAATTGATTGCGATAATCGTCGAATCAAAAAAAGAATCGTTGTTAAAGGATTTTTGCGAGACGCTTGCACGGCAAAGGCCAAATGTGAACGGCGCGCGCATAATGGGCCCGATTGTCGCACAAATGTACCAAGTCCGCGGATTTTACCGTATGCGGTTTTTAATTGCGGGTGATGCGCGTGCATATTTGCAACCAATCGTGAAAAAATGGATGTCGCACATAAATGTCCCGGCAAACATCCGAATCAAAATCGATGTCAACCCCCAGAATTTTATGTAAATAATCATGTTAATGCAAAATTAAAATGGGACAGTGGTTATTATTCCAGAATGCCGTCATCCCGCGGTAGCGCGGGATCCAGGCCGAGCGTAGCGAGGACTTGCGTCGCAGACAGTTTGTCGTCGCATTGCGACGACAAATACCCTGCGGGGCAAGTTTTTGCATTCGCAAAAACTGGGCACCGCTCTTCAGCGGTGTGACGCGTCTCTGGAATTATGTAATTTTTGTTGAAAATTACATTTTTATGATAAAATACCAATAATGGTAAATGACGATGCTTTTTGGTGTGATGAATCTGGTAAAGCCATAACTTGCTTTCATGGCACTTATTATGATTTTGATTACTTCTTCCCGTTGACTCATTTTGGGTCCAAGGCTTCTGCACAAACGGTATTAAAAGAAGGTAAATGGAAACGTGATAAAAATATAGATATAAACAAACCAAAAATAATCCCTGTGCATTTTAGAAAGGGGTTTTATTTAGAAATACCAGATTTGAATAATCATTATGTGGAAGATTGGCGGGCAATAATTTTAGCATTTTTATTAGATAAAACCATTATTGAAGATATAGATAATCTGCACAAGTGGGACGATATTCAAAAAAAATGTGAAATGGCGGCATTAAAAAAATTACCCCATCAATACGATTTTATTGCGCAATCGGTTGGCGATGATAAAATTAAACAAGAAATATCGTATGAATCTTTGTATGATAAGGCAAATGCTGAAAATTTGTTTTTACAACGAATTATAAGATTTTTCGAATCTGTTGGTATAGACGGTTTTTATTATAAAAATTTTACAGAATGTGGCGGCGATAATTCATACATTATATTCAGACAGAACAATGTGGTGCGAACGGATAAAAAATTGTCGCCTATGAAAACACATGTTGATGCTGAAAAACTAAAACATATAGAACAAGAATTTGTAAAAAATTATGTCCCGCGCTGTTTAACAGCCCAAGAAAAAGAAAAATGGATAAAGCAATTGCGTGACTTTTATGATTTCAGAATTGATGAAATTGCGTGGCAAAAACAGAAATTAAACGTATGTAAAAACGCGTTATCACTTTGATGGGTTTTTGTGTGCCAGTGGGGCATGATTAGTTAAAGTGGCAAACCAGGACGCCGCACTGGCCGCGTAAAAACACCGCCCCAAAGATTCAACCCCTGGGGCGGCGTTCATGTATAACCCTTTTAAGTTATTTTGCGCGGTTTGAAACTATTTTCCATGTTCCGGTTCCGGTGACATGCGCCGTTGAAAACCGAATATGTGCAATGCGCCATCCGTTAATCTTTGAATCATTTTTTGGCGTTTTGCTTGTTTTTCTGTGTATCGTTGCACAATTTCTTCTTCGCGACTTGGCTGTTGAGGTTCAACAATACCAAGTAATTCATGTACAACATCTAAATCTTTATACAGCATGTTTAAATGATGCCCCCCGGGTTCTTCATGATTCCTAATCTGCGATAGTATTCTGTTTGCTTCATTTGTTAAAAATTCAACATATGCCCCCTGGTTAAGGATGTTACCTTTATTATCTATAATTCCTTTTGTGGACATGCTACCAAGAATCATTTGTTTTACTTCCTGTAAATAATCAGACATTTTTTTCTTCCTTTTGTTTGTTAAATTAAACCACCTCGGTCACGGCGCGCAGTGAACCGTCGCGTGACAGTTGCACAACACGAATCTTTTGCTTCATTTCCGCAATCAAATCCGTGCGGTTATATGCGGGTTGCGTGTGCAAAATCCTGTCGGCGAATGCGGCATAGGCGGCTTCGGCACTTTCCGCGTGAATCGTTGTATAAAAATGTTCGTGCCCGGTCCCAAGCATTTCCCAAAGAACCGACGCATTATCCGTTGATATTTCGCCACCAATAATTACGTCCGGTGTCATACGAACAACCAAATCAAGCAATCGCGCATAATTAAAATCATTTGTTTGCTCTGTTCGCGACAATACAAAATGCACATGATTTTTCTGTGGAACGCGAACTTCGCGCGCATCTTCGACGGTAATAACACGACTGTTTTGGTCAATAAGGGTCAACATATGATTCAAAAATGTTGTTTTACCCGTCGCGGTCGCACCGCTTATCAAAATCGGACTGCCGTCGTTTATTGCGGACATCAATCTGTCGTATGGGTCGTCGGGCCGATTCGTTTTTCGTGGTTTTACCTTCATCAATTTTTTACCCCGTTCCAGGTGGTATTCGCCGAACGAAGTTTCCGCCACGCCGCCACCACGTATATTTAGCGCAACACCGCCCGTTATATCGCGTTCGTCATATTGCACATTTGGCCCGGCAATCGCACTGAATCGATGGTTGCCCGGCAAAGTCGCATAAACGACCGGGATCCCATGTATCGGATCAAACGGTCGTTCATAAATGTTTGCAATCGTATGAATTAAATCGACAAGGTATTGCTTGCTAAGCACCGGGGCATCATACGCAACCCACGGCACACGCGCCCCATGCAGGCGCATCCACACTTCGCCCGCATGGTTTATCGCGATTTCTTCGACGAAACTTGGCCGATAAAATTCCGATATAGGTTTCAATAAAGATTCTAATACAACATTTGTCATCAAATTCATTTTATCATAAATCGCCACTTGAATCAAAAAAGTTTATTTGTTAGAATCAAAAAAAAGAGAGAAGGAAATGAAGAAACTATTTTTTATATTTTTGGTCGGAACGCTTGGGTTGGCGGGCTGTTCGGAATATAACCGTCGCGATTTTGCAAATGGTGGCGATGACGCACCGTATTACAATGAACGCACAAGTACGTTTATGCAATCGGATAATGAATACGCCGGAATCGATTCTTATCGTCCAAAAACCGATAGGGAACTTGATGAAATGGAAACCAAATGGAACACATCGCGCATGGAAACCCGGTGGCAAGAATACCGTGGTGCGATGGTTCGTGTTCAAATCTTGCTTGGGAATACCGATATGCGTGAAATGCGCCTGCGTTTGATACAAAATGCGGACGGTATGGATGTCGATGGCGATATTCGCAGTGTCCTGTCCCGTGTGGCGGATTATGAAATGAAGCGTGTCTGTGGCCGTAATGCCGACAGTATCGTTTTGATTTATGATCGCCCATCCGTAGAGGCAATGCGCCCAACACCGTATTTCGATTATAGAATAGAAGCCGAAGGCGCGACAATGCGCGAATATGGTTTCCGATGCGTTTACAACAACTAAAAACAAACTAAACCAAAAAAACAAAAAGGAAAAAAAATGAAAAAAATGCTTGGTGTATTTGGTCTGTGTGGTGCACTGGTGTGCGCGGGATGTGATGCGGGCGATGTGACCGCACAAAACGGTGATACGGTTATCATCAACTTTGCGGGCTATTTGGATGGCGTCGCGTTCGAAGGCGGAACCGCAGAATCTTATCCGTTGGTTTTGGGCAGTGGTCAATTCGTTCCGGGTTTCGAAGAACAATTGATTGGTGCGAAAAAGGGTGAAGAACGTGATTTGAATATCACTTTCCCGGAACAATATGTCCCAAGTTTGGCCGGCAAAGACGTCGTATTCAAGGTCAAGGTTGTTGATATTCAAAAGAAATAATTTGAAAATCTGTCGAACAAAAACGCCGGAATTTTCCCGGCGTTTTTTTACCTGTTATTCGATTTTGTTTTTTTTGCCAATGCAATGTTTACCAACTTTACATAATCATCATACGTTCGACAATTTGACAGCTTATACACAGATACACCAACACCGATTTCATTTTTTAAAACGCTTCTAAGGTGTTCAAACTTTATAGCATGATTAAGTGCTGCCCACAACGGTTCCATGTCTTCAAGTGCAATATATGTGGCTTCAGATTTCCCCCGCATTACCATAGAATCATGCACAGCACAACAAATATCCCCAACTTTTAAATACGGATCTGTCATATCTATTTTGATTTTGTGTTCGTTTTCCAAATTTTCGAATGTTTTTTCTAAATTAATTACTTTTTCTTGGTTGTCGTGTATCTTACTTAATAAGTTGCTAACCTTGGTATAAGATTGAACACTGCGTTCAAGAGAAACGGCGTGATTAATTTCGTATATAATATCCCGAAAAATTTCATGCCTTGGTTTATTTTCATGGGGCCCTTTGTTTTTATTTACAATATTTTCGATTGTTTTTTGTTTTCCGAATAATATGTTCCGCAATTCTTCAGAATGATTTGCTTTTTCATAAACATACCAATAAAGCCGGCTTAATTTTGTGCCGGAAATATCATAATCAACCGTTATTCCAAAGGTGTTTTGTACATTTTGTTTAATGGATTTCGCCTTATTGGTATCAATCAAAGTTTCGGAAATACCGTGGCATAGATTGATTTCGCTGTTATCAAATACAATTTCATTAATTTTATTTTTCACTAATAATTTGATAACATACCCATCCAAATCTTCATAAGATTTAACGTTTGATATGGTTTTTATCGACGGCCGAATTCCAAACTTTTCTCGTAAAATATTTACTAGTGTATTGAACGTCATTGATGTCCTAATTGGCACCCACAAAGGGCTCATACCGGCACACTCAACCTTTGGATCTATGGCTTTGCCGTATTTAACCAAAGCGTATGTTACCTGGTTCACAATGTTATAAACCGTCATTTCTGGCTTTAATTTTGTATCCGATGTTATATTTATGGGGACACCAAAAGACAGATACAATAGTTCTGATAATACTTTATCAACCCCTTTTCCTGCTTTTGTTTCAATTTCTGTTTTCAACTTGCAAATTGGTTCAGTTGGAAAAATACGACGTCCAAGTAAACTGTTAAACACACCCAAAGTAATGGCAAAAACTTCATGACTGTTCAGTAAATTTTTCTCAGCGGATATTTCTTTCTGTGTAATCTTTTTGCTTTCTGAACATCGCACAAACTCGTAAACTTGTTTGCAAATTTCATCGGTGGTCATGCCAGATATTTTACAATCTAACTTTAAGCCAAAAAGTTTTTTTATAGACCTTTTTATATGGTATTCGTCAAAAGGGGATATCTGCACGATATCACCGATTTTTTTGGACGTGTCTTCATCCCCAAAACAGGGCATAAAGATAATATGCTTGATTCTTTTGTCTAAATATTTGTATTGCATCGATTTCACCACTAGTTTTTTTTTATGACAGTGGCGTATTTTATACTAAATAAAACTGCTGTCAACAAATTATTCGTCCACGGCCATAATGAAAATCCCGCGTTCGTTTGCGCGTTTTATCACCGCGTCTCGATTCACAACAAAGCAGGTTTTTGTGTTCACGATAATTCCATGCAATTTCGCATCCGCAACCGCGTTCACCGTGTCAATACCGATTGCCGGAATGTCAATATGCAAATCTTGACCTGGTTTGGTCATTTTTGCAAATACGCCACCGCTTTTTTTGCGATTCTTTCGCATTTCAACAACGCGGTCCAACATTTTTGCGGTACCTTCGGCGGCCTCTACCGCGATGACCTGTTTGTCCACAACGACCGATGCGCCAATATCCGCGGCCCCGATAGTATGTGAAACATCAATCGCGCGTTCAATGTTCGCCATGTCGCCACGCGCCGGTTTCTTTTTTGTAAGCACGCCCGCGTGTTCAAAGGTCAGTTCCGGTGCCACATCTTGGGCCGCAACAACATCGAACCCCGCATCCGTCATAATTTTATTCAATGCAACCGCCATAGAATCATACCCCCGTTGATGTTTTAACATTTTGAAAAGTGCAAAAAAAGTCCACAAATCCGGCCGTAAATCGGACAAATTCGGATGCCCAATTGCACCAACAAATGTGACCTTTTTAATTCCCATTTTTCGTGCCGCATGCACCGCACGTCCCGCACCCCCCAATCGAATGACCAAGTCCGGATTTAACCGCGGGTCATAAAAGTTTTTAAGTCCGATTACAAACACGTCCCACCCCCGCCGTCGCAACGCGTCACGCGTCAAAATCGGCAGATCCAGCGCCCCGGCAACAATCGCAATCTTCTTTTTCATATGTTTAAGTTTAGTCATAAATCATACTGGAATCAAGTCGGATTTTATGATATAATACCACAGAATTATAAATCAGGTGGAATTACCAAATGAAAAAAATATCTTGTTTTTTGTTGGGTGTGTTGGTTTGCGTGTTCACCGCGGATGCCGATGCCAAAAGTTTAACCAGTGAAATTCGCAGCGGTCTTAAAAGTTCCGCATACGGTGGTTCGGCGCGTGCACCACGTTCAACGCGTACGCGTCGTCGGGCCGTAAATTACACGGCGGGCAATACGGTTGATACGGCCGTTTACGAAATGTCTGATACAATCGTTAATGTTGATGCCGGCGAAATGGGAAGCGAGGTTTTCTATGACGAAAAACCGGTCGAATATGACGAAGACGAAGAATATCGTTTGTTTATTCCAACATCAATGTATATGCGTGCGGGGGGCGGTATGAACCTTGGGTTCGCAACGAAAAAGGCGCGTGTTGGAAATGAAACATATCCGTCCAAAGATTCATGGACCATGTTGTTTGGGCTTGGGTGGAATATGTCATCGTATGTTCGTACGGAATTGGAATTTCAACGTTCGGTATTTCGGTTTAATGATTTGGGTGACGAAAGTGCATATTACAACATGATAAATGGCATGCTGTATTTCGATTTGGCGCGTCGCTATGTCCAAGACGGCGATATCACATACCGCCGCACGATTGTTCCGTTTATGGGCTTTGGCGCGGGAATCGGTATGTATGATTTCAAAGGTGGCGCGGGCGCAAGTGGCCTAATGGTTCCGGTGCCACGCGCGGAATTGGGACTAAATTTCATGATTACCGATATGATCGGGATTGATATTTATTATCAATACCAATTGTTTGTTGAACGCGGTTTTGGTTGGAATACAACAAAGCACAGTGCCGACAGCGTCAGCAATGTCATGTTGTCATTTCGTATGAATTTCTGATGGGGGACGATATGAAAAAATTATTGATTTGTCTTTTTTGTTTTGTGCCGATGATGGCGAATGCGGAAATCACATACCGCGTACAGAAAACATGGACGGAACGGGGCGAAAACGCCGTACGTGATACGTATGCATCCAAGCATCGTTTCTATGCGGGTGCGATGTATAACTTTTCAATATGGCAAGATTACACCACCGATGACAACATAACCGCGAACGGCCACGACACATCGGGTTTTGACGTAATGCTTGGGATTCGTTGGTTTGACACTTTCCGGATAGAGGCCGATTATTTCACGGCCAAGGCAAAGTGGAACGGTTTCGCAATAAACACGAATACGGCGTTTTTGAATTTACTTGTTGATGCAAGAATCGATAGTTTATATCGCATGTTTTATAAACAAAAACTTATTCCATACATCGGCGCGGGCGTTGGTGCAACCTGGACAGATGGCAAGGACATTGTCGTCGATAATGATACGGTTGCGTCATTTGCGGTGATGGCGGGTCTTGGAATTGAATTCAACGATTGGTTCACACTTGATATCGGATATCGGTATATGTATATGTTAAAGCCGGGAATTGATGGGTTCCGCGACCTGGCACCGAACGCAAATCAGATTCGCGTCGGCGCGCGCGTGAATTTCTAAACGGCGAACATGGGGCGGATAAAGTGATAAAGACATGCCCATTATTTTCAATCTGTGGCGGGTGCGTATATGATTTTGCATCACCGAATTACCGCGCGGAAAAAATCAAAAAATTAAATGGATGGGATTTGTCATCCGAACCGTTTTGGACGGATGCGGGGCAACGCCGTCGCGCAGATTTCTGTTTTTCCGGATGCGAATTTGGTTTTTATCAGCGCGGAACAAAAAATATAATTCGTGTTGACCGGTGCCCGAATTTATTGCCGGAAATAAATGCGATTTTGCCAAAACTGGCCACGTTGCCGTGGGTTGGCACGGGTTCGGCACTGGTGACGGTTTGCGATAACGGAATCGATTTGGGTGTTGTTTCTGATGTTCCGTATTTCACACGCGAATTCAAAGAATCGGTTGAAAAATTGCCACTTATACGCGTAACATGGAACGGCAACATCGTTATGCAAAAAACGCAACCAAAAATAAGTTTTGCGGGCCACACTGTGGACTATATACCAAACGCATTTTTGCAACCGACCGCGCAAAGCGAATCCGCAATGCGCGAATTTGTGGCATCGCATATTGATGATGGCGCGCGCGCGGCGGATTTATTTTGCGGGCTTGGCAATTTTACATTTGTGGCGAACGCGGACGGACAAGGTCGCGACGGAGTGAGCAAAGCGAACATAGACGGATTTGATGTGGTTGGCATCGGTGCAAAGCGCGATTTATTCAAAAATCCTTTATCAGTAAAGATGCTAAACACATACGACGTAATAATCATGGACCCACCGCGCGCCGGCGCATTGGCGCAAACAAAACTTATCGCCGAATCAAATGTAAAGAAAGTAATTTATGTTTCGTGCAATCCGATAACTTTGCGTCGAGATGCAAAAATACTAACTAATGCAGGATATAAAATCACCGCCACCGCCGCATTCGATCAATTCGTCGGCACCGACCATTGGGAATTGGTGGTTGTGTTTGAAAAGTAAAGAAACACCGCCGTTGCCGGCGGTATTCTTCGAACGGCTTTGAAAGGAAGGAAAGGAGAAAAAGAAATAAGCCGTTCTAAACTTTGCTGGGGTCCAGAGTCCAGAGGAGAGAGAATGTAGGAGGGAGTCTGGAATCTCTGGGCCCCACGAACATTTTCATGCTCGGTCAGGGATTGTTGCCTCTCTGACAATCGAAAATATAATACAACGAAAACTGTTTGTCAAGGCCTTTTGTCAAAAAAATTTTTTGGGTATTTATAATTGGGTTAAAAATCCGCTGAAAACCCCGGAAACCTTAGGAAATTGTGCTTGTTGCGACCCGGCACCACACGCGTTAAAATATAATCAAATTTAATAAAAAAAGGAAAAAATTATGACACATGAAGATGTTTGGCGCGCGATAGAGCGATTCGCAATGGAACATGGAATGTCATGTTCGGGTCTGGCGCGGTGCAGTGGTTTAGACCCGACGACCTTTAATAAAAGCAAGCGTTGGACCAAGGAAGGTCAACCCCGTTGGCCATCCACCAACAGCATATCAAAGATTTTGTCGTCGACTGGGGCGTCAATCCAGGAATTTACCAAGTTTATTGATAATCCTGGGCCTGAACGTGCCGGATGATGGCAAAATGTGGGCCTCAGAGCAGCCAAAACCGATACGCGCCTGCGCGTATCGGTTCCCCTTTTTTATAGACAGTTGAATTTTTGCGTATTATCATAAACCTATGTTATCTGGATTCAAAATTTTTTCATCTGACCCCGTATGGCAACAGATTGTCACGGAATTTGGGGGTATGGTCACGACCGATTCGGTGTTGTGCGATGTGAATATGGACACGTTGAATTTGAAAACGCCAGTTTCGCCATCACTATTAAAATCATCAATTATTGCGACAACGGACAATACCGCGATTATCGATTCTGTTTTTGGGGAACATGTTTCACTTTCACCCATACAATCACAAATCGTGACATTGCTTTATAAAACCGGCGGCATGTCCGCGGATGATTTAAAGGTTGCACTTGGGTATGCGCCGGATGCAACAACGCACAGTGTGGAAACCGCGATATACGAATTGCGCAAACTGTACGGTCATGACTTTATAAAAAACATAAACGGAATTTTCAAACTTGGGCGGATATAAAGTTTTTTCTTTTGATAAAATTCAAAGCACGCAAGATTATGCGTATGATATGATTGCAAATGGCACCGCGCGCGATCACTGTGTTGTCACGGCACTGGCGCAATCCGCGGGACGCGGGCGTTATCGGCGTAAATGGGTGTCGCATCATGGAAATTTGTACGCAAGTTTTATATTCGATTCACCCGAACGCGATCCACGACTTTCGTACGCGGTGGCGGTCGCAATTGCGGAAACACTTATCACATTTGGAATACACCCAACAATAAAATGGCCAAATGATATTTTAATTTCCGGGAAAAAAATATCGGGCGTTCTAATTGAATACGCGGGGCGATTCGTTATTGTCGGAATTGGAATAAATGTTCACACCAATCCAACGGTCGCGGAATACGAAACAACGCGCACCGATAAATATACGCGCGCGGATATCGCAGAAATTTTTTCCGCACTTACAAAAAATCTTGATAAATGGATGAACGCAAAATTCGATTCGGTGCGTGATGTGTGGATGAAACTTGCCATCGGAATAAATGCGCCGGTTAAATATCGCGGCGAAATTGTGGAACTGATTGGTATAAACGATTCGGGGGCGTTGGTCGTACGACGGGGGTCGGAATACCTGTGGATTCACGGCGATGAAATAATGGTTTGAACATCGCAGAAAACCGGTGTCGCAAACAATTGTCTTGACTTTTACATCGTTTTATGATACACTATTACTATCAACAGGAGAGATTATATGGTTCGCGCTTTTTAAGTGCGGATTTTTTTTATGCCACGCGATACGCGTGGCTTTTTACATGGGGAAAAATCATGCAAATGGAAATAATAGAGGCGCACGATGAAACAACCACATTGGCGTATGCGGTCGCGCGAATCGTTTATGCGGAAACACTTGCAAAATCTTTGCGCGTCGTCGAAGCATTAACATCAATGATTTTTAACGCCGCGAATCACGACATAAAAAATATCAAACGCATTATATCGAATTCTAGGATGTTCGAATCGCTATGCACAGAATCAACGCGTCATGAATTTTTATCTGTGGATGCGTCGCGTCGCGATTTTCAAATGTGCCTGCGCGTGGCGAAAACCATGTTGCACGGAAATTTGCCGGACACGTGTTGTCATGCAACAATGTTTCATCGTGCGGAATTCTTGCCGTCTTGGGCGGTTGCACGTGGATACATTTGCGACATTGATGGAATTTTATTTTACATATAATTTTTACACGGGGGCAACATGAGCAAATTTTTTCGTGGTGGATTCTTTGCGAATCGCCGAACACAAATAATGACCGCATGTGGAATTATGTCTGCGTTGTGTGCATACCTTGTTGGCGATTCGGATCTGTTTGCCACAATCCAGGCATTGATCGCCGTTGGCGGTGTTTATCTGTTGCATAAAACAAATCAACAAAAAGGAAAATGAAATGGAAAAAGTACCAGAAAAATTTTTAAACGAAGATGGAACATTAAACAGTGACGCATTGATAAAATCATACAACGAACTTGAAAAAAAGATTGGCGGAATGATAACAGTGCCGGATGAAAAATCTGACGAATCGGTGCGAAACCGCTTTATGCGCGCGATTGGTGTTCCCGAAAGCCCCGATGAATATCCACATAATGAATTGTTTGATGATGAAAATGTGCGCAAAGAATTTCATAAAATTGGTTTAACAAATTCGCAGGTTGAAAAAATTTATAACATTGCACAAGAATTTTTATCGCCAATCATATCTGAAATTTTTACGACACAACAAGAAGCAGATGCAATATCAAAATTAAAAAATTTTTTTGGTGGTGAAGAAAAAATGCATAATGCATTTGTTGCAATAAAATCATTTGGCGAAAGATTTTTACCCGTTGACGCGTTTAATGAATTATGCTCTACACCCCAAGGAATTCAAGGTGTTTACAAGATGATGCAATCAATGGAACCGCATGTAGAAACGGAAGGTAATGCACCGGAAAAATTATCTGAATCTGATTTGCGAGACATGATGCGCGATCCAAAATATTGGCGCGATCATGATGCAGAATACATTCGCAAAATTGAAAACGGTTTTAAAAAATTATATTCGTAATGAATTTTTTTTATAAAAATTCACTTTTCTTCTTTACTAATTTTTTTGTTTAATATAAAATAGAACTAAGAACAAAAGAAATTTGTTCTATCCAAAAAAAATAGAAAGGAGAGATGAATGGCATTCACATTCTTGAAGACTGCGGCAAAGAAACCTGCTGCGAAAAAAACTGTTGCGGCTAAAAAGCCTGCGGCAAAGAAACCTGCTGCGAAAAAACCTGCGGCGAAAAAGCCGGCTGTGAAGAAAGTTGCGGCAAAGAAACCGGTTGCAAAAAAGACCGTTGCAAAGAAACCAGCGGCGAAAAAAGTTGCTGTGAAAAAAGTTGCGGCGAAAAAACCGGTTGCAAAAAAGACCGTTGCGAAAAAACCTTGCGCAAAAAAATGCGTTAAGAAAAAATAATTTTTCGCTAAATCTATAAAATGCCCGCAAGTGCGGGCATTTTTAATTCGTAAAATTTTTCAGTCAGATTTGATCGGTCTGACTGAATTTTTTTACTTGGATAATCCGGTATTCCGGACCCGTTTAATTTTGTTCTTTGGCGCATACGTGCATAACCAGAAAACAATTTTTGGTTCGGTGAATTTTTTCATCATGTATAACGTTTAACAAAAGGAATAATAATGTCTGTTTCCATAGATCAAGTATTTGTGAAACAATTCGAAGCCGATGTCCATTTGGCTTATCAACAGATGGGCACCAAATTGCGTTCAACCGTGCGCAGCAAATCCGGTGTTGTTGGCAAATCTACAACATTTCAAAAAATCGGTAAAGGCACCGCCAGTACAAAATCCCGTCATGGAATTGTGCCGGTTATGAATCTGAATCATGAACCTGTGGAATGCAATTTGCAAGATTACTATGCGGGTGATTGGGTTGATGCGTTGGATGAATTAAAGGTCAATATTGATGAGCGCCGTGTCGTTGCGTCCGCGGGTGCGTATGCATTGGGGCGTAAAACTGATGAATTGATTATCAATGCGATGACCGCAACAACCCAGAATTCTGGTGATTATTCGACAGGCCTGACCAAGGCGATTGTTTTGGGTGCATTGGAAAAATTAAATGAAAATGATGTACCGGATGATGGTCGCCGTTTTGCGGTTGTTGGTGTAAAACAATGGAACGAATTGCTTGCCATTGATGAATTTTCATCCGCGGAATATGTTGGGGATGATTTGCCATTTATTAACGGTGGTGAAGTCAAAAGATGGCTTGGCATTACATGGTTGATGCACAACGGTTTGCCGTTGTCTTCGTCAACGCATCGCGATTGCTTTATCTATCATGCATCTTGCATTGGTCATGCGTGTGGGCAAGAAGTGAAAACCGATATTTCGTGGCACGGTGAACGTGCGGCGCACTTTATTAGCAACAGTATGTCCCAAGGCGCGGTGCTGATTGATAACAGTGGAATTGTCCGTCTTAAGTGCGGCGAATAACATCAATAACCAAGAGGAAAAACAATGGCTTTTCAAAACAAAAATTTGTCGGTAATTGCATATGCAAATGGGTTCACGTTGTGGCACTATGTTGAAAGCGCAACATTGGCAACAATCACGGCAAGCGGTTATTTCGATGCGGTGGCAACACTTATGAACAATGGTGATATTGTTATTATCAATGGTTCGGACAAAACATCGATAAAGAAAATCGCGGTTAGTGATGCCGGCGTTGTGACGACCGCCACATTGGACTAAGGTTGATTATTGTTTGCAAAAATATAGGGCCGATTCTTTTCGGCCCTTTTTTCAATTTTTTAGAATAGGGGAAAATAATGCTAACGAAAATAGATTTGTGTTCTATGGCATTGTTGAAATTGGGTGAAAATCCGATTCAATCTTTGTCAGATGATACCGCGGCGGCAAAACTGGGACGAACGCTTGTTGACTTTGTCATAGACACATTATTGGCAATGCATCCGTGGCGGTTTGCGTGTCGCACATATAATATCATACGTAACGAAAACGGAGATTTTATTATACCATCGGATGTGTTAAGGGTTATAAAAACCAACGGTAAAATTATCGGAAATCAAATTATATCCAATACAGATACCTTAAACCTGGTGGCCATAGTTCGTGTGACACCGGATGTTTTCCCAAGTTATTTCGCATCACTTGTCGCGACAAAACTTGCGGTGGAATTTTGTATGCCGCTTATTTCCGATCAAACGGTATTCAGAACATTGGTTGCACTTTATGAAAACGAATTACAAACCGCAAAATTTATAGACAGCACAACATCGGTGAATACGGGGATAGAAAATTTTTCATTGATAGATAGTCGTTTTTAACAAGCCAAAGGAGATTTTAATATGGGAAATTTTATAAAAACCGAGAAATCTTTTACTAATGGTGAAGTTTCAATAAACTTTTTTGAAAACGATGATATCCAAGGCCTTAGGTTTATGGAAAATTTTGATGTGTGTGCGGGTGGTGGCCTTGTGCGGCGGCCTGGTCTAAAAAAATCCACACAATTGATTTCTGATGCAAGATTGGTATCTTTTTCATTATCGGAATCCCAAGAATATATTTTGGCAATGATGAACGGACGCATAAGAATTTATGCGAACAATACTTTCGTGCAAGATGTATTAACACCATGGCCAAGTTCCGTGATTCCGAAATTACAATACACGCAACGTTTTGGCACAATGATATTTGTGCATCCAGATTACGCGCCAATGGTTTTATATTACGAAAATGGGCTTTTCAAAATTAAAAATTTCACTTTTTCAAAATCGCCGGATACCGGGAATTTGCAAATACCCTTTATGCGATTCGAAGATTCCGAAGATGTCACAATAACCATAACAAATTCGGGTGGCATCACACATTTCATAGCAAGTGAAGATTTTTGGACCCAGAATAATGTTGGTGGGCATTTGTTTGCAATTGGAAAAAGTTGGTTGGTAAATTCGTATGTAAGTGCCACAGATATAACGGTAATATGCAACGGCACATATACAATACCGAATGACCCAATTTCAGATTGGCAAGAAGCCGCGTTTAGTCCACGTCGCGGTTGGCCATCATCGATAACTTTTCACCAAGATAGGTTGGTTTTTGGTGGTGCTAAATCATGGCCGGGTGGAATATGGTTGTCGCATGTTGGTGGGCACAGAAATTTTGACCCTGGGACCGGATTGGATGACGAAGCAATATTTTTCACACTATTGTCAGACCACAGACAGCATGTTTGCACACTGGTCAGCAGTGATAATTTACAGATACTTACATCCGAAGGGGAATGGGCGGTTTCCAACAAACCACTTACCCCAGAATCAGTCGATATAAAAACGCATACATCGATTGGCAGCCCCGCGGACAGATATCTTGCGCCACAACAAATCGAAGGCAAAACTATATTCGTCGCAAAAAATAAAGAAATCCGACAACTGTGTCTTGATAGTTTGGGCGAAAATTACGATGCCAACAATTTATGTGCATTTGCCGAACATTTGATAACGAACCCCGTCGATATTTCTTACAATAAAAACAATAAAAAACTTTTTGTTGTTATGTCTGATGGAAATATGGCGGTATTGAATTATGACACATCGCACGGAATATCTGCTTGGGGACGATACACAACGGATGGAAAGTTTACATCAACCACAACGTACGATGACAAAACATTTGTCGTTGTAAAACGTGGTGACGATTTTTTCCTTGAATATTTTGATGATTCAGAATTCGTTGATGCAGATAGTCACACATACACCGCGACGGCATACGGATTACCACTTTTAACATCGGGACATAATGCAAAATATATCAGAATCACAAAAATAACAGTTCGCGTTTATAATACCAAGACATTATTCATAAACGATGAACGGGTGGTTTTGCCAAACGATGTTTATTCCGATGATTCGGTCGGGTTCAGTGGTGATGCATCTATAAATGTATTGGGAACAAGTGCAGATTTAATTGATGCGCCATGGAAAATTTCTACGACAGACAATTTGCCATTAAAAATATTGTCGGTGACAATATACGGAAGATATCAAATATAAACGAACAAGAGGTATAAAAATGGGACAAATTATTTCAGATGTTACAGATATTTTGAATTATAAAGAAAATAAAAATGCGGCCGAAAAAAACAAAAAAAAGATTTTATCAGATATTGCATCGGACGAAGTAGAAAAACAAAACATTGTGAAAAAAGTGCTTGCCATGCAACGCGCAAAATACGGCGCATCCGGCATGTCGGCCAATGGAATAACGGAAAAAAATGTTATGCACAGGTTGCAACAGGAAATCGAAACCCCGTATGACAATAAAATAAAAACAAACATGGCAAAATTAAATAGTATCGGCGTAAAAAAGAAAAATATGCTGACATCAATTTTGGAACACCTGGATAAACTGGTTTGAAAACCATGAATCAATACAATGAATTTTTGGATTCTTGGAATCATGTATTGGGATATGAAACGCCGGCGCATCACCGTGATATGATGAATTTTTTAACAAGTGTAATCACCGGCGATTCGCACCGGGGGTTGCTTATGGCGTTCCGTCATTCAGGCAAATCAACAATTGTCGGAATTTTTGCCGCGTGTGTATTATATCGGCGACCCGAAACACGGATTTTGATTTTATCCGCGGAAACACATTTGGCAACAAGGATGGTTATGCATATTCGCAATGTTTTGGAAAATCATCCTTGGTGTGCGGATATGATTCCAAAAAATAAACGCGAATGGGCGGAAAATAAAATAACCATAAACCGCCCCATCGGAATTCGTGAACCATCCGTTGTTTGCCAAGGCGTTTATGGCAACATCACCGGTATGCGTGCGGATTTAATAATATGTGACGATGTCGAAGTTCCAAATACTTGTAATACAATAAAAAAACGGGCCGGTCTGCGCGACAGATTGCGCGAACTGGATTTTATCCTGTCACCAAATGGAACGATGATTTATATTGGAACGCCACACACACTGGATACAATATACCGAATATCTTAGGCCGCATCATGCGACGGCATAGAACTAAGCAACCCGTGTAAACGGTGCAACATCTTTTTGCCTTCATCACCAAACATTGGTAAATACGTTTCATATTCCGGCATGTCTACCTGCAGATTTGCGCGTGCGCGTTCGGTAATGGGTTTAGATAATACATCGTTCGCGTTGTCCCACATACGATAAGCCGTGGCCGCGCGAACAATATCATCAAATTTTCGTAATGCTTCGGGATTGTTGAACAATGCGTTTTTGGACCGCGACACCCAATCGTCACCGAATTTTTTAATGATCGGATTCGCCATGAATCGATTTATGCCATCAAGATCTGGGTTAAACGAATCAATTGCCGAAATCAATTGCTGTAATTCATCATCCGCCATGTCTGATGCATCCGCAGATTCATTCATCATGCCACCATACGGCAACAATTCGCGCGCAATAGAATCCATTGGTGTTGTGCCGTCACGTAAATTTTTAATATGTTGAATCAACATTTTTCCGGTGGGTAAATCTTGCAATTCGTGCAAAATCTCATCGGTTGCTTCGTCAACAAAAACACGATTCACTGCGCGCCATCCACCGACGATAACATGCGCCTGGCGATAAAGATTCAAAAGTTTTTGTGCAATAACACTTGCCCTTGCTTTCATCCCGATTATTCCCCCGCGGTGGTGTTTTATTCGGCCAAAATCATTATAACCTTGTGCATTGTCGGCGCAGAAATCTTTTCATCGGGCGAAACCATTTGACCATAAATTTTGCCCTTGGAATCTTTACGCACAACGGCGATATTGGCGGTTGTTTTTTCCTCGGACTTTAGCGAATTAAATTCCGCATCAACGAAAACAGCCAAATCACCCGGAACAACGTTTGCCTTTGCATCCGCAAAAACATATGATTTTTCCGGTATAAATCCGCCCAAGCGTTTAGAATTAGGAATGACCGCATATACATTACGACGACCTTCAAGATTTGCCGGTGCGGCAATCATTTTTGATTCAGACCGTACAAAACTCATAACCTTGCCATCGGGCCGCCCAAACACAGGAATCAATTTACGCCGCGCATTATCATAAAGTTTTGCACCGTACAAATGCCCATGCGTTTCATCAAAATCATTGGACGAATCACCTGGTACCAAAACGGCCTGAACACGTTCTTTGACCTTGTTCATCTGTTTGGTAAGTTCGCCAGATTTATAAAGTTCGGCAATTTTATCAAACAAACTTTCGACAGAATGTGCAAAAGATTTTGCCAAAGGTTCAATTTCGTTTTTATAAACCTCGCGTTGACCAACCTCTATCTTATGATACACCGAAAGTGTCATGCCGGCATCTTTGGCGGCCTGGGCAATTGTTTTGCCAGATTGTTGACGTATTTTGCGCAATCCGGTACCAAACACCTTAAGACCACCGTCTTCGTTATCATTCATACGACGGGTAATTTCATTTTGCCATTTTGACGCAACCTCGTCAGTGTCTTTGATGAAAATATCGGACAATTTGCACCCCAAGATGTTGCAGATATTCAATAACTGTTTCTGATTAAGGCGACGAACACCCTTTTCAATCTTGGAAACAGCGGACAGCGATAAATTCGAACGCCGTGCCAGTTCGGTCATTTTCATACCAGTGGCAAGACGTATATTACGAATATTATTCGGAAAAATGATTTCTTCTTGGGCCATAAAAAACTCCTTGGGTAAATCTTGACAAAATGATAAGCGATTTTTTGAATTATGGCAAGGAAAAAGTGATAGAGTGTTAGTGGTTAGTCGTTTCTGGAATAAATTCGCAATTACAAGATAATTCCAGAAATTACTAACCACTAACACTAGCCACTATTATTCGAATTCATCTGGAATTTCATCAATATCAATCGACATTGGGGCGTCGACCGGTTCGGCAACTGGCGGCATATCCGGTGCAAATTCTACACCGCGTCCCGCCATTTCGCCAAGGTTGTCGAACAAACTATATTCCGCCAAGAATGCGACCGTGACCGTATCCGTTCGGCCGTGACGGTTCTTGCCAATGATAATGTCCGCCTTGCCCTTGGCCTTTTCAAGCCGGTTTTGCCACGAATCGACGGACTTTTCACTTGGCGTATTTGAAAGTCGCCGTGACGGGTCACGATTTTGCAGATAGTATTCTTCACGATATGTGAACATAACAATGTCGGCGTCTTGTTCAATTGAACCTGATTCACGCAAATCGGCAAGTTGTGGCCGTTTATCATCACGATTTTCAACACTGCGCGACAATTGCGACAGGGCGATAACCGGGACATTAAATTCCTTGGCCATCATTTTAAGGCCACGCGTGATTTCGGACAATTCTTGAACACGATTGTCGCTGCGTTTCCCGCCCGGCAAAGTCAGTAATTGCAAATAATCGATAACGATAAGTGCAATGCCATTATATTTCCGCGCAAGACGCCGCACCCGCGTGCGAATCATCGGCAAAGACATGCCAGGCGTATCATCAATGAACAACGGAATCCGCCCGATTGCATCTGAAAACTGGGCCATTTTAAGGAAATCTTCATCCGTTAGTGAACCTTCACGCATTGCGGAAGACGGAATTCGTGCCTGGGAAGCCAAAACGCGCGCCGCCAATTCAGACGCACCCATTTCAAGACTAAAAAACGCGACCGCGCCCTTATATTGTTCGTTCGCGCGACTGGAATAAATCGCATTCGCGGCATTGAACGCGATATTCATGGCAAGCGTGGTTTTACCCATACCCGGACGACCCGCGATAATAAGCAAATTTGATTTATGCAAACCACTTATTGCGCGGTCCAAATCGGTAAGTCCCGTGGTAAGTCCCGAAAGTTTTCCGTCCGCCTTGTATGCAATTTCCGCCTCACTCAGGGCATCTTTTAACGCGTTTGCAATCGGCACGACATCGCGTGACGCATCGCCGGTCATTGCCAAATTGAACAATTTTTGTTCGGCGGATTCAATCTGTGACGACACCGGGTTATCAAGGTCTTCGACAAACGCGGCATCGGTGACCGATTGCCCAAAATCGATAAGTTCGCGCCGCACCGCGTTTTCATGAACGATTCGACCGTATTGTTCGACATTTACAACGGTTGCGCCGGCACTTGCCAACTGGGTCAAATATTCAACGCCACCAACAGATTCCAATGTCCCTTGCTGGTCCAAATAGTTTTTTGCGGTGATTATATCAAACGGAATTCCGGCGGCAAATTGGCGCAGGGCAAGTTTATAAATTTCTTGGTGCGCGGGATGCGAAAAATCTTCCGGTCGCAAAAATTCGGAAATTTTTTCAAGTGCCCGATTCTTCATTAAAACCGCGGCAAGAACGGCCTGTTCGGCCTCTAAATTCGTTGGCAAAGTTTTGGGAGTAAAGTCCATGTCAAACATAGTATACGAAAAAAATGTTTTTTCAACGCCTTTTTTATCGGGTTATTCGGAATTGAAAATTCCAATAATTGACAGTGACGGAAACCCGGCGTGGCCGGCGGTTTTCCCAATTGAAAAAATCGATAAAATCCGCAAAACCGTGGGCGAACGACATTTTTCGGCACAAATGATGTTGCAATATATCGCGCCCGATAAAATCCGCCTTGACCCGGGGGGAATAAAATTATATGACGCGGAATTTGATCCGCACGGGTGCCGAATTGACGAAATGCCAATAACCGGTGCGACAATATATTGGGATCCGTCGGGTGGGCGACGAAATTCGGATAACAGTGTTTGCGTGATTATTTATCGTGATGACCGAACGCATCGCGCGTTTATTCACGATATGATTTATTTGGTTGTCCCAGACGAAGTTGAATATCCACTTGCATACCAATGTGAAAAGGTTTTGTCGTTTGTGCGCGCACACCGGCAAAGAACCCTTGCACTTGAAACAAACGGAATTGGTGCGGCGTTGCCGGAAATTATGCGTGAAACAATTGCGCGCGCGGGCTATGAAATACAAATCCGCCCGATAAGCAACAGCCACCGCAAAGAAGACCGAATCTTGGACGCAATCGAACCGTTGCTTACGACCGGGCGACTTTACGCGCATCGGCGCATAACGCAAACCCCGTTTATCTCGGAAATGTTGGCATGGACACCGATTGGTGGCGGCGAACATGACGACGGATTGGACGCGGTTGCGGGGGCAATTTTATGTTCGCCCAGCCCCGTGCGTCCCATTGGAACAAACGTTCGCCCATTTATCGCGAACACAGAATTCAAACTTTAACCAAAAGGAAGAAAAATGAAATATGACTTACAACAAATGTATTCACATGCATTGGCTCTGCGCGAACCATGGATTAAACGTTGGTCTGATGCGCGCCGTTACACTATGCCTACAACCGATGAAGAAATCGCGACACTGTTCGATGGAACAGCGGCGGACGCGGCAGATAATTTGGCGGCGTGTATGTATTCATTACTAACCCCGCCGGAATCATTGTGGTTGAACCTTATTCCGGAATCCGAAGATTCCCCGGATGCGGCAACGGCGACAATGGCATTACGTTCGAACCTAAACGAATCAAATTTTTATACAACGGTGCACCAATGTTATCTTGATTTGGTGACGGTTGGAACGGCGTGTCTGTTTATGTCCGAATCACCAATTGGCGCGGCAAGTGCGTTTAACTTTACCGCGATTCCGATGACGGATATTGCGATTTTGCCGAACGCGGTGTTTCACACGGCAACCATGACCGCCCAAGAAGTTGCGCGCCGTTATCCCGAATGGACACCACCACACGCAATCCTTGACGCGATGAAGCAAAATCCGGAATACCAATTGCGCCTTGTTCAGGCATTGGTTGACACGGAATTCACCGCATGGATAGATGTCGGTGGCAATCTTGAAAACAACATTGTGTCGCGTGGCACATTTGAAACGAACCCATACATCATATTCCGCTGGGCCGTGTCCAGTGGTGAACTGTACGGCCGCGGGCCGGTGCTGCGCGCGTTGCCCGATATCAAAACCGCGAACAAGGTCGTCGAACTTGTCCTAAAAAACGCAACCATCGCGGTCAGTGGCATATGGCAGGCCGACGATGATGGCGTCATAAACCTTGGCAACATAAACCTTACCCCGGGTGCAATTATACCCAAAGCGGTGGGCAGTACCGGCCTTACACCACTTGCAACGGGTGCAAATTTTGATGTGTCGCAAATAATTCTAAAAGACCTGCGCGAACGCATCCGCCACACAATGCTTGCGGACAGAATCGGCACACTTTCGGACAAAGAAATGACCGCAACGGAAATACTTGCGCGGAATGCGGACATGTTGCGTATATTGGGCGCGACATATGGACGATTGCTGCACGAATTTATCCGGCCGCTTTGCGACCGCGGATTGCAAATCCTTGCACGGCGCGGGGTAATCGACAAAATATCACTGCACAGTGACGCGGAATTAAAATACATTGCCCCGATTGCACAAATGGTCGCGGAAAACGGAACATTGATATAGGGGGCGCGTATGGAAAAAATTGCACACGAATACGCCCGCACCTTTGCGGGCGCATCGGGGCGGGCGGTCATTGAACACCTGCGCCGGATAACAATCGAAAGGGTGCTGGGGCCACATGCAACGGACGGCGAATTGCGCGCACTGGAAGGTGCGCGCGCGATCGTGCATCAAATTGAAACTTTAATTGAACGGGGGCGCGGCAATGCCAAAATCTAATGGATTCGCAAACATCATCGACACATTACGCAGTGGTTGG
This sequence comes from Candidatus Enterousia sp., assembly GCA_045612805.1. GTDB lineage: Bacteria > Pseudomonadota > Alphaproteobacteria > Rs-D84 > Rs-D84 > Enterousia. The sequence continues at coordinate 123,561 of JAZKZR010000010.1, forward strand.
TTCATTATCGCGTTTATTGCGGGCATGATATATTGGGTGGCGCGCCAAGATAACGCCCTGGTCGAACTTGACCGATTGACGACACGCATAACGACACTTGAAAATCGCACAACGATTTTGGAAACCGGAATAGGGCAATTGCAATTAAAAATCGACGGCATCAAAGAAGACCTGACCCTTATCAAAACCGCAGTGATAAAGTAGTGTTAGTGGGAAATGCAAGTGGTTAGTGTTAGTGTGTCCTGGAATAACTTCGAGATTACGGATTGATTCCAGAAGACGACTAACCACTATCCACTAACACTTACCCCTACCCACTAAAACGCATTCTTCGTCCAATCGATATGTCGGCCGTGGACAATTATAACATCGAACCGTGCGTCGCCCGTCCATCGCCGTTGCAGTAAATATGTTTCCGCCGCCAATCGCAACCGCCGTTGTTGCGCGGGCGTAATTGCGCCCCACGCGGTCATTACATCTTTGCGTTTTTTTACTTCAACAAAAATAATCAACTTTCCGCGTTTGGCGATAATATCAATTTCTGCGCGCCCAGTGTTTCGCCCGGTTGTATAACGCCGATGCAAAATCCTAAACCCGTGCAGAATTAAAAACGCGCACGCAAAAAATTCTGAAAAAATTCCGGTTTTATAAGAATCCATATCTTAAAACGCATACGGTTTCGCGGCAAAGTTATCTTGGGAATGTTGCGCGTTAAGGGCGCTGTCTTCCGTATGTTTGCCACAATCAATCAATTCCAATTCGCCCGAATACGCCGTCATCATCGGGTCAAAAGAATTATCCGAACTTGCCCAACGCGAATTACCAGCATTTGGTGCACCGTATTTATCAACAACATTTTGCCACCAATACATTGTTTTTTTGTCGCGTTGATTTTCGAATTTTTCCGCGTCGCCCTCTATTTCATCTGTGTCATTTCGATATACGATTTTCCACACGACATTATCGGTTGCGTTGCTTGTGAAAAACACATCAATCGTTTCGCCCGTGACATCCCGCACCAAGTGCAATTCCGACGCATACAAAACCCCACGATTCCGCGCAAGTGAATTTATACATTTTTCCAACGCCGCCGGTGCATAGATTTTCTGTTGCCGGCATTCGTAATCAAGATTATATTTCCAATCCGGGTGTATCGAATACACAACACTATTTTTCGGCCGTTCGGTATAAAGCCCATCGACGGCGGCGATAAATTTAACCTCGTCAAAATCCATACCCAACATTATCCCCGCAATATCAAAGTCCGCAACCGGCAACACCGTCGCACCGGCATTCAATGACATCGTATCCAAACTGCACTCAATATCACCCGTATCCGGCGTTTCGATATAGTAATCATCAAAATTGATATTTTCATCGGCCAATACATCATCAAATTCATCCGCGCGCGCGCAGATTGAAAGCAAACATACAAAAATTCCAACAATAATTTTTTTCAACTTTATTTCTCTTCGACCAAGACCCGTTGCACATTGAACACAAACACCAACGCCGGATCAATACCATCTTTTAATGCCCCGTGAACATCGCCTTCGCGGACATTGCCGATACTGTTTACCCAATCATCATCGCCCAAATCAAGATACATTGTTCCACGCGTTATCTTTGGACTTTCCGACATGTCATTTGGTTTATACCATGTTTTAAGTTCATAATCAACCCGCCAATAATTACTTGACGCCGGGCGATAGATTTCATTAAACACCGTCACCGTCCGCCGCGCGCCATTTGCAACCAAACCTTCTATTTCCGGCAATTCATTTTGCCGCCAATAATCAAACGCCGCCGTCCCCGACATTCGCGCCAGTGTTGACCGCCGCGTTGTCCGTCGCGCAATGTTTTCTTCGTCCGGCACGGCATAAAAGTATTCCGTCACATATTTTTGAACAAGCCAATCGCGCAACTTGCGTTTTCCAACCTCGGCCCAGGAATGCGGCATGCCGGGCAAATCGTTAGATTGAATACTGGTGCGTAAAAAACGCGGTTCAACGGCAAACCGTTCGGACGTATCATAAATCGACGCGGCAACATAAATCGCGCCAAAGACCATAATCATGGTCGCAAATCCGAACAAAAATCCAAAAAGTTTCTTCATTACTGTTCCCTGAACGCGTTAAATTCCGTCACATAAAACCCAAGTGTTTGCGGATACCGTTCCACATCACGCGCGATTTTTACATACGCAATCACATCAAAATCGCCGTTCAAATTCGACCGCACCGACGTCCGCACGACCCAGGTTCCGCCATCTTTGGTTATTTCACCACTGGGCATAACACTAATTTTTTTCGTATCAACATACCAACGTTGCCCCATAGATTCATACGACCGATACATCGGCAAAACCTTTTCGGTAAAGGAATGAAACATATTGTCGCCCGCCATACAATATAAATCGCAACCGGCATCCGATTCAAAAGTGTTGCTTATGCGGTCGGCACAATCGGCACCCCGATTACACGTCGCCCAATTTTTTGCATTCAATGTCGGGTTATCGGAAATAGTGAACCATTTTTTCGTAAAAATCCCGGCCAATGCACGCTGGGCGGAATCATAATACGGCACAACGATATTCGGCCGAACCTGGCCCACCAATTGCCAATTCCCGCGCATACCATCAACATAAATCACATACGGACTAACGGTGCGACTGTTTTGCAACCACGGTATCGCAACACAGCATGCGATGGTCAAAAAGAACGCAACCATCACCCACACACCAAACGTGCGGGAAATCGCAATCCGTTTCCCTGCGGGAAATGCGGGCGTATCAAAATCTTCTGGGTAATCCAAAATTCCCCCCTACGCGGTGCCGCGCCGACTATGCGCGATAAACCATAATGCATGCGCACGGACTAAGTTTCAATTCGTTTGTGTCATATCCAATTCCAACCGGTTCGCGGTCATAAATCTGGCCACAGCCGGCAAGCGTCAGTCCCAAAAACATGGCAAGTATAAACTTTTTCATCACTTTCCCCCTTTGCTTTTTTTGATTATAAAAAAATCTTCCGCCCCCGGTCAAGTGTAAATAAAAGGTAAGTTAAAACTGGGTTTCAAACGAAAGCAAGAAACGGCGTTCGCGGTCATGCGGACCGGTTTTTAGTGGCCAACCCCAACTGAAATTCATCGGCCCCATCGGCGTGTTCCAATATATACCAAACCCCGCAGATGTACGCCAACCACTTTCGATATAATTCGGTTGCCCAAGGTAAGTGTCTTCACGCGCGGGCGGTTTGCCAAGTATACCGTAATCCATAAACACAAAACCCTTTATCTGGTATTCATCGGGGATAAATATCGGGAAATTCAGTTGCGTTGAACCATTTGCCTTCCACATACCGCCCAATGAATATGACGGATATGCCCAATTACGACTGCCCACGCCGGCAACATCAAACCCGCGCAATGATTCACCACCCAAAAAGTACCGATACACACGCGGCACATAATCGCCACCAATCGTTTGAATATAACCAAATTCTAATGAAGAACGTAACTGCCACCGGTCGTCCCAAAAATTCACCATTCCAATCACGTCGGCATTATACCGGAAAAATTCTTCCGTTCCGCCAAACCCGGTATACGCAACGCCGATATTTCCAACAACCCCGGTGTGGGTGTTTTGTTCAAAATTCGTATTCAAATTATGATACTTAAAATATGTCCCAAGGGTATACAGCGTCGCATCGCGCCACCCGCCTTCTTGCAAATCATAGTTTTGATCAAATGCCGCCGAAAGGCGTAAAATCTGGGTCCAATGGTCGGTCAGTTGCCACCCAAGCCGCCCCGCAATGGTAAGTGAATCGCGGTCATACCCAAAACCACCAAGTTTTTTATAGTTATACATTGTGTACGACACATCAAACCCCGCCGATAGCGCGCGCCCAAACAGGAACGGTTCGGTAAAACTGAACAACGCTTGCTTTTGATATTGGGCGATTGAACCGCGTAATTGCACCGTTTGACCGCGTCCCATAAAGTTATTTTCCGTAATACCCGCATCAACCATAAACCCGTTTATATTCGACCAACCAAACCCGCCCGACAATTCGCCCGTCGGTTGTTCTTCGACCTTGATATCCAAATTCATCATATTCGCATCGGGAATACGACTTGGCACCATTTGAACATCTTTGAAATAACGCGTACGCATCAAACGTTGCCGACCCTGTTCAATTGTTTGCAACGAAAACGGGTCACCCGCGCGCATCGGAATCAATTGATTTATCACGGAATCAAACGTCCGCACATTGCCAAGTATATTGATAGAATTCAAATAAATTCGATTTGTTTTTTGAATTTTGAATTTCAAATCAATCGTGCGCGTGTCATCGTTTTTCTGTGGAATCGGGTCAACACTTATGAATGCATAGCCATAGTCCGCAACCGCACCACGAAGGGCGGAAATTGTTGCTTCGACATCGTCAACATTATACGTGTCGCCGGTGGAAATTTTCATAACATCAAACAGTTCTGCATCCGTGACATCCGAAAAAGGATTATCCAATTCAACCTTGCCAATCTTGTATTTTTCACCTTCGTCCACATTGAAAACCACAGAATAAAATTGTCGGTCGGGCGTAAATGTTCCCTTGGCACTTTTAACCTGAAAATCGACATACCCATTACGCAAATAAAATTGACGCAGCATTTGTTGATCGTATTGAATTCTATCTTCGTCATACACATCAAATTGCGACATAAAACGCCACCACGCGTGTTCGCGCGAAAGAATTTCCCCGCGCAATGTCCGGTCACTAAACCGTTCGTTGCCTTCGAATTCAATCGATTCAATGTATGTCGGATGCCCTTCGGTAATTTCATAGACAACATTCACGCGGTTGTCGTCTAACAAGATTTTTTTTGGTTCAACCTTTGTGCCGAAAAAACCCTTGCGCTGGTAAACCGTAAGGATGCGACCAACATCCGCACCAACGACCGATTCATCAAACGCCGCGCGTTCGGCAAGTTTAATTTCCTTTTTCAAATCATCGGTTGAAACATCATCGTTCCCTTCGACCGTGACCATATTCACAATTGGGGCCTCGGTCACGCGGATTTGAAGCACATCGCCGACATTTTGCACGGATACCTTGGAAAAATATCCGCTTTCTTGCAATTTTTTTGCAATTTGGTTTGCGCGTTCCACGCCCACATTTTCGCCGCGTTTAACATCCGCCAGAATTCGAACAGATTCCGCATCCATACGTTTATTGCCCATAACATCGATGCGCGAAATACCCGCGTGCGCCACGCCCATCACAAACAAAGCCAAACAAAAAATAATCTTTTTCATCATAACCCAAACACCCGCGCTATATCATTCCACATGGTCAGCATGAATACAAAACCCAAAAAAATCCAACCGCACACGATTACGATTTCCATACCCTTACCACCTAATTTTTTGCGTGTCACCGCTTCGATAAGTAATATCAGCAAATAACCGCCGTCCAACACCGGCAACGGAAGCAAGTTTATCACACCCAAATTCACCGACAACAACGCAATAATGGACAGCAAAGCAAAGAATCCCGCCGCCAATGCCTGGCCAGATACTTGGGCAATGGTGATAAATGAACCCAATTGTTTCGAAGACCGATCGCCGGTTATGATTTGTTTTAACACAACAACCAATGTTCGCGATTGATAATATGTTTCGCGCGCGCCGGCATATAACGCCCCAAAGAACCCCTTTTTACGAAGTTCGGTTTTTGAACCGTCCGCAACCAGGCCCCACCGCGCCGCCGGCGACAACTTTACATTTACGATTTCACCGTCGCGCATAATCACAACATCCGCATCGTGTGTGCCGGCCAATTCCTTGGCAATAACCAATTCGCCCCAGTTTGTAATTTCCGCATCATCTATTTTGACTATTGTATCGCCCGGTTTAACGCCGGCATTGAATGCGACACTTTCCTGAATAACCTGACCAACCACGGGTAATTGCACATCGCGCGGTTTGAACATAAATATCGCAGAATAAATTGCCCATGCCAAAACAAAGTTCATAAACACGCCCGCACCGATAATAATCATTTGCTTCCACGCCGGCGCCGACAGGTAATGCCCAACCTTTTTTGCCTTTGGTAAATCATTGTATTTTTTACGATTGAACATATCTTCTTGACCATAAATGGAAACATATCCACCAAGGGGCAAACATGCAATTTTCCACACGGTGCCCCGTTTGTCGTGCCATTTTATAATCGCGGGGCCAAATCCAATAGAAAACGCATCAACGCGTACGCCGGCCCATCGCGCCGCTAAAAAATGCCCAAGTTCGTGAATAAACACCACGACCCCAAGGACAATCAATAATGCAATAATCGTTGTTATCGTATGCATTTTCTTTTTTCCCCCCTACGCAAGTATCATCCAAATCAGTGGCAACACATAAATCCAACCATCTGTGCGGTCGATAATTCCACCATGCGCGCCAAGGACATGACTAAAATCTTTTATCTTTAACCGGCGTTTAACAAAACTTGCGGTCAAATCGCCATATTGCGACAGCAACGAAATACTAATTCCAATCCAGAGCAATTGTGGCGCAAACGCACCAAGTGTCAAATATCCATACAGAACCGCAACCGCCGTTCCGCCAATAACACCGAAAATTTGCCCGGCCCACGTTTTATGTTCCGAAATTCGTTCCCAAAGTTTATCGCCACCAATTATACGCCCAAACAGCCACGCGCAAACATCCGCCGCACATATCACACACAGCACAAACAACAATAACATCGGCCGATGTCCAAGTGTCAAAAGCGAAACAAAATCAACCCCCAACAGACCAAGGAAAATTCCGAATAAAACAAGATTTTTTACATTGAACATAATCGCACGTGGCGCATTCCAAAGGCAATACGCAAATTCGCCAATCATCGCCAAACCCACGATGATACAAAGCCAATAAACACCGTGAATCCCCAAAAATTCCAACCATGCGGCGGCACCGATAACGAACGCCAAACCGGCCGCGACCAAAATCCTGTTCATTGTATCCGACATTTTTTATTTATCCTTTTTCCCAGAATAATTTGCTTTCTTGCCACCACCAAACCGACGATTGCGCTTGGCATATTCGTCCAAAACAAATTGCCAAAGTTTTTCGGACTTTACCAAATCCGGCCAATGTTGTGGCACGAACAGTAATTCCGCATACGCCAATTTCCATAGCAAGAAATTCGAAATCCTAAATTCATTACTTGTTCGCACCATCAAATCAATAGGTAACAAATCCCCCGTATCAAGGAATGTTTCAAATGTTTCACGTGTGACCGGCGCGCCCGCATCAATCGCGGCATTTACGGCGTTCACAATTTCATCTTGCCCGCCATAGTTCAGTGCGAACACAACCGTGCCACCGGTGTTTTCTGCAGATTTTTCTTCCAATTCGTCGCACATTTTTGCCAATTTTTTGGGAAGTCTATCGCGCGTCCCAATCACCCGATAACGCAGATTTTTTTCCAATGCGTGTTTCAAATTCTTTTCCAATTCGGTATAAAACAGGTCCATAAGGAAATTCACTTCTTCTTCGGACCGGTTCCAATTTTCCGTTGAAAATATAAAGAACGTCACCGTTGTCACACCGCGCGCGATGAACCAATCGACCAAGGTTTCAAAATTTGCAATCCCCGCACGATGCCCCAAAAGTGGTGGCAAACCACGCGCTTCGGCCCAGCGGCGATTCCCATCGCAAATAAACGCGATATGCTTTGGAATTTTCACCGGCTGTGCGGTTTTCTCTCTCTTTTTAAACATCTTGAACATTTTTTTCGCTTTTGGTTTTGTTATACCGACATAATATCCGCTTCTTTTTGTTTGGCAATCGCATCAACTTCGCCGCCGCGCGCATCAAACACCTTTTGTAGGTCGGATTCATATTTCCGTTGGTCATCTTCAGAAATTTCCTTGTCGGTGACGGCGCGTTTAATTTTGCCCATTGCATCTTGGCGGATATTACGCATAGAAATTTTTGCCTCTTCGGCGTATTTGCCCGCGACTTTGGTAAGTTCCCGGCGCCGTTCTTCGGTAAGTGGCGGCATATTTAGTCGGATAACGCCACCCGCACTCATAGGGTTCAGTCCCAATCCTGAATCACGAATCGCCTTTTCAACGGCACCGACATTTCCAATATCCCAAACGGTGACGGAAAGTGTCTGATTATCCGGCGTTGATACGGTCGCCAATTGATTCAACGGCATATCGGAACCATACGTTTGCACCCGCACCCCATCAAGCAAATGCACCGATGCACGCCCCGTGCGGAGTCCCGCGTATTCATCACGCAAAACGTCCAGTGTTTGCGCGGTTTTCTGTTCAACTTCTGATTTCAAAGATTGATAGTCCATATATATATCTCCTTGCTTGTTGGGTACAGGTTAGCAAATCCATTTGACATTTGGCAAGAAGAAATATAAAATACCTGTTCGATATGGGGTTGTAGCTCAGTTGGTAGAGCACTTGCATGGCATGCAAGGGGTCGTCGGTTCGAGTCCGATCAGCTCCACCAAAAATTCAAACCGCCGTTCGGCGGGTTTAATTTTTGCCGCGATCGGACGGATTTTTACAAACACAGTGCAGTAAAAATAAATTGCGAATGCAATTTGTCGTCACCCCGGCGTAGGCCGGGGCCGATCAGCTCCACCAAAAATTCAAACCGCCGTTCGGCGGTTTTAATTTTTGCCGCGATCGGTTAGCGAAAGCGCAGGCGGACAAAAATTCCAGAAACTTTTTAATTTGCCTTTCGTCGCGTTCCGTTCTATAATCCCCGTATGCTTTACATTATGCGACATGGACAAACGGATGCAAACCTTGGTGGACAAATTCAAGGGCAAAATGATGTACCATTAAATGATACAGGTCGGGCCCAGGCGACCATGGCGCTGGGAAAAATTGTTCCACTTGGAATAAAACGCATCGTTTCGTCGGACCTTTCACGCGCGACGGAAACGGCCGGAATTGTTGCAAGTCAACTTAACATAACCGTTGAATATGACCCGCGCCTACGTGAATACAATTTTGGAGATTTAGGCAAAATGCAACCGGGGCAAATTGATTTGGACATAATAGGGGTACTATTATCAACACCACAAAAAATCAATGCTGAACCAATTCCCGATATGTTTGCACGCGTGGCTGGGTTTCTGAACGAAATCGACAAAAACCAAAACACATTGGTTGTGTCGCATGGCGGAACAATGCGGGTCATGATGTATTATTTGCAATTTGGAAAATATATAAACCCTGTTGAATTTGTGAAATTCGCCCGTGATCAGCATATCAATAACGCGCAAATCTTTGCTTTTCGAAACAAAAAATTTGAACTCGTTCGATAATTTTATGCGACCAAATATAAAACATAAACCGCATACGCAATTAGAAATAAAACACCACCAACACGCGAAAGACGTGACCGTCGCGCCACAAAAATCATTAGCATTGCGACCGCCAACAACGCCACCAACCCGTCCATCACAAATGCACCCATAAAGGGCAGCGGGCTTATCGCCGCCGTCGCGCCCAGGACGAACAAAATGTTGAAAATGTTCGACCCAACGATGTTCCCAACCGCCATATCATATTCGCGTTTTATCGCCGCGGCAATGCATACCACCAATTCGGGCAAACTGGTCCCCAGCGCCACAAGTGTAAGCCCAATCACGCGTTCCGAAACGCCAACACGCGCCGCAATATCCGTTGCGGAATCCACGATTAAATTACTGCCTATAACAAGTGCGGCAATACCGGCGATAATCATAACAGCTGTTTCAGCCATTGGAATTTTTTTGTAATCTTCTGTCGGTTCGTTTGATTTTTTTGCGATAATAATTGTGTAAACTATAAACCCGACAAACAGTGCCAAAAACACCGCCGCCGCCCCGCGCGATATTTCCCCAAACCACAGACCTAATAAACAGAGCATCAGTGTTATAATCCCCACAAACGGCAATTCATAGAATTTGGTATTTTCGCGAATTGGCAGCGCCCCGATAACCGCGGTCATCCCCAAGATAAGGAAAATGTTTGTGATATTGCTGCCGATAATATTCCCTATTGAAACGCCGTCCGACCCGGCAATTGCGGCGGTAATACTGATTGCGGCCTCTGGCGCACTGGTCCCGATGGCGACAAGTGTTGTTCCAATTATAATCGGCGGAATCTTAAAACGTCGTGCAACATCCACCGCGCCATCAACAAAGGCATCCGCCCCGCGCACCAGCAGTACAAAACCAACAATCAATAAAACAAGTGATACCAACATATGAAACATACTATCATAAAAACACTTTCATTAAAATAACTTTTGTGATAGAATACAAAAAACAAACAAAAGGGGGATTTATATCATGCCGACGAATCAAAAGGTTAACGAAAATTACACGCGCGTTCGCGCAAAAACATCAGACCAGAATTTACTTGCCTTTGTAAAACGAATTGCTGTGGCATATGAAAACATTTCTATTAATGGGGCGAATTTTGAAGGTAAAGTGGTCGGGTTGTTATCGAAACGTGAAGTGGATCAAGTTAAGACAGGCGACATTGATACATCCTTGAAAGTGTTGGCGAGGGTTCCGCAATTATCAGCTGGGCAACGCTTGGATTTTTGTGATTTGTTCGTTGGCGAAGATATGGCAGGACTTGATTTGGCAACACCTGTCATTTTAGGTGGTGCGTATCGGGCAATCGCTGCTCGTGTACGTGAAGGTGAAGATGGTCAACAAGAACGTCTTGAAAAACTTGCCGCGCGTATTGATGATTTGTCGGCGGATTTTGCAAATTCCGGTGGTATGGTGGTTAATCAGAATGAATGGCCACTTGTGGATACAAACAATATTGCCGATGTTTACGAAGGTTTCGGAAATATGCTTAATGCCCGTTTGGCAGAAATAGATATTACAAAACAACCTCAAAAAGTGGCAGAAATGCGGAAAAATCTGCAACAGATTCAAAGTGTTATTTCTGATTATGATGATATGTGGCGGTTGAAAAATCTGCGTCGTGAAGATGCGGATAGATTGGCAGAACATTGGGACGAGTTGTATGGTGCGTTGAATCGTGCGGAACTTTTCAAAGAAACCAAGGAAAAATTATCAAAATATAAATTCCTGGATTCCAAAGGGGAGATTATACCGCAATTTACATCAGGTAAACGTGGTGATACGAAAAAATACGAAGAATATGAGCATGGTTTTAGAATCATCAGAGATGGGCGTCTTGCATCTGTTGTTGAATTGGCGCGTCACGATGTGGCAAAAAAGCATGTTGCTGATTTTGAAAACGATGTTGATGAAGAAGCGTTGGAGTTTGAATTAAACGAGGAAGTTTTAACTAAATTATTCGAAATTGATGCCGCAGATAAAATCGTCCAGGGTGCAAAAGAAAATCCAGAACTGTTTACAGATCCAAAATATCGCGATGAATTTGTTGCTAATCTTGCAACTATGGGGGGACAAATATCAGATGCTGGGTACAATGCGGCAATTGATGCGCAAATGAACGCAACTGCGGGCTGGGCGGCGCGCATTAAAAATAAACTTGGTTTATTTTCTGAAAAGGCCAGTGGATTCTTTGGACGTGTTTTCCAACCAATTAAGCATGTTGATAAAATGGCGGATGTTCGTATGATTCGTCGATCAATTGATAAACGCGAAAAACGTATAGAATTATTCACACGTATTTTAAAAGGTTTTTTAAGTGGGCTTGTTGCAAGTGCACTTATTACTACAATTGCAACTGCGGCCGCAGCCGCAGCCGGTGTATCCGTTGCTATGACTGTTACGGTAATCGGCGTCATGACCGCGATTGGTATGGGTGTAATTCAAATTGCACGTTGGCGAAATGCGCAAGAAGCAGCCGGCCTTCCAACCGATATTAATACATTTTTGAAAAATAAACGTCTTGTTGCATCGTTGGGTGCAAGTCTTTTGGCTGTTGTCGCGATGTGTTTTGGTGTGGCGGGATTGGCAACAGCGGCAAAGTGGCTTGGATATGGTGCTTTGTCAATAGGAGGTTCTAATAATGCGGTTGCGGCATTTCGTGATGCACGCGATGCAAAAATGTCCGCGGCGGAATCGATTGCATGGGCAATTGCAAACGCGGGCGCGGTTATTGGTGGTGGTTTTGCGGGGCGGGCCTTGGCACATACGTTTACCAATGCCTATAATTATGTAAAGCCAAATAACGAGCAATTCCAAACTACAGAACCAGTAGAAAGTGAAGTGCCTGAGGAATCTGACGTGATAGCACACGAAAGAACAATTATGCACTATACAGATGAAATGTTACAAAGCGCAAAAACCGCAGTAGAGAATTGGTACGCTCACGATTATCCGAATCACCCGGAAATTTTGCAACAAGATATCGATGCCGTAAATCAATATAATATTGACCATGACACAAACCTTGACCCATATCGTATATTACGCGCGATGAAAATATCGCAACCGTCGCGTTTGGCGTACACACCTGCATGGAGTAATACATACAATGTGTCCCAAGAATTGATTTCACAGGCGGCACATGCGGTCGGTGGCGGTGTTTACGACCCCGCCGGTATGGAGGCAGCCAAATTCCTGGATGCAAATTATCTTGGTGTTAAAGGGGAAGTTGGTGATGTGTTCGGGCGTACAATAAACAAAACCTATTCGCCAATTACAGATTTGCCGACCAAAACAACGGACATTTCGTTTGAAAAATCACCAGCAGAAAACTTACTTAAAGAACCGGATTTGTCGCCAGAAACTACAGAATCCACGGACAATGAACAAATGTACATAAATACAGATGCTTATTTACATTCACCGGCGCGTGGCTACGGAATGGCGGCCTTTGGAAATTATACGCCCCGTGAACACCTAAAAAACCTGCGTGACCGTGTTGGTTCATTCCTTGACCGGGTTCGCGGTAATCGTCGCAATGAATCTGTGACGGAAAATGTTCCGCCGTTTATTAGCAATGATGGAAGGGAAGAAAAATTGCCAACATTTACAATGGATGAACCCCAGGAACAACAATTACCACCGGTCATCTTGGATGAACGGGACAAAGAATTGCGCACCACAGGGGAAAATACCCCATCGCCGGTACGCCGAAAGGAATATGTGCCACCAGTGGTCAATTTATCACAACCGCAACAGGTGCCCGATTTGCGCTTAAAAGATATGCCGGTTGCGTTGCCGGATCCCGAAAGCCGGAAATATGAACCATATTCTGATTTCGCATTGACCGAGGACCAGGCCGAACATTGGAATGACTTGCATACACAACTTGCAACTGTTCGTGCAAAAAGTCGGTCCTCGCGTGGAGATAAAATCCTTAAACTCCGGAAACAGGCAAGTCGCCTTATTTATGAAATAAATTCATTCACGGCGGAACTTGGAAACCCATCTACGTTTGAAATCGAACAGGCATTGGCCGAAATTGAACGTCGCAAAAATTTAAAAGATTTGTTGGCCCAATATAAACGCCATATGCAAAGGCGGCCAGTATCGGACGAAAAATGGGAAGAAGAACGGGCAAAGTTACGTGATAAAATCGAGGCCCTTGGTGGTAAGGATTCTTTGGATGAATCAAAACTTCGTTTCGCCACACCGAAACCCGGACGTTTGGAACAAAAACGTGCAGAAATTGCGCAACGCGACACAGATAGACAACAACCCAAAAGGGTTTTCGAAATGCCAATGCGTGAAACGCAGAAAAAAATGGAACAAAACACATACAAAAATGATGTTAGATTTATTCCAAAATCTGTCATGGAAATACGTGGTGTACCGGTTCGTTTGGTCGATTTAACGGGGAACGGAAACCCAGTTATGAAAAATGACGACCACGCGATTGTTGTGGTTGATGTTGACGGGTTGCGCATACCGTTCTTTCGCGCCAATGGGGATGAAATTTTTAATAATACCGAAGAACCGGATTTGTTAAAACAAGGAAACTGGTATCCTGTATTTACTTTATCCGCCGATGGTGAATTATTCATTGGACCCACCATAGATTATTTAAGCAAAACAAGTTATTATGCAAAACGAAATGTTCGTGAGCACAATAAAATTCGATATCTTAATGAAATAGCCAAGGAATTAAATATCCAAATCGGTGACATGGCCGCTTATGAACAAATTGAAGGGAAACGACTTGTAAAAATTGTGGATCATCAACCAAATCAGCAGCCAAATACGGATACGCTCCCCTTGTTTTGGGCCGGACTTGGTGACTTTAGCTCGGCACCACGGAATGTTAAAGATTTTTTCGATAGCGTGCGTTCATCCGATTACACTGACGAACAAGAAAAACAAGAATCGCGCCAGGAACGTGATGAAAATCGTCGGGAAAATATCGAATATTTTAGACGGAGGTTTCACGACAATCGTCAGAGATTTATTTCCGGTGCCAATGATCTTGCTAACCGTACGTTTGGCAGGTTTCGAGATCGTTTTTTCAGAAAAAACGATGATTCAAATGAATACGAATAAAAACATGGGGCACCGCCCCATGTTTTTTCAAATACCACCACTAATCACTTACGCTAAACACTTTTTATGTTTATTATTCTGAAAAATTATGATATAATGTAAGCATTATGAGAAGTAGGATTTTATCTTTAGTCGCCGTTTTGTGCGGTATTTACGCGGGTTCGGCGCTTGCAAATTGGCAATATACCGGTGGATATTTGTATGATACGGGATATGGCGATAACGGTTCACGCACTACAATATCTTTGCGTGGTGGCGCATCATTTGCATTTTCCAAAATAAAGAACGAGGTTGGGTCGATAATATATTCATACTGTGTTGATCCCGAAACGGGTGCCGTGTTCCCAACCGATGCCACGGGCAGTTGTAATTCATACAGTGGCGCGGAATACGCCGGCACTGGGGCACTTGGGGCGTTGGGCGCGGAAAATTTGCAAGAGATTGGTTTTTCGGCGGGCGCAAGTATCGGTTGGATTTTGCCGAATACACCACAGTGGCGACTTGAATTGGGCTGGGATCATTTTAGTAAGGTTGATTATAATCATTCCCCATTATTTTCAGGCAACATGCCACTTTCCGAAGGGTATTCCGTGCATGTCGACAGTGGCAGCATCCAATCCACAATGGCAACAGATATAATCAGTTTTATGGCATTTTATGATTTCTTTGACGGAATCCAAAAACCGATTCGAACGATGATTCCGTATATCGGTTTGGGCTTTGGCTACGCCGATACGCAAACAGTTATGAATTTGGCCGACCCATGGGGCGATTTATCCGAAGTCGAAGATTTAACCAATTTTGGAACCGTAAATTCAAATGGTGTCTTACAATTTAATCGTTCAACAACAAATACAACAAATGTCGCGGGTCTTGCGGCACTTGGGTTTTCGTTCGGAATCGATGAAAATATATTTATCGATTTCGGGTTACGTGCGGCGTATTTACCGCGTGTAAAATATACACTTGTAAATTCTGATGATACGCGTCGCATGGATTGGTTTAGTGCGAAAAATTTGATATACGCAAATGTTATGTTGGGCCTGCGTGTTGAGTTTTAGTTTTTAAGTTTTACACCATATTTTCCACGGTTTATTGGGCGATACGAAATCGCTTCGGCCAGGTCATCCATGATAATATGTTCGCCCCCGCGCAGGTCCGCGATTGTTCGTGCAATTCGCTTTATACGATTATATCCACGCGCCGACATTCCCATCTTTTCCGCCGCGTTATTTAGAAAGGTCGTAAGTTCATCGCTTAAAACAACATATTTTTCCAAATCCGCCCCGTCCAGCAATGCGTTCACATACCCTTGGCGGGAAATTTGTCGTTCGCGTGCGGCAACCACACGGGCGCGTATTGTTTTACTGGATTCCGATGGCGCGCTATTTTTCATTTCCCACGGGTTCACCGGGTCAACATCAACATGCAAATCAATACGGTCAAGCAGTGGCCCCGAAATCTTATTCTGGTACGCTTCGGCACACCTGGGTGCGCGGGAACATGACAGTGCGGCGTTCCCCAAATGTCCGCATGGACATGGATTCATTGCGGCGATAAGTTGAAACCGCGCGGGATATGTCGCGTTCCGCTTTGCACGCGAAATCATAATTTTCCCTGATTCCATTGGCTGTCGCAAAATTTCAAGTGTCGCGCGATTAAATTCCGGCAATTCATCCAAAAACAAAACACCATTGTGCGCAAGTGATATTTCGCCCGGCCGTGCATCCGAACCACCGCCCGCAAGTGAAACCGGACTTGAAGTATGATGCACACTGCGGAACGGGCGACGCGTAACTAATGTTTTGTTATCTAATTTCCCGGCGATGGAATAAATTATCGATGTTTCCAAAACTTCATCCGCGGTCATTTCCGGCATAATCGTGGCCAATCGTGATGCAAGCATTGTTTTCCCCGACCCCGGTGGCCCAACCATCAACATTGCATGCCCGCCCGCCGCCGCAATTTCGATGGCGCGTTTTGCCGCCGCCTGGCCATGCACTTCGGCCATGTCGGCGGTCGTGTTTGTGTTTTCCGTACGCGTCGTCGGCAAATCCGGCAACAAAAGTGGATTTTTTCCATTAAAATGATTGATAAGTTCCAAAACATGAAACGGCGCAAGGATATCCAAATCACCGGCCCATCGCGCTTCGGCCCCTTGGTCGCCGGGACATACTATACCAAATCCGTTTTTCTTGGCCCATACGGCCGCCGCCAAAACACCGTTTGTCTTTACAACCGTACCGTTCAGGCCGACTTCGCCAATAATAATATATTTTGATAATTTATCTTGGGGCAAAATGTCGAATGCGCAAAGTATTCCACACAATATCGGTAAATCAAAATGCGCGCCGCTTTTTTCGACATCCGCCGGCGAAAGGTTTACGGTCAACCGCTTTGGTGGTAATTGCAGGCCCAACGCCGAAAGTACATTTACAATGCGTTCCGCGGATTCTTTGACCGCGCGGTCGGCAAGCCCGATAATTTTGAAATCAGGTTTCCCAAGGCCCGCGGAAATTTGCACCTGGACATCAATTTTTATCGCATCCATTCCGTTAAAAATAATAGAAGCCAAAGAAATCATGGTTTTTGTATTATATACTTGCCATAATTGAATTCAAGTCCTAAAATGCAAAACACAAAATTGACAAAGAAAGGAAAGAAAATGTTAAAAAAGCCCAAAAATCGCCTGCGTGAATGGTTTGATACACTGTTTTACGGAATCCTTATCGCCGTCGTTTTCCGCAGTTTGTTTCTTGAACCGTTTAATATCCCGTCGGGGTCTATGATACCGACACTGCACATCGGTGACCATATTTTTATTACTAAATGGTCATACGGTTATTCGCGGTATTCATTCCCGTTTGGGTCATGGCACCTGTGGAATGGGCGCATATTCAAAAGTATGCCAAAGGTCGGCGATGTTATCGTATTCCGTAATCCAAAAAATGAATCACTGGATTATGTAAAACGCCTGATTGGCCTGCCGGGTGATACGATTCAAATGCGCGAAGGACGCCTGTATATCAATGGCGAAATGGTTGAACGGCGCGACCCGCGGCCCTATGTCGTTGCGGTTTTGCCACGGTCGCTGCGCAGTACCGGTTATTACTATGAAAATATGCAGGTTCGCGGAAATAAAATCTTGGTTGATGGTGCACCGGCGGATTTTAATTACACAATCGAATATCGCGCCGACCACATTTGCCGTACAACACCCGGTCTTTGCGGTGTTTTTCCCGCAACAGAATATACCGAAGTGTTGCCGAACGGCATCGAACACAGTATAATTGAATACACCGACAATGGCCCGATGGATAATACGATGGAATACCTGGTGCCGGAAAATCATTTGTTCTTTATGGGTGACAATCGCGACAACAGTAACGATAGCCGCGCGGATGTTGGATTCGTTCCGGTTGATAATGTCTTGGGACGCGTGTGGTTTGTGTGGTATTCGCACAATTATGCATCGCCAATGGTTGCTTTTTGGAATTGGAATGCTAAAATGCGCTGGAACAGATTTGGCAAAGGCATAAATTAAAATGAAACTTTATTATAAATTCAAAGACAAATCGTTGTTAGAACTTGCGCTGACGCAACGTGGCGTGAACAGTCATCATAACAATGAACGCCTTGAATTCGTGGGCGACCGTGTCTTGGGGCTAAGTGTTGCGGCCATGCTTTACGCGATGTACCCGAACGAAAACGAAGGCGAACTTGCGCGTCGTTTTGCATCGCTGGTGTCAACCGAAACATTGGCGGATGTCGCGCGTTCGTTCGATTTGCATAAAGAGGTTCGACACAGTCATATGACCGCTGGACGCACGCGGCACATGCTTGCCAACGCGATGGAGGCGGTAATCGGGGCGATATTCTTTGATGGTGGTTTTGATAATGCGCAACGCTTTGTATGTGGCATTTGGCACGATTTGGCGGCGGCGGAACTGCGCCCACCAAAAGACCCGAAAACAATGCTCCAAGAATTCGTGCAAAAACATGCGGACGGCGCATTGCCGGTCTATGCCGATGCGGAAAAAACGGGCGAAGACCACAGTCCCGTATTCACCGTGACGGTCACCGCCATGGGCGAAAGTGCAAGTGGTGACGGCCCATCTAAAAAGTCCGCCGGCTCCGCCGCCGCGGCCGAATTACTGAAAATACTTGCAACCAAGAAAATTGATGGTTAAAATGTGGCAGAAATAAAAGGATAAAAAATGTTTTCAATTTTACTGGTATTACTAATAATCGTTGCGGTATTCATGACCGGAATTATTTTGTTACAAAAGTCCGAGGGCAGTGGTATGTCCGGTTCATCCGCGGCATCTATGTTTGGCGGTGCACTGACTGGTGCGGCGGCGGGAAATTTCCTGACGAAACTAACCACATGGCTTGCGATAATCTTTTTTGTTTTGTGTGCGGCATTGGCGATTGTGTCGTCAAAAACCGCGGGTAACGCGCAAAGCGAACTTCGCACGGAACTTGCGGCGGATGAATTGGCAAACGAACCAACCCCCACACCCGACGTGACCGGTGACACAACACCCGCCGAACCGGTTCAAACAACCGGCACACCGGCACAGAATTAAAAAGTAAAAAGGTTAAAAATCAACGCCCCGTTCGGGGCGTTTTCTATTTCAGGCCCAACGCAACCCTTGCCCGGTTCAGGGTTTCCGCCGCAACAATGCGCGCGCGTTCCGCGCCCCGTGTCAAAATCGCATCCAATACATCCGGATTCTTGAATTGTTGGTATTTTGTTTGAATATTGCCAATCAAATCACAGACCGCATTTGCAACTTCTCGCTTGAAATCGCCATATCCGCGCCCAGTAAAGCGTTTTTCTATGCTCTCTATACTTTCGCCGGTTGTCGCGGCCAGTATGCTTATCAAATTTGAAATGCCGGGTTTTGCTTCTTCATCAAACCGCACCACAGATTCGCTATCTGTGACCGCCGACATTATCTTTTTGCGAACCAATTTCAAATTGTCCATCAAAAAGACTGTCCCTGGGTTCGGGCCATCCGATTTATTCATCTTTTCGGTCGGGTTTTGCAGATTCAATATCTTGTTTCCAACGGGTGCGATATAGACATCTGGTTCATTAAATGTGTCGCCATATCGCTTGTTGAATCTTTGTGCTAAATCACGTGTTAGTTCCACATGCTGTTGCTGGTCTAGACCCACCGGCACCATATCTGTGTTATATAGCAATATATCAGCAGACATCAACGGCGGATACACAAACAGCCCCGTATCGATTCCGTTTTTGCCCACATTTTGCGATTTCAGTTTGAACTGGGTCATACGCGACAATTCGCCCATATGCGTTTGAAACGTCATTATAAAGCCCATAATGCCATGTTCCAAAACATCGCTTTGCCGAAATACAATTGTTTGTTCTGGGTCAACACCGCATGCAAGATACATCGCCATACAATCATTGATTGCCGTTTTCAATTCCGCTGGGTCGCGGGGGCTGGTTATTGCGTGCAAGTCCGCAACAAAGATATAACTCCTGTATTGGTTTTGACGCGTCACAAAATTCTTAATTGCCCCCAAATAGTTGCCAAGCGTCAGGTTCCCACTGGGGCGCACACCGGTTAACATAACCTTTTGTTCATTGTTTTTCATAATAAAAATCCTTTGTTTATGATTAAACTAAATTGAGCTGAAAAAAATATAATGGGTATAAAAAGTACTGGCTGTGACTACAGCCACCAAACGAAAGAACAAAATGCAATCTGCGTTTTCATGATGTGAATTATAATGTATTTTATTCGAAAAGTCAATATGTGGAAATAGATGGCGCACCCATTCATTCCCCTTGATAAACAATAAAAAACAAGCACCCAAAAGGATTCGCTCACTCGGCACATAAATATGTGCCGGTTGCGCGCAACCCGTGACGATTTCGCTGCACTTCGTTTGCAAAATCTACTTGGTTTCCCTCGGCATAAATGCTTGCGGGGCATTCGTTAGCACTCAAACTGCGCTATTGCTTGTTTTCGTTTACTCATTGTCGAACCCTTCGTTGCTTCGCAACTCTACCGGGTTCGCATCCCCGGGGGGCGACGATAAAAATAAAACACGGTGTTAAACCGTGTTTTGTTTTTATCCTGGCGCATCCATTCATTCCCCTTGATAAACAATAAATAAAATTAAAAAATTTATTTGCATAAATTTTTAAAATTTTACTAATTGTTCATCTGCGTATTGTGTGCTGCGCCGATACAGGGCTCGCACACATCCTTCTGGGTGCGTTGTTCCAAAAATTAAAAACCGACCATATACGGTCGGTTTTGAATTTCTGGCGCACCCAGAAGGATTCGAACCCTCAGTCTTCTGATCCGTAGTCAGACGCTTTATCCAGTTGAGCTATGGGTGCAACGCAAACTATTCTATACCAAAATATTCCGATTGCAAGAAAAAAGATTTAATTAGTGGTTAGTCAGTCACGCCCGCCGCGCGGTCGTGACGGACTAATCACTACATACTTTCCAACCGCCGGATTCTTTCCTTAATCGGTGGGTGGGTTGACATAATTTCGCCAAAAAACGCGCGCGCCCGTGTTGGGTTCGCGATGCATATTGCCGCCATCGTCTTGCGCCCATCAAGGTTTTTAACAACCGAATGTTCCGAAATTTTACGCAGTGCCGCCGCGAGTGCCCGCGGATTCCGTGTTATATACGCACCCGTCGCATCCGCCGCATATTCACGCCGCCGCGAAATCGCCATATGCAAAATCGGCGAAATCAGAACATTGAAAAGTGTGAACGCCAACCACACCATCATTATCACCGTCGCGCCATTGTTTTTATCATCACCATCCGAACGTGCATACATCATATTCCGCCCCAGCATATCCGCAATAAAGACCGTGACGCCAATGCCGGTTATGATAAACATATCAAGTCGTATGTCGCGGTTACCAATATGCGCCATTTCGTGGGCGATTACACCTTCCAGTTCCGGTCGGTCCAATTTTTCGATAATTCCGCGGGTGAGCGCCACCGTCGCATCACGCGGCCCGCGCCCTGTTGCGAACGCGTTAAGGCCACCGTCTTCGATAACATAAACCCGTGGCGTTGGCAATCCGGCGGCGATTGCGACATTTTCCACCGATTTGTAAATATACCGGTATTCCGGGTCGGTGTCGTTTATTTGCTTTGCGCCCGCCATGGAAAGCATCATTGAATCACCAAACGCCCATGATATCAGCATCCAAATAACACACACCACCACGGTCGGCACCGCCACCATAGTGGTTGTATTGATTGCATCATTTAACGGTTGCACACACCAAACACAGATGAACACCAACGCAATAAAAATAACCGGAAACAGCACCACCAACACCGCGGTTTTTACGTTGTTTGCACGTATATGGTCATAAACAGTTTTGACTTTTCCCATACCCCAATCATACCGAAACAATGTGGCGCAATTCAACAAAAATCTCACTCTCCACTTACACTTGCACTAATCACTAAATATGATAAAATACATACATAATGTGGGGCGGGGCGATTATTTCTTTTGCAATTGCAATGTTTACGCACACGGCGGTTTTCGCCGGGTTCCTTGCGCCAATGGAATTTCCAAAGGTCGCGGCGGATTTGCCTTTTGTTGACCGTATGGCACTAAACGCCGCCGGATATGAACCATACGAAAGCGAATATGATGAAAACGGCAAATGTATTTCGGGGTGCGCGTATGCGTTGCCAAGTATCGAAGATGAAATTGCCGCAATGGAACGCCGTAATGCGATGGTCCGCCAAGATTTGGTGGACGATTACGGATACACCGAAACCGAAGACGGCGATTTAATCCCGCCGGCCGAAGATATGCCGTGGGACGATGACCAGGGGAACCTTGATACGCCATTTCCAACTGAATACAAACAATGTGCAATTCAAAACACAAAGTTCAAAAATACCAATGTGCCGTACGGGTCACCACTTGGGTATATAACGTGCATAACATCTGACTATGGCGTGCAAAGAAAATTATCTTGGTACAACAAAACAAAGATTCATTATGGTATTGATTTGGCGGCAAACACGGGAACACCGATATACGCGCCGGCAAACGGGATTGTTGTGACAGTATTCAATATGAACAGAACCTGTGGCAACGGAATTATCATAAAACACCCAAGTGGTTACGCAACACAATACTGTCACCTAAGCCGGGTGTCTGTGTCGCGTGGTGAATCGGTCGCATCGGGTTGCCTTATTGGATACACGGGCAACACCGGCCTTTCAACCGGACCGCACCTGCATTACGCGGTAAAGAAAGATGGTTATGCGATAAACCCAAAAAACTTTATGGAACCCGGACACAGGATGTGTCACTAGTCATCTTTCGATTTGCGGAATTTGACCGCGAAACTGCCGTTATTTATCGGTGTGCATGAAACGATATATGGTGAAAGCAAACTTTCGCGCACCCATTCTTGGAATTTGATTTTCAGTATCCCACTTGCCCCCGTTATGATTTTTGCATCTTTTACCCCCGATAACGCAAGTTCCATGATTTCATCCCATGACTGTTCGATTGTTTTCATATGCAAATCAAGTGTCGCGTGTTCGGGAACATGCACGTGCGCGGGTATTCGCGTAGACAGGTGCAGTTCGGTTCGCACCCGCCGCCGCGTCACGGAATCGTCCGGCGAAAAATCCGCACCAATCATTTCTGCAATATCTTGGTCAGTAAGATTTTTCATCGATTATTTATCTTTCAACTTTTTCGCCCATTTGCCGTCCGGAAAGTTTAGTTTCAACATTTCGGCATACCCGTCCGACTGTTCGGATAAACCAATTGCGGTATATGCCTCAGTAAGTCTATACATCGCCTCTTCGGGCATGACGGTTTCGGGCGCATCGGTTATAACAGATTGAAACTTTGTAATTGCACTTGCCCAGTTTTCTTTACGCATATCGTTGCGCGCGGAATACATAACCTTGCCCGCGATATAGTTTTTTAGGATATTGATTTTATTTTTGGCATTTTCGGCATACGGCGACCGTGGAAACCGGTCAACGATTTGCTGAAATTGTTGTAATGCATAGACCGACATGCCCGGTTCACGGCGGACATCACTAACCTGGCGATAATAGCACATCCCGCGCAGGTATAATACATATGGCACATCCCGATGTCCCGGGTGAAACCGCATAAACCGGTCGGCGGTAAGGATTGCACCCGGAAAATCATCGTCCAAGTATTGTGAATATGCCGCCATAATCAACGCGTCCGCCGACCAACTGCTTGCCGGGTATTGTGTTTCAACCATTTGAAACTTTTCGGCCGCATCGTCATAGTTTTCCTTTTCAAATTCGCCGTACGCATCGTCATAGAGTTCCGTAATCGATTTATTCGTTATAATTTTATCGGCGTCGCCACTGCATCCGGCAACGGCAATCCCCAGTAAAAGCGGTAAAAATAATTTTTTCATTTCTTTTTATTCCTGTCTTGATTTTGTTTGTTCGCATTTAGTATAATCCAAACTATGAAACTTGGCAAACATATTTTCGGCGTTGGTGCCATGACGGGAATAAGTCGCATATTCGGATTCATCCGCGATATGCTAATCGCGCGTGTACTGGGCGCGGGGCGGCTTTCGGATATTTTCCTTGCCGCGTTCAAATTGCCGAATTTGTTTCGTGACCTGCTTGGCGAAGGGGCATTGTCGGCGATATTTATTCCGATGTATGCGGATTCACGGCATGATGAATCGTTTGCAAAAAATGTTTTTTCGTGGCTTTTTGTCATATTGCTTGGAATAACACTGGTCTTTGAAATTTTTATGCCACTTGTGGTGTGGGGCCTGGCGCCCGGGTTTGCGGATGTGCCGGGTAAAATGGAAATGACCGTTGTTATATCGCGCATAATGTTTTTCTATGTTATTTTCATTTGCGCGGCGGCGTTTTTGTCGGCGGTGCTAAACGCGTTTTCGCGGTTTATGCTTGCGGCGTTTATGCCGGTGTTGTTGAATATAATGCTTATCGGTGCGTTGCTGTTTTCAATGCACATTGGCGCATCGGATACGGTTCTGTATATAATGGCGGGGACGGTCGTTTTGTCCGGAATAATTCAATGTTTGGTACTGCTGTGGCGGATACACAGGAAACATTTTGGTTTGCGCCTTGTGGTGCCGCGATGGACGCCGGCGATAAAGACGATGTTCAAACGTTTCGGTGTAAGTTTGATTGGCAACGGCTTTTATCAAATTACTATAATTCTTGGGACATTGGTGGCAAGTTTTGAAAGTGGCGCGGTGTCGTGGCTTTATTATTCCGACCGAATTGTTCAGTTGCCATTTGCGATGATTGGACTTGCGGTTGGAACGGTTTTAATGTCGTCGATATCAAATGCAATCGCCGAAAAAAATATGCGCAGTGTCCATATCCAACAAAATTCTTCGATGCGCCAATCAATGATGTTGATTATGCCGTGCGTGGCGGGATTGTTCGTGTTGGCGGAACCGATAATAAAATATCTTTTTGAATACGGCGCATGGACGGCGCATTCAACGCACGCGGTTGCAATCGCAATTATGATTCAGGTTTTTGTTCTGCCCGCAATGCTGATAAGTCAGATTTATAGTAAAACGCTCTATGCATCCCAGGATGTAAAAACACCGGTTAAAACAAGTGTTGTATCGCTTGGTGTTGCGTCGGTGATATATTTGGGACTTTTCTGGTTCGTTGGATATTTGGCGATTCCGATTGGTGTGGTGGTAAGTGGTTATGTGAAAAATTACCTGCTGGGGCGCGCGTGTCGTCGGCGTGGACTTGCCAAAATTGATGGCCGAACGGTTCGTGCGATTGTTGTGTTTGGTGTAATTGCGGCGGCACTTGGGGTTGGACTTTGGTTTGTTCCGGTGACAAGTATCTTTGCACTTGGACTTGCGATTGCGGGTTATGGAATTATCTATATGCCGATTGCATTTTTAATAAATCGTAAAATATAAAAATAAAAAGTTGAAACCACCTTTTTTATATGGTATAATATGCGCATAAAGAATGTAAGGAGTAATCAATGAAAAAATTGGTATCTTTGGCGGTGTTGACCGCGTTGATCGCGGGTTGCGCCGATTTGTCACAGACAGGTAGTTCGGATTATGGTTCCGATGGTATCGGTGAAGAAACCCTTGCCACAGAGGCAAAAACCACACCGGCGCCGGTAAATGACGATTCGTATCTGCTTGCGGCGGCACCACGTTATTATGTTGGAAATGCGTACAAGGTCGAAGATACTCAATACATCCCGGCCGAAGATTGGACATATAACCAGGTCGGCATGGCGGGTATAATTCCAACTGAATTAAATGGCACGAAAACAAGCAACGGTGAAACATACAACATGAATCAAATGTTGGGAACAAGCAAAACTTTGCCACTGCCCACGATTGCCAAGGTTACAAATTTGGAAAACGGCGAATCGGTTGTTGTTCGTATAAACAATCGTGGTCCATTTGTAAATACACGTATTATCGATTTGTCTGCGGCCGCCGCGGAAAAGATTGGCGTAACCAATCAATCCAAGGTCCAGGTTCAGATTATGCCTGAACAAACAATGTTGGTAAAGACCGCAACGGTTGGCAAAACCGCGATGGTGCCGGCCACGGAAACGGTTGCAAAGCAACAGGTTGTTGCGGAACCCGTTCAAACATCCGAACCTGCGCCCGCACCGGCACCGGTCGCATCCGGCGACTACAGTGTCCAAGTTGCGGCGTTTTATGCCGAAGACAGTGCGAATACATTATTGCAAAAAATGCGTAATTATGGCGATGCAATTGTCGTAAAAGAAGGCGATATGTACAAGGTTCGTATTGTAAATCTTGATGCCGCCGGCGCGCGTCGCGTGATTGATGCACTGCGCAATGGCGAAGGCATGGCGCCGGGTCTGTTAAAGAACGGACGCTGGATAAATGCCGACAGCATTTAAAAAGTTTCTCATGTGTGTACCTCCAAATCCTCGTTTTACAACGGGGATTTTTTTGTTCACTTTTGAAATATGTGTGCTATTGTTTATGGTATGAACAAGACATATTCTGGATTTATCGCAATTGCGGGGCCGACAAACGCCGGCAAAAGCACCTTGTTGAATCAAATCATGGGGCGCAAGGTTTCGATTGTTTCGCACAAGGTTCAAACCACGCGAACGAACCTGCGTGCCGTTAAAATGGTTGGGGCACGACAATTGATTTTTGTTGATACCCCCGGGATTTTCCGACCCGCCCGTCGCCTTGACCGCGCAATGGTTTCGGCGGCGATGACCGCGCTTTCCGATGCGGATGCGGTTTTGTTGATTATCGACGCGACCAAGGGAATCACCAATACGGTGCGTGAAATTATCGGAAAAATCCGCGAACATAAAAATTTGTTTGTTGCGCTAAATAAAACCGATGCGGTAAAGAAAAGTGAACTTTTGCCGATTGCCGCAGAATTAAATGAAATGGCGGATTTTCGTGAAATCTTTATGATTTCGGCAATGAAAAATGACGGCGTTGCGGAAATGTTGACGTCGTTGGCGGCGGTTATGCCGGCATCGCCATATTTGTTTGATGCGGCGGATGCAACCGATGTGCCGGATAACCTGTACCTTGCGGAATTGACGCGGGAAAAGGTCTATCGTTATATTCACCAAGAATTGCCGTATCACATAAATGTCGTGACGGAACGTGTTGAGGTTGATACCGATGGGGTGCTTGATATTTATCAGAAAATCGTCGTGCAAAGTGACGCACATAAAAAGATTGTGATTGGACGTGCAGGGGCGCAACTTAAAAAAATTGGCACGGCGGCGCGGCATGATATCCAAGATCAATGGGGCGTAAACGCGCGGCTGCATTTGTTTGTGCGTGTGGAACCGGACTGGGAAAACACCGCCGAAAATTACACCGACCAAGGGTTAGAGTTTAAGAAATAAAAGGATACAAAAATGAAAAATCAAAATATGAAAATCCGCCCGAATTATAAAACATTGGGATTTTTGCTTTTGTTTGGATTGGCCGGGTGTAAAAAATATGAACATAAAAATGTAATTACCGAAATAGGAACCATTGATAACAGACCGGTGTTGGTATTAAAAGATGTTGAAACCGACATTGAAAGAATTTATGAAAGTGCCGATTATGACTATAAGTACAGTGCTTCGGGTGATACTGTGACAATTCGGGTTGGGTTCGGTTCTTCGTCGAGGGGTGAAAGATATTATAAGAACCACAGAGTTCTTAACTTTAACCAGGTTTTGTATCTAAATGATAGTATTTCTCATCGCGAGAAATACGAAAAAGTTAAAAAAGAAGCTGAAAAATTTGATAGGTTGAGACAAAAACTACAAAGCCGATAATTACAAATCAATGCTACACACGTCGGATTTTGATTTTGAATTACCACCGGAACTAATCGCGTCGCATCCATTGGAACGGCGCGATGCTTCGCGTATGTTGGTGGTGGAACCCAGCGGGGGCGAAGCCAACCTCCTCGGAGGGGTGCCCGCAGGGCGGGGTGGGGGTGTCATCCTTTCTGACAAACATATTCGTGATTTTTTAGATTACCTGCGCCCCGGCGATGTTGTTGTGTTCAACAATTCGCGGGTAATTCCGGCGCGCTTTGATGCGGACGGTCACGAAATCACATTACATACCGCGGTTGACGATAAAAATTGGTGGGGCCTGTGTAAAAAGTTCAACAAAATAAACATCGGCGATACGCTAAACATGGCGGACGGCACAACAATAACCGTTATGGATAAAGACGACGAAAGCGGCCTGTTGTTGCGATTCAATTGTGACAATGTTTTTGATGTGCTGAACCGTGTTGGTAAAATGCCATTGCCACCGTATATGAAACGCGACGCAGAAATCGCCGACCAAACGCGCTATCAAACGGTTTATGCGGACCCACTTGGGTCAATGGCGGCGCCAACAGCGGGTTTGCACTTTACCGATGAATTGATGCATGAAATAGAGGCGCGCGGCGCAAAAATAGTAAAAATCACATTGCATGTTGGCGCGGGAACATGGATGCCGGTTAAAACTGAAAACCTTTCCGAACATAAAATGCACAGTGAATGGTGCCAAATCACACCCGCCCAGGCCGACATTATAAACAACGCAACGCGTGTAATCGCCGTCGGCACAACAACGCTCCGCACATTGGAATCCGCCGCGTCAAGTTCCCCTCCTTTGGAGGGGTGGCGGGTAGCACCCGCCGGGGTGGTTAGAGACACCGCAAACTATTGCACATTACCATTTAACCCAAAATTAAAAGAGTGTGCACGCGAATTGCGTCATGCTGGCAGTTTGCCCGAGGCATTATTGTGGAACGAAATCAAAAATAAAAAATTAAATGGTCTGGATTTTGATAGACAGAAAATAATTGGAAATTACATCGTTGATTTCTTTTGTGCGTCAAAATTTTTAGTTATCGAGGTTGACGATAAAACCCATGACACAAAAGTTGATTATGATAGGCAGCGTGATGAATATCTAAAATCTTTAAATCTTGCGGTGATACATATCCAGGCCAAAGATGTCTTGCAAGACCCTCACGGTGTTTTTAACTGGCTGTCTAACCACCCCGGCACTTCGTGCCACCCCTCCAACGGAGGGGAACGTGCGCGTGTCGCACCGTTTTGTGGTACGACGGATATTTTTATCACACCGGGGTATAAATTCCGTGCGGTTGACGTGTTGCTGACGAATTTCCACCTGCCGAAATCAACACTCTTTATGTTGGTGTCGGCGTTTAGTGGACTTGCCGAAATGAAGGCCGCATACGCCCACGCCGTCGCCGAAAAATATCGCTTTTTCAGTTATGGCGATTGTTGTTTGCTGTTTAGAAAGGAGGATCAGGATGAAATTTGAACCGACACTACACAAATTATCAAATGGAATAACGGTAATCCTTGACCCAATGGATTTAGAAACCGTTGCAATAAAGGTTAGTTTTGCGACCGGTTCTCGTGATGAAACGGCCGATACATTTGGAATAACACATTTTTGTGAACATATGTTATGCAAGGGAACACCAAAATTCCCGACGCGCAAAGAACTGCGCGATTTTTTGGAAAACATGGGTGGCGCATCAAATGCGTCAACGTCTGGTTCATCGCTAAGATTTTATGGACGCATAATCGCGGAAAATATAAATGTTTTATTAGAGGTTTTTGCCGACCAGTTAAAAAATTCTTTGTTTGATGCAGAAAAAATAGAAATCGAACGCAGTGTTATATTGGATGAATTGCGTCGCGCACAAAGTAATAATCAAAGAAAAAACGTCGATTTCATAGAAACAAATTTATTCGGATTTTCCGCTTATCGAACATTGGGAACGGTGGAAAATATCAAATCGTTTACGCGTAATCAAATGATTGATTGGTTAAAAAAACGATTGTCTGCCAAGAATTGCACGATATGTGTTTCAGGGCGCATTGACGATGCGACGGAATTGTTGCAAAGAATTGAAGATTTGTTTAATTTCTTGCCGACACATGATGTATTAAAAAACACAGAATTGAATTATACACCATGCACAGAATTTTTGTCTGAACCAAGTATCAAAAATGTTTGTGTCGATGTTTTGTTTCCATACATACGCGCCGACACTTATGAAAACCTGCGGATCAATATGGCCGAAGGAAAATTTCGCGAATATCTTAGCCAAGAATTGGGTGAAGTTTTGCGCCAACAAAATGGTCTTGTTTACGGTCTTGGAATGACATCGTTTGGAAATGAATTTGACGGGGTTCGTGGAATTCATACGGAAACATCGCCGGAAAACTTGGAAAAAGCGATCGCACTTATGTCGCAAACCGCATATCGTATTTATAATATTGATAAAATTACACAACCAGTAATAGACAGATTTCGTAATATACATCGATTGATGGATGCGGATTTCTTGGAATCTGCGGTGCGTCGTTGTGATGTTCTGATTGGACATTGGGTCGACTTTGGTAAACTTTACGATTATGATAATATGATAAAAATTGATAAAGAAATTACCGCCGATGAAGTAATAAATTCTGCAACTGGATTTTTTGATGGCACAATGTCCATCATGACATTCGGCGCAGAACATAACGTGGATACAGAAAAAATTTGGAAAGATAATTTTAAGTAAGGGAAATAAGCAATGTCACTGAAATTTAATCTTATCACAACGGATGGAAATGCACGGCGGGGCGCGGTGGAAACCGCACACGGAACATTTCAAACGCCCGCGTTTATGGCGGTTGGAACGGCGGCAACGGTCAAGGCGTTGACGATGGATCAGGTTCGCGCGACCGGAACCGAAGTGATTTTGGGCAACACATATCATCTGATGATGCGGCCCGGCGGTGACTTGGTGGAAAAGATGGGTGGCCTGCACAAATTCAGTGGTTGGCACGGGCCGATTTTGACCGACAGTGGCGGTTTTCAGGTTATGTCGCTTTCGAACCTGGTAAAAATGAAGGAAGAGGGCGTAGAGTTCACTTCGCACATTGACGGCGGAATAAAACACTTTTTGCGCCCCGAAGATTCCGTGCATATTCAACACCAACTTGATTCCAATATCACAATGGTTTTGGACGAATGCCTGCATTTACCGACAACGCGCGAACGCGCGGAAAAAAATGTTGATATGGTGACGCGTTGGGCGGCGCGCAGTAAAAACGCGTTTGTTGATCGCCCGGGCTATGGTATTTTCGGCATTGTCCAAGGTGCGGATTATAAAGATCTGCGTGAAAAGTCCGCACGGGAACTGACCGCAATTGGGTTTGACGGGTATGCAATCGGCGGCCTTGCGGTTGGGGAACCGCAAAGCGTTATGTTCGATATGATATCGGTTGTCGCGCCAATGTTGCCAACCGACCGACCGCGGTATTTAATGGGCGTTGGAACACCACTGGATATTTTGGGTGCGGTGGAACGCGGCGTTGATATGTTCGATTGTGTTATGCCAACGCGCGCGGGTCGCACCGCGATGGCGTTTACGCGCCATGGCACAATGAATATGCGCAACGCGAAATACCGCGATGATGATGCGCCATTGGACGACAAATGTGGTTGTCCGGCGTGTAAACTTTCGCGCGCGTATTTGCACCACTTGATAAAGTGCAACGAAATTTTGAGCGCAACCCTGCTTACCGGGCATAACCTTTGGTTCTATCAAGACCTGATGCAGGGCATCCGCGAAAGCATAGAGCAGGGGCGTTTTGCCGAATTCAAGGCAGAGTTTATAAAGAATTATATGGGTTAGTTCTCCTCCTGTGGAGGAGTACGGCGAAGCCGGAAGGTGGTCTTTTTGAAAAAATAATTTTCCGTTGCAATGAAATTTGTTTCTTTGTTAAAATGAAAATAATTAAAGCAAAGGAGCAAACATGCCAAAGAAAAAAGAAATCGAAGTAATCGACCGCGGTGGTGCAAAAACCGTCGCCAAGAAAACGTCCGTCGTGACACACGCGCGGCGCATATTTTTAATCGTGTCTGTTTTGTGGATTGCGTTCGTTGTGTGGTTTCCGTTGCATGTCAAAAATAAATATTCTGATTCGATAAAGCAATCGACCGTTGTTGCAATTTTCTATGATTTGCAACGCAATGTCGCGGAACAATACGAAAGAATGCTGAACGGAATTAAAAATGCAATAAACCTTGAAAAGCCCGTCGCGTTTGCGATTGACAAGGTTAAAATGGTTGAAAATCAGGTAAATAAGGTGACCGACACAACAGCCAAAGCAAAAGAACAAACCGCCAAGGTCAAAGAAAAAACATCGGGTGTTCGCGGACTTACCGGACTTGCAAATAAATTTGGCGTAAAAACAGATGCGATTGATAATGTGCTGGACACTGCGGATGGTGCGGTGGACAAGGCGAACGCCGCGGTGGATAAAGTTGATAACGTTGCGAAAATGGTGAACGAAAAATTGGACGGCGTTGAAAAAGAATTAACACGTGTTACACAGATAGAGGTTGATAAAGTAATCGATGCCGCAATCAAAAGCCAAATGGATTCGGCGGTTGCAATGCTGTTCACGAAATATGATATTAAACATGTGTATCCGTGGGAACCGTCGTCTTGGCCGACCGCACGCAAGATTTATCGCGAATTGGTGAATTCTAATTTGGACTTTGTTCAAACGATTATCAAAACCGTGAATAAGTATTTCGGCTATGTGATTTGGGGTTTTGTAATCGCGGCTTGGGCTTTGGGGCTTTATATCTGGACATTTATACGCGGTAAATACAAGGCAACAATTGCACCGTTCATTGTATGCCCGCGCTGTGGCCACACATTTGCGGACCGACGCACAGCGATGAGTTTCTTGAAGTTGCTGCAACCATGGAAATGGTTTTAATGGTTATTTACCAACACCGCCCCATCCGGGGCGGTGTTTGAACCGTTTAATCCAAAATTCATTTTCTGGTAAAGTACACACAGAAAAAAGGGAGTATATATGCAAAAATATTCGAATTCAAAAAACAAAATTAAAAAAATTTTATTTGGTATTGCAACCCTTGGGTTGGTAACGTTTATTGGAACCAAAGCTGGAAAAATTATTAATAATAAAAATCGCGATAAAGAAGATGAAAAAAAAGAAATAATCCAAGAGCCAGAAATACCAAGTGATTTTACTTCGTTGGCCATGGCGCATTATTATCCTGAATTGTTTATCGCGGTCGAAGAATTGGAAACATATCGCGAAACCCCAAAAAAACATACCAAAGAATCACGTTATACATATTGGAACGGTTTAACATGGGTATATACTGTGAATAAAAACGGCGCAATTACTCAACATCCCTGTAATGGAAAATATAAAGATATGGCGACGGGTTTCAATCGTGAACAATGTGAAGAGCAATTTCGTTTGCATCTGCGTTTTGAAACATTCAAATCACTTAAATCTGCAATTAATGGTAAAAACAACATAAATCATCAACAGATAATAGGTTTATTAATGCTGGGGTACCAATTGCCTGGAAAAATGGCATCGATCGCAACACGTTTGAACAATGCGGCAAACAACCAACAAATAATGGATGCGTTCAAACACAATTTGCCCGAAAATCCTTTGTGGCGCGAAGGCACACTAAAGCGTCGTTGGTGGTGCGGGGCCTACGCCACGGGGTTGATAACAGTTGACGATTTATTGACTTTGAAAAAAGACGCTTTTTCAAAAATATCGTTGGATAAGGTTGCAACAGGAATCAAAAGAAACGCAAAGGGCTGTGTATTATCAATCGAGCATTTTAAATTTGATAATACAACTGTGCAATATGCATTGAATACTGCCCGTACAAAAGGGGACAGCCCAATTGTAAAAGATGTGTTAAACCAAACCGTCGGTGGACGTGCGGCGATAAAGGCCGTCGAATCTGGAATTCCGATAGATTTTATTGTTGCAAAATCAAACTTTGATCAAACGAGTTATGATAAAGCGGTAAAATCTTTTAAAACTGGTGATTATAAATTTGCGGCGACCGGGTTTGCGGAACTATTAAAAACCAATCCGAACGATGCATTGCTTTGGAATGATTTGGCCGCATCGTATAATAACCTTGGTGAATACGAACGTGCACTTGAATGCACAGGCAAAATTTTCAAAGAAATCAAAGATAAATCTCAATATGGGGCCGCGTACTATAACGCCGGTGTTGCACGTGAAAAGTTAGGGCAATACGAATCCGCACTGGAAAATTATAAACACGCAAAAAAGAACGGAAATAAATCGTCCGATGTCGATGCGGCAATCGCGCGTTTGCAAAAAATAATTGAAAAATCCGCCAAAGCACGTGCTTATAACACAGCAACGCAAAAAATTACTACGCACACGCGACATACGCCAGGGGCAAAAAATATGCAAATTCATAATTCACGTAAATACCGTGCCTAAGGGGGGACGGATTTGTGAAAAAACACCGCTCCGCATGGGGCAGGGTTATGCGGAATATTTTTTGCTTGCAAATTGAATTTTTGTGTGTAAAAATACTTCACACAGTGCGAGCGTAGCTCAGTTGGCTAGAGCGCAACCTTGCCAAGGTTGAGGTCGAGGGTTCGAGCCCCTTTGCTCGCACCAAGTATTCTAGAAAACCGTTGATTTCAGAGCCTTTTAGGAGGTGACGAAATGAAATCGACGGTTTTTTCTTTTCAGAATGATGTAAAAATGATACCACTTGCACCAACGCGTAACCTGTGCATCCGCAATGGTATTTTTTATTTTCGTAGAATGGTAAGAGGAAAGCGGATTCTCAAATCATTACGAACGCGGAATCCTGTTTTAGCACAGTACCTCGTTTTAGAGTTAGAAACGATGTATCTCTTAGGAATCCGCGATAATCCGTCAATAGTTACTAAGTTAGTTACTAAAAAAAATTTTACACCAAACAAATTTATGCTATCATCTCATCAAACAGAAAAACAAAAGTATAATAAACAAAAAGAGCGATGTATGACAGATATTATACAAAATACGAATAAAATACAAACACCAGGTCATTCCATTAGTGAAATATGGAAAAACCAGGTTGATCATGCGTTCGATACAAAAAATCAAAAAACAGCAGATACACGTGTAGAAGCAATGATCTCTATGCTTGAGTGTTCTACTATAGAAGAGCTTGATGCAAATCCAAACAAATTGGACGAAATGAAAACAAAACTCTTTGAATATGAACAGCCCGCGGGAAAACACAAAGGGAAAAAGTATACTAAAAAGACTATAAAAGAGCATTTTCGTTTGATGCGACAAATAATCATGACAGCAGACAATGAATATGGTTTGACAAACACAGATAAAATGATCAGAAAGCTAAAATTGACTACTACAACAGCATCAAAAGATTTAGCTCAAACAAAAAAACGTGTGCCATTTGATGAAGAGGATTACAAAAAGCTCTTTGAATGTATGTTGAAAGTAAAAAACAATGATTTATCTGACTTACTTGCTATAAAAGACAAATGTGCTAAAGACGATAAATTTTTGATTGAACTTTTGTGTACTTACCCGCAACAATGGTATTTTGTAATTCTATTGGCTCTTTATACAGGGGCACGTGCTAATGCGATAAACACTTTACGCCATCAGGATATAGATCTGACGAACAATACTATCTATTTTCATGTAAATGACTATTTAGTTGAGCAAGGTGATGTTCGCGAAAAACAAAAAAAGCTGAAGACAGAAGAATCTGAGCGGCTGGTTCCAATAGCGTCTACTTTATTGAATGACTTGGGATTGAAAAATTATTTGAAACTACACGAAAGAAAGCAAAAAGATAGAAGTTCCGCGTTCATTTTTGAAGAATTTATAACCACAAAAGAAGGTTACAAAGATAGTTACATGAATCAAGCTATAAACAAACTATTTACCTATTTGGGAATAAAACCAGACAAGGATAGTAAAGTGTTGAAAGATTTTCACTCATTGAAGAAATGTTTTTATTCTTGCAATTTAGAAAACGTTGGTGGTCTCGAGGTTCTTGAAGCATTGGCTGGAAATAAGCCAAGTAATAATAGTATTGCAGCAAGATGTTACACACAATTATCAATGGATACAGCTAAATCAACGCTTATCAACGCAGTAGAAAAAATAAACTATCCACATATTGATATTTTACTGGGTGATAAAAAAACAAGTAGTAAAGATGGGAGCGGAAATGGGGCTGTTATGTATTCTACGCCAACCACAGCCGCGGAAGAAATAGCAAGTCCAAACAACCCGTTGAACGATCCTGTACTTAGGAAAAAAATATCAAAAGTTATAGGGAAGCCTGTCCGCGGAATGACGGTATATAACAATTCTGCAACATTCTTTCTGGAGCCTAATAAGTAATTAGCACTCTTTACTTAGGTATTTATTTACTTGTGTTTGACTACCCATTGCAGTAACAACAACGACAGTATCTTCACCATTTTTCTTACTATGCCAAGCCTTTTTTGCATTGGGAAACGATAAGGTTTTTCCATCGTCTCGTTTTACCACTATTTCGTCATTTTTTCTTCTGAATATCAAATCATTTTTTGTTTGCATGAGGCATCCTTCGTTTGTTTATTACTAGAACTAGTTTCTCTTATAAAAACATGTTGAAAAAAAAGTTGTTTTATGGCAGAATTTGGCTATGTAAAACAAGGTGAAAAAGTGGCTAAATCTAATATAGTATGTTCCTTTAGGGGATTATTGAATAAATATCGTGATTCTGCGTTTTCTTTACGTAATCAGGGTGATAAATTTGAACGCTTGATGCAGGCTTTTCTTAGAACTGAGCCTATGTACGCGGGTTTGTTCAAGAATGTATGGTTGTGGAATGAATTTCCGTATCGTAAAGACTTTGGCGGTCAGGATATAGGTATTGATTTGGTGGCACAAACAACAGGTGGAGATTATTGGGCTATACAATGCAAATTCTATGACGAGACAGCAGAAATCACCAAACCAGACGTGGATACATTTCTGGCAACTTCGTCTAAAACATTTACTGGCGAAGATCTGAAGACAACACATTTTACGCAGAGATTTTTCATTTCAACAACCAACAAATGGAACAAGAACGCGGAAGAAGCTATACGTAATCAGCAGCCACCAGTTATACGTTATGGTTTATATGATTTGGAAAATGCACCGGTTGATTGGGATGCTTTAGATAAGGGTATTTCAGGCGATAAGGCACGTACAGAGAAGAAAAAACTACGCGATCACCAAAAGACAGCACTAGAAAACACACACGAACATTTCAAAACACATGACCGCGGAAAACTTATCATGGCTTGTGGTACTGGTAAAACATTCACATCACTAAAGATCGCGGAAAACGAAACACAGGGAAATGGATTGGTTCTGTTTTTAGTTCCTTCTATTGCTCTACTTGGACAGACTTTACGCGAATGGATGGCAGAAACAGAATGCACGATCAACCCAATTTGTATATGTTCTGACTCTACTGTTACAAAAGCTAAAAGCAATGACGATACTATTAGTGGCAGCGTAGTTGATTTGGCAATGCCGGCTTCTACAGATGTTGGAAATATAGTACGCCAGTTTGAAGAATTACGTATCGCTGGTAAAGCTGGAATGAATGTTGTGTTTTCTACTTACCAGTCCATAGATGTTATATCCGATGCACAGAAAAGATTGAATAAGTTGTACCCAGGCGAATATGACTTTGATTTGGTTATTTGCGACGAAGCCCATAGAACAACCGGTGTGACATTGAAAGGTGAAGACGATGCAAATTTTGTAAAGGTGCACAAGGACGAATTTATCAAGGCAAAGAAACGTCTATATATGACCGCTACGCCACGTTTGTATAATGAATCTAGCAAAGCAAAAGCACAAGAGAATGACGCGGTATTATGCTCTATGGACGATGAAGCAATCTATGGCGAAGAAATGTACCGTATCGGGTTTGGCGAAGCGGTGGATAAACAATTACTGTCAGATTATAAGGTGTTGGTGCTCACGCTGAAAGAAAGTCAAATTCCGGCATCGTTACAGGCTGTGATAAACGATGCAACAAATGAGGTAAACACTGACGATATTACAAAGTTGATTGGGTGTATAAATGCTCTTTCAAAACGTATGTTGGTAGACGATGGTTTGTTACGTGCGTCTGATCCGGAACCAATGCATAGGGCTGTTGCTTTCTGTCAGACAATACAAATATCTAAAAAAATAACAGATATATTCAACACACACAAAGACGCATATTATGACAGTTTGACCGCGGAAGAACGTAAAACTATTGTTGGTGTGGTATCTGATCATATTGACGGTTCTATGGGTGCCGGTGAACGTGATGCAAAATTGTCGTGGCTAAAGAACTGTCCAACCGATACCAATGAATGCCGTATACTGACAAATGTGCGTTGTTTATCTGAAGGGGTGGACGTACCGTCTTTGGATGCTGTAATGTTCTTGTCTACACGTAATTCCCAGGTTGATGTTGTGCAATCTGTCGGGCGTGTTATGAGACGTGCAGAAGGTAAAAAATATGGCTACATCATTATACCAGTTGTTGTACCAGACGATATAGCACCAGAAGAAGCACTGGAAGATAATGATCGTTTCAAAGTTGTTTGGTCTGTATTGAATGCGTTACGTGCACATGATGACCGTTTCAATGCTATGGTAAACAAGATTGAACTGAATAAAAATCGTCCAACCGGTGGTGGTAGTGTTTTGATTGGTGGAACGCCTGGCGGGGATGGTGAACCTGGGGGAGAAGGTGGCGAACCAAAACCAGGAACCAAGCCAGTACAGATACAATTTCCGTTTGAACAATGGCAAGATGCGATCTATGCCAAAATGGTTGAAAAAGTTGGCAATAAACGCTATTGGGAACAATGGGCAAAAGACGTTGCAAAAATCGCCCAGAATTACATTGAACGCATCAATAGGCTTATCTCTACCGATGGCGAACACAAACACCAATTTGAAGCATTTTTGAACGAAATGCGTACCAATTTGAATCCATCTATAACCGCGGACGATGTAATTCAGATGTTGGCACAGCATTTGATCACCCAACCGGTGTTTGAAGCCCTGTTTGAAAACTATTCTTTCGTCCAAAACAACCCTGTATCAAAGTCTATGTCCAAAATGATAGAAGCCCTGGAAGATAATGCTATGGATAAAGATACTCAAATCCTGGATCGTTTCTATCAGTCTGTACGTATGCGTGTTGAAGGTATAGATAATGCTATTGGAAAACAAAAGATCATCGTTGAACTGTATGAAAAATTCTTCAAAACAGCTTTTCCGAAAGTCGTGGAACAACTGGGAATCGTGTACACCCCAATAGAAGTTGTGGACTTTATCAACAATTCAGTGGCACATGTATTGAAAAAAGAATTCAAACGCAACCTATCAGATAAAAACGTGCATATAATTGACCCGTTCACAGGTACAGGAACATTTATCACGCGATTGATACAAACCGGTTTGATAGATCAGAATGCATTGCCCTATAAATACGAACATGATCTGCATGCAAATGAGATTGTCTTGTTGGCATATTATATCGCATCTATCAACATTGAAAACGCGTATCATGACGCGGTTGGTATGGAAAACGGATATAAACCATTCAATGGTATTTGTTTGACTGATACCTTCCAAATGTACGAAGACATGGCATCAACAGTCAAAGTTGATGGTAAAGATATAAGCGTAAATGAAGCACTTGGTACATCATTGGATCAAAATAGTGATCGTATCAAACAACAGCGTGAAACACCGATAACAATAGTATGCGGGAATCCGCCCTATTCTGTAGGGCAGAAGTCTGCCAATGACAACGCACAAAACCAAAATTATCCAAAATTAGAAGATCGTATTGCTAATACATATGTTAGAGAATCAAATGCTACTTTGAGTCGCGGACTTTATGACTCATATATCAAAGCATTCCGTTGGGCATCTGATCGTCTTGATAAAAACGGTGGCATTATCGCTTTTGTAACGAATGCTGGATGGGTTGATGGTAATGCTATGGACGGGTTTAGACGCACATTAGAATCCGAATTCAATTCAATTTATGTATTCAATTTACGTGGTGCAATTCGTGGTAAATCTGGTGATGCAGCGAAACGCGAAGGACAAAATGTCTTTGATATTATGACCGGAGTAGCCATAACCGTTTTGGTAAAACAACCCAAAACCAAAAAAGGTAAAGCCACAATATATTATCACGATATTGGCGATTATTTATCACGTGCTGAAAAACTAGAAACTATAACAAAGTTACGTGATGTAACTAATGGTAAGTTTGAATGGAAAAATCTAAAACCGAATGAACATGGGGATTGGTTGAACCAAAGAAGCGACATGTTTTCCAGTTTTATAACCATTGGAAACAGTAAACAAAAAGAACGTATATTTGAAATTTCTTCTAATGGGCTTTCAACAAGTCGCGATTCATGGTGTTATAATTTTTCCGCGGATAAAGTCGCACATAATATATCCAAGGCTATCGAATTCTATAATTCCCAGGTTGACGAATTCCAAACCCAAATTATCAAGAACCCAAATCTAAAAGTTGAGAATTTTATTGATACAGATCCAACAAAATTTTCTTGGGATCGAGCTCAACGAAAAGATATACCAAAAAACAAAAAATATACTTTTACAAAAGAAGCTGTTGTTATAGGAACATATAAACCATTCGTAAAAGAAAACATTTATTTTGATCGACAAATGAACAACTGTGTTGCAAAAATGCCCAGTTTGTTTCCAACCCCAAAACATAACAATCTTTTGATCACATTACCTAATTCTGGTTCTGTGCAAGATTTCAGTTCATTTATGGTTGGAACATTGATGAATTACGGCACTTATGGCGGAACACATTGTTTCCCATTATATTACTATGAAAAACTTGATGGGAATGTTGGGACTTTGTTTGATACAGGATCAGTGCAATATGCTAAACGTGATGGTATAACCGATTTTATCCTGGATCAGTGTCACAAAGCGTACGGAAACAAAGTGACCAAAGAAGACATATTCTATTATGTCTATGGTATTTTGCATTCACCTGATTATCGCACCCAATTTGCTGCAGATTTGAAAAAGATGCTACCGCGGATACCATTGGTGGAAAAACCGGCTGACTTTTGGGCGTTTAGTAAGGCAGGACGCGAACTGGCGGATCTGCACCTGAACTATGAAGACGTTGATCCATGTCCAGATGTCAAAGTCACAGGAATTGAATCTGGTAATTTCCGCGTTGAAAAAATGAAATTTATATCAAAGGCTGACAAGACCGCGATTCAATACAACCCATATATCAAAATCACAAATATACCGATGCGTGCCTATGATTATGTGGTAAATGGTAAGACCGCGATAGAATGGATTATGGAACGTTATGCTGTGACAGTGGATAAAGCAAGTCAGATAAAGAACGATCCTAATGACTGGGCAACAGAACATAACCGCCCGCGGTACATACTGGATTTGTTACTTAGTGTGATCAATGTCAGTATCAAAACCATGGATATTATTGACGGGTTGCCAAAGCTAGAATTCAAATAACTGTAGATTTTTACCTCGTTTTGTGATATAATCTCTACTGAGAGGGGTTATATCTTGACATGTTTGAATTTGTGTTTATCATATAGCTTAGGTGAATGAAATGTCTATTGTTTTCAATATGAATCCTCAAAAGGCTATTGAATCCGTTCTTTGGATTATAAAGAGCGGTGAATCCAATATGTATAACATTTGGAAAATCCTTTTTGAGGCAGAAAAAATGCATTTGAATACTTATGGAAGACCAATAACAGGTGATCGTTATATGGCGATGGAATATGGCACAGTGCCAAGTTGGTTATACGATACCGCGAAATTACGTGCTCCTGGGATAGGTTTCCATAGGGATAACAATTCTTTGATAGCAGATCGCGAACCACAACTTAGTTATTTGTCTGAATCTGATATTGTAGCCTTACAGCATGGTGTGGAAGTGTATGCAGGTTTGTCGTTTCAAGATGTGTTAGAAAAAAATCATAAAGAATCTGCGTGGATAAAGAATTATTCTAACCGCGGTGATGCTGAACGTGCTCCAATTCCATTTGAAGACATGATAGAAGAAGATTGGCTAAAAGAAGAATTAGCTGATTTAGCCCATGATATGGTATTGTAAGAATGTTGGAAATCGCCGATGTGTTTATTATGGATGTTGGTGACCAGATAGAACATCGGGACAGGAAGCATTGCGTTTGTATTGCCGCATCACAAGATAAATACTTTGTAATAAATACCCAGCACCGCATCATATATGACGATTTTGTTATAAGTTCCCGCGATTATGACTTCTTGAAAGGTGAAGACAGATATGTATGCTGCTCAACAGTCTATAAGTTTAGCCCTG
This sequence comes from Candidatus Enterousia sp., assembly GCA_045612805.1. Classification (GTDB taxonomy): domain Bacteria; phylum Pseudomonadota; class Alphaproteobacteria; order Rs-D84; family Rs-D84; genus Enterousia. Next base: position 165,933 of record JAZKZR010000010.1, read on the forward strand.
ATAAAATTATCAGAAAAGTTGGAAAATTGAATTACAACGATATGAAAACACTGATTGATAAGGTACAAAATTCAAAAGTGTTACGTGAAACCGAGAAATCTAGCATAATACCTGAGCTAGTTGAATGGCAAATGGACAATTCATAAAATCAAAACATCTTATATCGCCCAAAATATGGGCGTTTTTTATTGTCCAAATTGGGTATACTTGTATTATACAGCAAAAAAGTGTCTAAATGAAGTTTTTTTCTTGACTTTTAGACACAAAACAGTATAATCCAAGTGAACTCAAAGAAATTACTTAGACAAAAAGGATGTAAAAAATGAAATTCTTATATGCTAGAACCTCCAGTGTGACCCAAAATCTCCAGAGGCAAGTATTGAATGAAAGTGCTTATGATCGTGCATATATGGATCAATGTAGTGGAAAAAATACAAATCGCCCTCAATTACAGGCTATGTTAGATAATTTGAGACCAGGCGACGAAATCACATGCCATAGTTTAGATCGATTGGCTAGAAACACGTTCGATTTGCTGGCATTAGTCAAAGAAATCACAGAAAAAGGTTGTTCAGTGGTGTTTGTAAAAGAAAATTTGAGGTTTGAACCAGGGGAAAACAATCCTATTAGCAACCTAACTCTGCAAATTCTTGCTGCCATAGCCCAGTTTGAACGCGAGCTAATCAAAGCTCGTCAAGCTGAAGGTATAGCTATAGCAAAAGAAAAAAAGAAATTCAAAGGATCAACAGAGAAATTATCTGAAGATGCCGCTAAAGAATTGAAAGAAATGGTGTCTACTAAGAAAATATCAATCAAAGATGCAATGAAACGTTATGATATTTCGCGGGCAAGTGTTTATAACTATCTGAAACGTGAATATAAAGGTAATAATGAAAAAAAGGATGTAAAATGGGTATTGGAGTAAAATTTGAATGGGTAAATGGTGGTAAAGACGTAGTAATTCGTAGTTTGTCCGGAAATTACCTCTACACAGTAAAAAACGCCCGCGATGCATACCACCAGGGGGCAGATATTATAGTCCGCGGTAATTGCTACGAGACTATAAGATTTTCCTCTAATGGCACAAGATCCTTTTCATAGCTTTATTTGCGTTCTACGGGCATTTTTAGCGATTTCTACACTATGTTTCGCTTGTAGAACATCCGCGAGATCGTCAATCGTTTTTATTTTACTGATTTTACGTTGAGTTTTTGTGAAATTTCTCTTTTTACCGTTCTTTTTGTGTTTATGAATGTCAAACAAGGTTTGTATCGGATAATATCGATCAGTTCGTAATGCTTTTGGTCCTTCCCCCAGGCGTTTTATGTTTATCATGTTCCATAAGCGAAGTCGTTCCAATGGGGTATAATTTGGCAAATTCTGTATTTCCTGGTAAAGATTCTGTAAATCTGGTTGTTGGCATCCAAACTTGGTGTTTTTTATAGGTAGCCAATCAGGTCGTACAAATTCCTTTGTACAATATCCGACAATATTCAACGCATCTTCATACGGTACCAGTTGAACCTTATAATTGATATTCCCATTCAATTTGTATTGTCGTTTGAATCCTTCACAAGCTTTTTTCAAACAATTCTCAACAAAAACAAACGGAAGTTGTGTTCCTGATTTATCTATAAATGTTCCTAACATATGCACATGAAACCATGATGTTTCGAATTCATTTTCAAAAAACGTATCTAAATGGTAAGGGTGTTTATAAAAATTCTTACCATATCTACACAAACGTTTTTCATATAATTTCGCTAACAGTTTGAGTCTATATGCGAAGATACCTGCGTTATAGGTTTTGAGTTCATATGGAAATTGTATAATTATGTGATAAACCGAAGTTCCCGCGGGAATTTTGTTGTAAAAGAACATTTGAAATTCTTCTAATTGTTTTGCGATTTGTTCGTCCTCTGTCATAGAAAAACTCCTGCTTTTTTGTTGCTTTTTGAATGTTCGCAGACTATAAAAAGAACTGGAAAAAGTTAGAAACATTTTCCTAGTTTTTGCCTGATTTCTGCCGATCACGAGCTGCCATGGTTCTCTCAAATACAATAACGAGTGCAAGCTTATCGGTCTGTTTTATGTCTAAATACTATCGCTAGTAAATAAACAGATTTTTGCATTGTTTCTACATCTTTTTCCCCTATAATTGAGTCTTATTAAATCTTCAATGCCCGTTTGCCATACAAAAAACTGTATGCAAACGTCACATTGGGTTTCAGCACAGTGCTTTTTTTATATGCCCGCGGGAATTTGTGCTATAAAAGAAACCCCACCTGGCTGCTCACAAAACCGGATGGGGTTGCATTAGAAACTGACATCTTTTTATTGTGAGCTAGTATTTCAACGAATGCTTGTCTTTCTTTTTTCTAATGCCAAACATTCATTGCTGATATATAGAACTGTGTTTTTCAAAAAATTTTCTGACTTTTTTATTTTTTTTTGATGCAGGTGAAAACGCATTTCAAAATTTGGGAAAAATCCTATAAAGGCGATCCAAAAAGTAATTACTAGCCCGCGAAGTAACTACTAAATACCACTTGCACAGCACATCCATTTTATGTAATAATGAGCCCGAAGACTGATACCAAATTGACGTAAAAAACAATATGGTTCTGCAATCAAAGGTAAGGAATTTTTTGGGGAATATATCATTGGGTCGCTCCCCTTTGCTCGCACCAGAATTTTTAAAAACCACCATTTGGTGGTTTTTTATTTTGTGGCACCAAGATATTTTTCGATATTTTTTGTAAATCGTTCACGCATGCCATCGGCGATAAAGCAACCGGTGCATTCTGGTTCATTACAAACTACCCCACCGGCTTTCGCCGCCCCCCCCTTCACAAAATCGGGCCCCGCAAAATTTGAAAAATTTTGTGGGTGATAGCCGAAGGGGATTAAGCCAATGCGCCGACGGACATTGTAATACGGCGGATACCACTGCTGATGGATTTTTCCTTGTTTATCTTTGCGCGCAAAATTTCGCCGGTATGATTTACATGTGTTCCACCGCACAGTTCGCATGATACATCGCCCGCGGTTATCACGCGCACGACATCGCCATACTTTTCGCCAAACAGTGCCATCGCCCCGCGCTTTTTTGCCGCATCAATCGGCATTTCTTCGTGTGAAACCGGCATATCGGCGGCAATCCATTTGTTCACCAAATCTTCAACCGCGGTTTTTTCTTCCGCCGTCATCGCGCGCCCAAATGAAAAGTCAAATCGCACAGAATCCGGCGCAACCCGTGACCCGCGTTGTTCCACATCGGTATTAAGGACTTGTCGCAACGCCGCCTGTAACAGGTGTGTCGCGGTATGTGCGCGCGCCGTCTGCGCCCGAATATCCGCGTTTATAACCGTTGTCACCGTGTCACCCACAGAAATTTTCCCAACGACCGTTCCGCGATGCAAAACGACATTATTCGCACGCGCGGCATCCGTTACATCCAAAACGACATTGTCGCCAATTTTTAATTTGCCGCTGTCACCAACCTGGCCACCTTGGGTGCCATAGAAATTTGTTTTATCCAACGCAACCTCTACCACGTCACCATCGGTTGCACTGTCCACAAAATCTTCCCCGCGCAGTATCGCCAAAACGCGCGATTGCATATCGGCAATTGGCGCATACTTTGTCGTGTCGTCCGTCGCCGTCACATCGCCGCGCGATTCCCAGAGCAATTTTGTCCCGCGTGTGTCGGCACGACTGCGTTCCTTTTGTGCCGCCATTTCGGACTCAAACCCGGCAACATCAACATCGATTCCACGTTCGCGCAAAATCATTTGTGTTAAATCAAGCGGAAATCCGTATGTGTCAAATAACTTAAACGCGACCGCACCCGGCAATGTTTTCCCGGAAAGTTTCGGCAATTCATTGTCCAACAACTTCATGCCATTATTCAACATATCTGCAAAGGCGTTTTCTTCGTTCGTTATAATTTCAACAACATGCGCCTGGTTTTTGGCGAGTTCCGGATATGCGTCGCCCATCTGTTCCACCAACGCCGGATAAAGTTTCGATAGTAACGCGCCCGAATGCCCAAGTAATTGCCCATGCCGCATCGCACGACGCAAGATACGACGAATCACATAACCACGGTCGGTATTCGACGGGATAACACCATCGGCAATCGCAAAACCAACAGAACGCAAATGGTCGGTAATAACCTTGAAACTGGTTTTGTTTGCGTCCGTCTCTTTGACGCCCGTCACGTCACTCACCGCGCGTTTAAGGTTTACGAACAAATCGGTGTCATAGTTATCAAATTTCCCCTGAAGCATTGCCGCCCATCGTTCCAGTCCCGCACCCGTATCAACATTTTGCTTTGGCAATTTTGTTAAATTCCCATTTGCATCGCGGTCGTATTGCATAAACACATCATTCCAAATTTCAACAAAACGCCCGCCGTCTTCGTCCGGTGTCCCGGGCAAACCACCCGGAATATCCGCCCCAAAGTCATAGAAAATTTCACTGCACGGACCGCACGGACCGGTATCGCCCGCCGACCACCAGTTATCTTTGTCCAAACGAATTGCATCCTTGCCCGCGACTTTTTTCCAAATTTCCGTTGCTTCGTCATCAGAAATATGTGTCGTTACGACAAGGCGCGCCGGGTCAATCCCAATAACACGCGTTAGCAAATCCCAAGACATTTCGATTGCACCCTGTTTGAAATAATCGCCAAACGACCAATTCCCCATCATTTCAAAGAAAGTATGATGCCGACCGTCAAAACCAACATCTTCTAAATCATTATGCTTGCCACCCGCGCGAATACATTTTTGCACATCTGCAACACGTGGCGCCGGTGCGGGTTCGATACCCTGTAAAATACCTTTCCATGGAACCATGCCCGCCACGGTAAAAAGCAATGTTGGGTCATTCGGTATAAGCGACGCAGACGGTACAATTTTATGCCCGTGCGATTCAAAATAATCCAAGAAAACTTTTCTAATTTCATCATATGTCATGGCAATTTTCCTTTTTTATTATGGCAAGATTATAGAACATTATTGCGCATCCGCAACCATATTTTGCACCGCGGCGCGTTCAAACATTTCGGTAAATTTTTTAATAACATTATTGTTGAAAGTCCGCGCGGATGTTGCCGGCACCACGCGCACACCGTATTTCTGTGTTGCCCGCCCAAGTTTTATTGAAACATAATTTGTTTGATTCATATAAATTGCGGACATTTCTGGATATCGCACGCGCATAAAGGTTTTTAACCCCACCCACATGATTGCACCCACCGGCACACGATATTTGAAACCGTGCGCAATTTTTTTTATTTCCGGCAATATCGTGCGCATAAAATGTGCAAATTCAATTGCCACATCCCGCCGAACAAGTGTCCCCGTGATATCAAAATGTGCACCCGTCTTGCCATATTCCGAACCGGCCGTCCATTTTGGGCTAATTTTAAATATGTCCGTTATGTTATCCGAAATGGTTGTCGCGTTTTGGACAACCGCAAAGGTTAATTCCGAAACATTCGGCACGGTCGCATCAATCAGTGCATCGTCATCATCGACAAACAAAATCCAATTGCCCGGAATCTTTTCATTATCAATATATTCCAAAGTTGCAATTCGTGATTCAAATTCGCCAAGATTATTTTTTTCGTTTATAATATGCAACGCGCCACGCCACCCGGTCCCGCGCACAAAATCACGCGAAAGTTCGGTGCCCGGATTGTCATTATGTATAACCAGTGTTGCATCGCGCGCGCATCGTCGCACCGCCGGTATGGAAAGGCGCAACGCATCAATATCGTATGTGGTTATCGCGATAACAAGGTCTGATTTCCGTGCAAACATAATTAAATCTTAAATAAAACTTTCAAAAATTGCAATTGGTTAGTTTTTTGTGGTATAATATAACAACAAAGGAAAAATCCCACATGAAAAAGTCAATGATTTCGGTAATAACTTTTTTGACCATCATTGTTTTGATGGCGGCGTTTGATTTTTCACTGGGGCCCGATACGGTGATAAATGTTCCGGCGGATATGCGGGGAAATGCTTTATTCATATGTCCCGCCGAAAGCAGTTTATGGGACGCACTTGCCGCCGGGTTCGGACATTTTTATAAATATATAACAATCGGATTTTTCTTTGCGGCGATTATATTGGTGTTTGTTTGGGGGTGGGCGCTGTATCAAAATTTATTAAAAGATTCATTTAAAAAAGATGATTTTTCCAAACCGTGGGGATTTACCAAATTGCTTTTTTGGGCGGGCGTAATAATGATACTTGTGTTTAACACACCAAATAAATATCGCACGGTTAGTGTCACGAATCGCCCGGGAAACTGGGTTTTGTGCGAAAATTCATCGGAAGGTGCAATCGCAGTAAACAGCGACCTTGTCCATGCAAGATAATAAAAAATCGGGCTTTTTATAAATACATCTTGACTTGCCCCGCGGAATTCTTTACGATTCGGTCAGGCGTTTCGGGCAATGCCCTTGAAAATTGCTTAGTTGCGTTTTGATGTTTTTTGTAATCGGCGCAAATACAATGATTTTCATGGGCATTGCCAACGAAGCGTTGGACACCTTAAATAAATTTATGAAAGGAGAAAACAAATGAACAAACAACAATTAATCGAAGCAATGGCAAACGAAGTTGACATCACCAAAGCAACCGCGGCGGCATGTCTTGATGCGTTTATCAACACCGTCACAAAAGTTCTGAAAAAGAAAGGTGACGTTCGCTTGGTCGGTTTTGGTACATTCACAACCGCAAAGCGCAAGGCCACAACCGGCCGCAACCCGCAAACGGGTGCCGCTATTAAAATTCCGGCCTCTACTCAGCCGAAATTTAAACCTGGCAAGGCTTTGAAAGATGCTTTGAATTAAACAATTGTTTGATTTATCGCACACCCCGCAATCGCGGGGTGTTTTTTCATATGCTTACTATTTTTCTTGTGTTTGATATAAAAAAACTGTAATATCCCTGCATAAATTTTTAACAAAGGATTTTATAACATGGTTAAATTGCACGAATATGTTGAACCAGATCTTGAATTGGATGCCGATACGGATGAAGATTTATCCGTTCATGTTTCAAACGAAAAATCGAATAAAAAGAAAAAAAACGCAACATCGAATTCAAACGATGAAAAGGTTTATTTCATGGCGCTTGGTGGATTGGAACACGTTGGACAAAATATGTACCTTTACAAATACAAGAATAAATTTATCGTGGTTGATTGCGGCATGGGTTTCTTAGAGGAAGAAATCGGTGCCGGTGATGTGCAGTATTGTGATACAAAATGGCTTGAAAAGCACAAGAAAGACGTTATCGCTTTTGTCATTACGCATGGACACGAAGACCATATTGGCGCGTTAAAATACATTTGGCCAAAGTTCCGCAAACCAATTTATTGCACGCGTTTTCCGGCGGAAATTTTGCGTGAAACTTTTCGTGGCATTGAATTAGATTTTGATCCAAAGCGCGATATTGTTGAATTTGATGCGGCGGGCGCAACATTAAAACTTGACCCTTTCGAAATTGAAACTTTCCACGTAAGTCATTCTGTGCCAGAGGCGCAAATGTTGATTATCAAAACCGGCGCGGGCAAGATTTTGCATACCGGCGATTGGACGTTTAATGACGATAACCCGATTGAACCAGGAACGGATTATGCGCGCCTGCGTGAAATTGGTTCGGATCCAAAACTTATTGCGTGCGCATGCGATTCGACATCTGTGTCGCGTCAAAATCCGCAAACAACGGAAATTCAGGTTCGTGACACATTGACACAAATTATGCGTGACGCGCCGGGGCGTGTGATTGTGACCGGCTATTCACGCAGTATTGCGCGATTAAAAATGTTTGCAGAGGCCGCACGTGCCACCGGGCGCATGGCCGCGATTAAGGAACGCAGTAATCCAAACCCCGTGCCATACGTTGGGTTACCGGAATTCCGTGAAATGGGAATTGAATTCAAATACTTGGCGGAAAACGATATTTATCAGTTTTCGGAAATCAAAGATTTGCCGGCGGAAAAGCAGGCGATATTTTTGACCGGGTCCCAGGGCGAAAAATACGCGATGTTAACCCGTCTTTGCCGGGGCCAGGTAAAAGAAATGAAACTTATGCCGACCGACACGGTGGTATTCAGTGCGATTATTATTCCCGGCCGCGAACAAGATGTTTCGTTCCTTTATAACAAACTTGCAAAAATGGGAATTCACACGCACACGATTTATGACACCGACCATGTGCATGCCAGTGGCCACGCCGGCCGACCGGAACTTGAACGATTCTATGACATGGTTCACCCCCAGGTTTCAATCCCAATGCACGGCGATTATATAAATGAAATGCTGAACGGGAAAATGGCGATGGAACGTGGCGGCGCAAAGCATATGATGTTGGTGCGAAATGGCGAAATGATTGCGTTGGGTGATGGTGCGGAACCATACGTTTGCGAAACAATCGAAACCGGTTATGTTGTGATGGAAGGCGAAACCGAACGCAGCGCCAATGACCCGGTGTACAAAAACCGCAAAAAAATTGCATCAAATGGTGCGATATTTGTGACATTGCCAGTGGATAAACGTGGATATTTGAAGGGCACGCCGGATGTTTCCAGTGCAGGTATTTTTGAATCCGATACAACCGGATTCATGAAGCGGCAAATTCAAATCGAAATTACCAAGGCGATTGACGAATTGTCCAAGACCGAACGCAAGTCCCAGGATAATTTAACCCGTGCGGTACAGACGGCGGCGAACAAGGTTGTACGTGCATCACTGGGGGCGGATAAAAAACCACAATACAGTGTGCACTTTGTGCAGAAATAAGTGGATAGTGTAGGTGGTCAGAGCTAGAAGAACTCACTAACCACCAGCCACTTACACTAACACCAAAAAAATCCTGGACATTAGAATTTAATTTCTATACAATGAATGCGCAAAACAAAAAGGAAGGAAAATGCCAAAGAAAACAACTGTTAAAAAAACTGTAAAACGTACCACAAAACGCCCGGTTATGGCCGAAGTCCCGGCACCGGAAATGCATGAATGTCAATGCGGTGCATCTTGTGGATGTGGTTGTCATTGCGGTAAATTTAAAAAGTTTATCGTTCTGTTAATCGTGTTTGCTCTTGGGTTCGCGGTTGCGAAAATTACATGTTGCCGCGGTCACCGTGTGCCAAAAATGCAACCAAAGTTTGAAAATGGTTGTTTGGTTATGGATTCTGTTAAATGTCCAAAAATGCAGTCCGAGTTGGTTTTTGCTGACACCGATATGAACGGTTGTGTTACACACGCGGAATTTGATTCAATGAAAAAATCTATGCACAAAAAAATGCGTGGACACCGCATGGAACGCGAAGATCGTGATGATGATTAATCCGAATTTATTTGAAAATTGCACCGCCCAGATGGGCGGTGTTTCAAATTTGTTGAAATAACCGTTTCATCGTCCTGTCTCGTTTTTTAAATAAACATTTTGTGTGACACTTTTATGTTCATCTATTTTTGGAAAACCAGTGGTTAATTGCAACAATTTATTAATGTCGATACCTTTCGGGCCAATACAATTTTTTAGTACATATAAAATATCTTCATTTGATTCGTGTGATCGTTTAGACCATTCAATATATTCGAGGCCTGCGCGATAGTATTTGTTTGGCCCCGCAATGCACATATTTATTAGTTCTGTGATATTTTGTCCAATCATTCCGGGGCTTTGGCAAAGGTCATCTTTTTTGCGTTTCCCGATTAATTCCTTTGCGTATCTTTTCATATCATAATCAAACGCGGCTTTGTCAATCGCAATTTGTTCAGGTTCAAAACCAAACTGTGATGCCACCCCACCAAGTTCGTTAAAAAATTCGCGAACATTTAATATATTCATCGTTGCCGTTGAATTATCAATAAGATTTATAATTTCTTGGCCGCCCATTCCATGTTGCCAAAGTGCGATTGAATAATCTATAACGTTTTTTGGAACGTCACATTCCATCGCAATCATGTTCGCCAAATTCTCTGGCATTCCGGCATCGGTTAAAATCTTGCGCGCAATTCGCCCATCAATCATTTGCATCGCGTGCACCTATTTGAAACTAACGCGCGGATTTGCACGTTCAGATTCATCAATTTCAAACAACTTTTCGTGTGAAAAACCAAACATACGCGCAACGATATTACTTGGAAATTGATCGATTTGCGTATTAAGTCCCATAACCACGGTATTATAAAATTGACGCGCAGATTGAATTTTCGTTTCCGTGTCGGTCAATTCGCGTTGCAATTCAAGAAAATTTTCGTTTGCTTTTAATGCTGGGTACGCTTCGCCCAACGCGAACAGTTTATTTAATGCACCAGATAATCCGGTTTCCGCGCTTGATTTCCCATCAACCCCGCGTGCAGACATTGCGGCATTACGCGCAGTAATAACCGCGGAAAGCGTATCTTTTTCGTGTGCCGCCGCCCCGCGCACGGTTTCAACCAAATTCGGAATTAAATCATACCGCCGTTTAAGTTGCGTATCAATCGTTGACCATGCCTCACGTACCTGATTCCGCCGTGCGGCAAGTCCATTATAAACCGCAATAAAATATAAAACCAAAACCGCAACAATACCAATCGCCGTCCACATATAAAACTCCTTTTGTTAACAGTGTAATTTTACATAAAAAACACGCAAAAATCAACCACGATAAACAAATCATCACTTTCAATAACCACTAAACACTGACACCAAAGAAAAACCCCGCGCGTGCGGGATTTTTTTCTATTTCTTCCAGAAAGCAAATCCAGAATGTTTTTCTTCTTTTTTACTTTCTTCGCGGGCGCGCCGTCTTTCGGCACGTCGTTCCTGAAACCGCTTTGCAGATTCTTCATCGCGTTGAACAAGTTTTAATGTTGTGACCGATAATTTGCCATTACGAACTTCTTCATCAAATTCAACGATATCGCCTTCGTTCAAATATCGCAAATCCGCATTTTTAAGTGAACTTGAATGAACAAATACATCATCCGTGTTGCCGTCCGCATTCGGTGTATCCGGCGCAATAAAGCCATAACACTTTTTGCCGTTGTACCATTTTACTTTACCTTGGCGCATCTTTTTTTCCTTTGCTACCTTGTTGATGATTCAATCGTTTGATTAAATCTGATTCAATCTTGTCACAATGAAAAAGTAAAATCAAGAAAATAACGCATGTGCCAAAAAGGACATTTGTCCCCAATTACATATTGCGTTCGGAATTATAATACCGTGAAACTTCATTCATAATAAAATTGAATAACCGCACCGCAAGTGTATCACCCGCAACCCCGCATCCGGCACGCGTATACGGCATTGCCGACACCAAAACAAATCGTGCCATAAAACGGAAAATTGCAATTTCTTGGGCTTTATCCAACTTTGATGAAGAATTTGTCACAACAAAAATCTCGTTTTTTACCGCGGCATCCAATTTGTTCATAATTTTTTCGACAACCGAACTTGGATAATAAAGCTTGCATTCGCGTGGGAACCCTTCGAACAATGATACATCATTACCACGGCTGTATAAAATATTCCAACCGACACGTTCAAGTAAATCGTCCAAACACCGACATATCATTTTATTATACTGTTCGATTCCGCTTTCCATCATTTCGGCGGCCTCACTTTCAATGGCGGCATTTTCCATATCTGGATTTTCGCGCAATGTGGCATAGTAATCATGTGTGCGCCGTTCAAATTCAAAGAATGTCCGAACCTGGCATATAATTTCCATCGGAATAACATTATCCGCCGTGCCGATATTCACAATAACCTTGGAATCACGATAATTACGCGGGTTTGTAATGTCATAAAATTTATCACGCATAGATATGATTCGTTCCGGCATTATGTCGCGCAGTCGTTCGATAAAAGTTCGCGCCTGAGGTATCAAATCGAACAAGCACTTTACGCGCCACACATCATTCAAATGCAGGTATGGTTTTTTTACCTTGTCCAATTCGCGAACAAGTTTCACAACCAAACTATCTTCACTTTGTCCGATGATGGATAAAACTTCTTCGGCGGCGTTGGTCACATAATGTGCGGCAAAATTTTTTCGAATTTGTTGTTCGATTTTTTTAATCTGTTCATCGCGCCCCGTTTCCACGAACACACGTGTGACCGCAGACACAACGTCCGATACAAAAAATTTATAGTATTTGCCGGTTACCTTTTCGATTGCACGTTCAACATTTTTCTGTGCGGCAACAATTACCGTCACAATCGATGACACCGACAAATCAATCTTGTGCGATGCAGAGCACGTAAAGAACTGATTCCGCATCGGGTCCGCATCCAACCGGTGGTTGACCAGATAAGAGCATAGTGGATTTATATCAGCAATCTTTATTGGTTTGTCCACCGACAAATCTGTCGCCGGATCATATTCGGTCACGGCGGTTTTTGGCGCACCAAAGCATTTGCCTAAAACATGAAACACATCGCGATAGCAATCCATACCGTCAGAATAAAGCCGCCGTAAATAGTGTGCCGTTTCATCGTCTATGCGCCCCGCATCGCGCGCATTATCAATAAACGCGATGTTGTGCCGATCATGGTCGGCGGTCAAAATATCAACATCCACTGCGGTCGTTTTTACCATGCGCGTGTCCATTACTTCATTATCGGGAACAAAATAACATCGCGTGCGGTCGGTTGGTCAAACACAATCATGGCCAATCTGTCGATGCCCATACCCACACCGGAAATCGGCGGAAACCCATGTTCCATCGCGCGCACAAAATCATTGTCGGGGTTAAATGCTTCTTCTTCGCCACCTTCGATACTTTTCGCCTGGTCTTCAAAGGCCTTGGCCTGTTGTATCGGATTCACCAATTCAGAATAACCCTTGCACAGTTCGCCGCCCGCCACCAATAATTGATACATATCAAGGCGCCGGTCATCATCGTTGTTATGCCGCGCAAGTGGCACCATATAAGTTGGATAGTTATAAAGGAACGTCGGCTGAACAATGCTGCCACGGATTTTCCGCTTGTACACATAGTCAACCAATGTCGCAAGTGATTTCAAATCTTCCAATTCGGACATCGGGAACATACCCATATCAACCAATTTTTGACGCAACACATCAACATCTTCAAAATCCAAAATGTTGCACCCGAACAGTTCGTTCATCTTGGCGGTATAATCCATCATATCATACTTGCTAAAATCAAGTTTGGTTCCTTGAAATTCAATCTGTAATGTTCCGCGTGCGCGCATTATCAATTCTTGGACCATTTGCCATGTGAAATCAATGTTGCGCTTGTAATCCCAATATGCCGCATACCATTCAATCATGGTGAATTCTTGCAAGTGCATCGCATCCATACCTTCGTTGCGGAAATCCTTGGCCACTTCGTACACACGGTCAAACCCAGCACCAATCGCCATCTTTAGGAAAAGTTCCGGCGAAATACGCAATTGGAAATCCGTGTTTAACGCGTTGTGGTGTGTGACGAACGGCCGTGCCGCCGCACCCGATGCGATATTTTGTATAATCGGTGTTTCGATTTCCAAAAAACCGTGATTATTCATAAATTCGCGCAAATGTTGTGTCATTTTGAATCGCCCAAGCAACGCGTTGCGCGATTCCGGATTTGAAACAATATCCAAATAGCGTTGACGATATCGCGTTTCCATATCGGTAAGCCCATGGAACTTTTCCGGCAACGGCCGCAACGCCTTGGCGAGTATTTCGTAATTTGCAACGCGCACGGTCAATTCGCCAGCGGTTGTGTGATATAATTTCCCGGTGATTCCAATAAAGTCGCCCAAATCGACATTGGCCTTCATGAATTTATAGTTTTCTTCGCCCAATTCTTCGCGCGACATAGAAAACTGAATTTCGCCATTTATGTCATAAATGCGCCCGAACATAAGTTTCCCCATCCAACGCAACGCCGTGACGCGTCCACAAAGTTTAACATCCGTATCGTCGGGCAATTCACGTGCATCGGCAATCGTATGCGTGCGATCAAATTTATCCTTCCACACAACGCCATCGCGTGCGCGAATATTTTCGGCCTTTTGCAGGCGCGCGGTTAGTTCGTTTGTAGACATTGTTTCATTTCCTGACATAACTTTTCCTTTTTTTTGTTAAAAAAAACGGGGCACCACAAAGGTGCGCCCGTAAATTACTTTATGGTCGCACCATTATAACAAAAATTTTTTGCAAATCGTACGCATATCGGTCACCATTATGCATAAGTTTTTTTCAAATGTAAAGCAATTTTTATTAAATGGAAAAAAATCATTGATGTTGCCGAATTCGTTGCGGACCGCACGAAAAATGCGGGATTATACGCCCGCGCACACGGGCACTAGGCGCCAATCATTAACAATATCCACTTTTCTATTGACTTTTCATACAAAAGTGCATAAAATATGCACACTTGAGTTTTGGGGTTGTAGCTCAGTTGATTAGAGCGCCTGATTTGCATTCAGGAGGTCGTGGGTTTGAGTCCCATCAGCTCCACCACCGATTTTTGTTATCGCGCGCACATCGGGCCCCGCGAAATTTGAAAAATTTTGTGGGTGATACGGGCGCACGATTAAAAAAATCGAGTGCCGCGCCGTCATCCCGCGCTTGATGCGGGATCTCGTGGTTTCAACTGTGACGCGGGGATACCGCCCTTCGGCGGTATGACGGTGGCAACAAACATCGAACATCGCCAAAGGGGGTGAATAATTTATGGTAAAAGTTTTGGTTCGTGATAACAACGTCGAACAGGCATTGCGTGTTGCGAAACGCAAATCGCAAAAAGAAGGACTGTATCGCGAAAGCAAGGAACGTCAACGTTACGAAAAACCGACGACAAAGCGCAAACGTCTGCGCGAAGAGGCCGTCCGTAACGAAAAGAAACGGCAATCAAAACAACGCATGGTCTTTGGATTCTAAGTGTTGTCTTATGAAATATAAAACGCCCATTTGGGCGTTTTCTTTACCTCCCGCTAATCACTACCACTAAAAAAACTATTGCCTATTGCGCGACTTGGTGCTACAATCCGCGGGCAAACAACAAAAGGAAAAAGATATGTTATTAAAAGGTAAAAAAATTTTAATCACCGGTGTTGCGAACGATTGGTCAATGGCGTGGGCAATTGCACGGCGCGCGCATGAAAATGGCGCGGAAATTGCAATGCCGTATGCTATGCCGGCGTTGGAAAAGCGTGTGCGGCCACTGGCGGAATCAATCGGCGCAAAATTTGTCCAAGAATGCAATGTGCAAAACGATGAACAAATGGATTCTTTGTTCGCGAATATCGAACGCGAATGGGGGCATTTGGATGGAATGTTGCATGCGATTGCGTTTTCGGATAAAAATGAATTGATGGGCCGCTATGTCGATACGACGCGCGAAAATTTCAAGAACACAATGGATATTTCCGTTTATTCGTTGGTGGATTTAACACGGCGCGCATCAAAACTTATGACCGATGGCGGTTCGATTGTGACACTTACATATTTCGGCGGGGAAAAGTCCGTACCGAATTATAATGTTATGGGTGTTGCAAAATCCGCGCTGGATTCATCGGTGCGGTATTTGGCGTCCGACCTGGGGCGCGATAAAATCCGCGTTAATGCAATCAGTGCCGGGCCGATTTTGACCCTGGCGTCTAGTGGCGTTGGCGGGATTAAAACGATGTTGCGCCTAAATGCGGAACAAACGCCACTGCGCCGGAATATGACATTGGACGATGTGTCGGGGGCCGCGTTGTATTTGTTTAGCGACCTATCGTCGGCGGTCACGGGCGAAGTCCACCATGTGGATTGCGGTTATTCCACAACCGGCATGATGCCAAACGAACTAAAAGATATATTGTTAAAGGCGATGGATAATCAGTAAAAAACGGGAACGAACGAAAACGCCCCGCAACCGCGGGGTGTTTTTATGTAAAAAATTGACAACCGCAAAATTTGTTGTAATATATCGGCAAAACAAAGGATTACAAATGACATTTGATGAAGTTATACAAACATTGTCCAAAGAAACCCTTACGGCCAAATTTACCCCAAATTTTTACACGGGTAAACGATATGGCATACCATACGGATACTATGAAATACAAAAATCTTCCCTTGGCCCAGTAATGATAGAAGTTGATTATTTTGATGACCAAGAAGAAAATCCCGCGGATATGGTTCAAATTAAGACGCAAAGTTTAGATGAAGATTCCTTATATGCATTTGATAACAAAACCCCATTTTTTAAAAGATTGTTCAAGGGCCAAGAAACAACATTTGGCCGCGGAATACGGTTTGTAAGGTCGTTAAAGACGATTCCGTCAAACCTAACGGAAGATGAAGCAAATTTGCGTCTGTTTCATTTTAAGGATTCTGAAGAAGCAAAAAAACGACTAAATGAACATTATCTAAATGCGCGCGTTATGTATGACATCATGCATGAAATGATGGGCGCAAAATGCATGTTTCGCCTAAAAAATGGCGGATATGTTATCAAAGCGGTATTGAATGACGGTTATATGGAAACAATAGGTATCAAACAAACCGCGGGATATTATGATACTTCTAAAGTTCCTTACGGTGTAATGCATATTATAATTCCAAGTGTTGATTTGCGTGATAATTTTGATGACCACACCAATAGCGTAGAAATGATGTTATTTACCAAGGCCGAAGAATTTATAAATATGGCAAATACCCCCCAGAATAATCGCACTGTCGCAAAAATCTTTACACGTTGGGACAAACCATACATTGACATGATGGCGGAAATCAAACGCCACAGGGTGAAAGCGAAATAAATATTAAAAAATCCCACAATCGTGGGATTATTTTTTTGCAAAAATCTTTTCGGGATGTTTTATATTGCACAGCGCAACAATGAAATCAACAAATACCCAAATGCATGCCGCCATGAAACACATCAGTCCCAAACCCATAAATATCATCGCCACCGTGTCCGCACCCGCACCCGCAAACGCGGCCAAAATTGGAAATGAAAACAGCCCGAACAAAAACATTATTAAAATTGCAAGGCCACTTTTGGTTTTGCCGGCATAAAACCGATGTGCGCCGAATACACCAAACAACCATAATAAAATTAAATAAACAGCAATGGATTTGTCCGCATCAAATGCCATACGTCCACACTTTGGACATGCCCGCGCGCGGTCAGAATGTTTGTATCCACAATCACGACAGTAAATCATCGCCATGTTAAATCCTTTTGGTTTTGTATGACCTTAATCATATTCTATCATATTTTGGGAACCTTTTCAAATTTGAAGTAAACAGATTGACATTTATATATTTTGTATTATAATTATCCTTGTAAAAAAGACAAATAAAAATGGACGTATTAACAAAAGCGAAATTTTTGCACAGTGGCATACAAAATATGCTGCGTGGTGAAAATATATTGCGCGGTCGGCAACGCGATGCTTTTGATGCGATGGCAAATATGTCACCCGAACAAATTGCGCACAGTTATTTTAAATTACCAACCGGCTTTGGCAAGACGGTTATGTTCTGTTTGCTTGCACATGAATATGTGAATCAAATACGTGCGAATAATATCGATTTGGATAAAAACAAGGTTATAATTTTGGTCCCGCGTCTAAGTTTAATTGGACAAACACGGGAAAAATTAAAGGAATTTACGAACATTGCAGACGTCAGTGTTTTTGATGCAAAACACAAACAAACAGGTCGCGATATTATAATTTCAACATATCAATCAATGGAAAAGTTATTTTATCGTATCGGCGCGGAAAATATTGGACTGATTATCGCTGACGAAGCACATCATGCAATTGGCGACAAAAGAATGTCGATATTAAATCAAATATCAAATTATGCCCCGATTATTGGTTTTACCGCGACACCGGTTTATTCTGAAACACATGCGGTATCTGATTTGTTGGGCGCGGAAATATATTCGATGGGTATCGGCGATGCAGTAAACAATGAAATGCTGTGCCCGGTAAAAAATATTCTTTATCGAACCAGCATGATATTAGATCCGTCTGTTTTTGGATTTGTCCAAGGTTCTGGCGATTTTAATTGGAAAAGCATCATAGACGAAGGGACAGAATTTGATATTATGGTCAAAGAAATCGCGCAAATATACGCGTATGGCGAATGTGACGGCAAACCTTTTCATGATATGAAAACAATGATAAATTGCCCGAACATAGATATCGCCACCGCCCAGGCGCGCGCAATAAATCGTGCAATTGGTCGTGATGTCGCGGTTCCCCTGCATAGCCGACAAAAAAACTTTTCACATATAATGCAAGATTTCCGGGACAACAAATTTAATGTTGTATGCCAGGTAAATACCCTAACCGAAGGGTTTGATGATGAAGAAGTTTCGTTGTGTATAAATTATCCGTCTGCATCCGCCGTTCGAATAGAACAGGCCTCTGGTCGTGCCTTGCGCATTAATCCAAAAAATCCGCATAAAATAGCGTATGTTTTGGATACGGTTTTTCGCGGTGGTGAACAAGAACCGATTGAAGAAACAATCATTACCGCACGTCAACATGGTCAAGTTTTATTTCGTGATATTGCGGGTGCGGCCGTGTTAATTCCGAACGGGTTTCAATATGAAACACATAATGGTGGTGAATATGGGGGCAAAAATCCAATTGATTTTAATTTCGATATTATCACGGACAACAAACTTTTAATGACAATAGAACAGCACTACAATGATTGGTTTGTGGCTAATAATCAAAAATGGTTATCCCCAAGCATGTTAAAGAAATATTGCGAACTAAGGGCGTCAGAAACAATCGAAAACCGTTTGAATGAAATGCGTGTTGATTCACGGACGCACAATCGTATTTGTGATATGCGATTACTAAACGGTCGAATTGCACCGTGTTTGCGCGATGATACTGAATCAATCAAATTGTTTCAAGAAATGCTTCATGAAACTTGGTTGACCCCATCGCAATTGCAACACTATTGCGATTTTCAAGGACCGGCCATTGAAAATCGCCTGCGCGAAATGCAAGCCGAACCCGAAATGAAAGACCGTATTCAAATAAAAGAATTAATCGGTGGACGCCATGCTTTATGCCTGCGAAATGACCCAGAATCAATCAAATTGTTTCAAAGCTTGTTAAATATAAAGTGGCTATCGCCAAGTTTACTCGCCAAAATTTGCAGTGTAAAAAATGCGATAAAAATGGAACAACGCATGAACGAAATATGTGATGATCCAAGGTTGGCTGGTCTAATTCGAAAACGCGAAATACGCCCTGGTCGTATTTTGCCTTACTTGCGTGGTGATGACAAAACGATCACATTATTTCAACAAATACTTAGTGAAACAACATGGTTGGCTCCAAGTTTGTTGCGAAAATATTGTGATATAACAAATCCGGTGGCAATCGAAAAATGTTTGTGTGAAATGCAAAAAGATCCAAAAAATAAAACCCGTATTCAAGATAAAAAACTATTTAGTGGACGCGTTGCACCATGTCTGCATAACGATCCGGATTCAATCGAATTATTTCGAAAGTTTTCAAAAGAAAAATGGCTAAGTTCATCACAACTTGCCAAACGTGTTCATTTGCAAAGACAACGTGTAGAAACGGCCCTTTGGAAAATGAAAGATGATCCACGAATGGTGGGGCATATTGAAAATAAAACATTGCAAAACGGTCGAATTGCGCCGTGTTTACGTGATGATGAAGAATCTATTAAATTATTTTTGAAAGTTTTCAGGGAACAAAAATTGGCTGATTTGAAACATGGTGTGGCTATTGTTGCGACGGCAACCGTGGTTAAAACACAACAAAAACCCCTATTAGACGAACACAAAAAATAATAAGCAATTTGCGTTTTCCAATTGTATTATTTTTATGAATTTTCTATAATATGGGCATGGCAAAAATACCCGACCTTTTTATTCGTGCAGAACACGCGGATTTAATGAAAAAACTAAACGCGTGGGATATTGCGTATCATCAAAATGACGCGCCGGTTGTGGACGATGCAACATACGATGCGGCAAAGAAACGCGCATTGGAGATAGAGACCGAATACCCAGAATTGGCCATCGCCGGGGCATCTACGCATGTTGGGGCGGCGCCATCAACAAAATTCAAAACATATCCGCACAGTGTCCCAATGCTGTCGATTTCTGATGTGTTTGATGAACGGGAAGTTGCCGATTGGTTTAACAAATTACCAACCAAGGATTTGTTTATTGAATTAAAGGTTGACGGTGTATCATATGCCGCGCGGTATGAAAATGGCATCCTGGTGCGTGGTCTTACGCGGGGCAGTGGGGTTTCCGGCGAAGATATAACCGAAAATTTGAAAACGATTCCCGATATTCCACAAAAACTTTCTGGCGATTTCCCAGATGTAATAGAGGTTCGGGGCGAGGTTTATATGTTGCGTGATGATTTTATCACGTTGAATGCGACGGCGGAAGAAAAGGGCGATAAAGTTTTTGCAAATCCGCGTAATGCGGCGGCGGGGTCATTGCGGCAACTAAATCCGCGCATTACCGCAACGCGGCGGCTTTCGGCGTTTGGTTATACATATGGCGCGGTGTCAAATCGCACATGGCATACACAATCGGAATACTTTGATAAATTGGAATCATGGGGTTTTAAGACCACGCGTAAATGGGCGCGCCATGCAAAAAATATGGATGAAATTCAGGCGATGTATAACGACATAATCTTGTCGCGTGCCGATATACCGTTTGATATCGATGGACTTGTTATCAAGGTAAATGATATAAAGACCCAGGAACAACTTGGCGCCCGTGCCAACAGTCCCCGGTGGGAGGTTGCATATAAATTCCCCGCCGCGCGTGCGGTGACAACACTGCGCGGGATAACGGTTCAGGTTGGACGCACCGGCGCACTGACGCCCGTGGCGGAATTGGAACCAATAAATATCGGGGGGGTTGTTGTGTCGCGTGCAACATTGCATAACGCCGACGAAATCGCGCGCCTGGGGGTGCGTGTCGGGGATCGGGTCACCGTTCAACGCGCCGGCGATGTAATTCCGCAAATTATTGGGGTCGCAGAATCCGCACCGAATGCGACC
Source organism: Candidatus Enterousia sp. (assembly GCA_045612805.1). GTDB lineage: Bacteria > Pseudomonadota > Alphaproteobacteria > Rs-D84 > Rs-D84 > Enterousia. The sequence continues at coordinate 186,999 of JAZKZR010000010.1, forward strand.
GACTTCGTTTTTCCGACAAAATGTCCGGTGTGTGGTGGTGATGTTGTTCGCGCCGACGGCATGGTTGCATATCGGTGTGTGAATACGCTTTCGTGTCCGGCGCAAAGGATTGGCGAATTGGAACATTTTGTATCGCGTGGCGGGTTTGATATCGACGGCCTTGGGGAAAAGCAATTGGAAAATTTTACCTCCCGTGGTTGGATTGAAACGCCCGCTGATATATTTACAATTATTGAACGGCACGGTAACGAGATAAAAAAACTGGATGGGTTCGGTGACAAATCTGTGTCGAATTTGCGTTCCGCAATTGATGGCGCGCGCGATATTGAATTGCACCGTTTTCTGTTCGCGATTGGAATCCCTGACGTGGGCAAGGCAACCGCGAAACTTTTGGCACACGCGTTTGGTGATTTGGCATCATTACGCGATGCAACCGTGAACGAATTGATAAAGATTGACGGAATCGGTGAAGTTATGGCGCGTGAAATCGTATCGTTCTTTCATAACGAACGAAATATCGCGGTGATTGATGCATTGTTGCAACAGGTGACGATTAAAACACCCGATATCAAAACTGTTGCGTCCGCCGTGTCGGGCAAGAAAATTGTTTTAACCGGGACACTTGCGAACTATGGTCGCGACGCCGCACGCGAAATTTTGGAACGCATGGGTGCGCGCGTGCAATCCAGTGTTTCACCAAAAACGGATATCGTTCTTGCGGGCGCGGATGCGGGGTCGAAACTTTCGCGCGCAAATGAATTGGGTATAACAATTTGGACCGAAGATGATTTTGAAAATGCAATGCAAAAGGCGGGAATAAAAAATGGCGGACAATAAAGATAAAAAGAAAGAAAAAAAACCGATTTCTTTTCGGCGACGGTTGTTGTTGTTATGTTTTAATTTATTTTTGTTTTGCGTTCTTGGCATCGCGCTTTATGTGACCGTGATATATTTTCGCATGCCATCATTGGACACGATTTTGAATGAAACGCGCGCGCCGGCGATTGTCTTTCTTGATAAAGACGGCACGGAAATACGCAGTTCGAATAAGATTATGGGAACACCGGTGTCGACCAAAACCCTTCCGCCCCATGTATGGCAGGCGATTGTCGCCATCGAAGACAAAAGGTTTTTTGAACACGGTCCCATCGATATGCGCGGAACTTTGCGCGCATTGGTGTTGAATCTGGTGCGCGGGCGTTTTGCGGTCGGTGGTTCAACAATAACACAACAAACGGCAAAAAACATATTCCTTTCGCGTGATAAAAAAATTTCGCGCAAGGTCCAAGAATTGATACTTTCATATTGGCTTGAAAATCGGTTTGATAAAAATCAGATTTTGGATTTGTACATGAATCGCGTGTCATTGGTTGGCGGAATGCGCGGAATTGATGCGGCGGCACGCGCAATGTTCGGTCGCGCGGCAACGGAACTTTCTATTGCGCAAAGCGCCCAGATTGCCGCAATGTTAAAGGCACCCACGATTTATAGTCCATATCGCAATCCGGAAAAAAATATGGCGCGGGCGCGCACAATACTCCAAGAAATGGCGAACCAGGGTTATATTGACCTTGCAACCGCGCACGCGGCGGCGGCGGAATTGGCACCGGCGACGGGCACGGCGGACACGAACCTTTATCGTTACTGGACGGACTTTGTTGCGGATGAATTAAATTCGCGAATTGGGATAATGAATTCCGATATGTTTGTCCACACGACACTTGATTCAAAAATGCAAAATAAAATCACAAATGCGATATCATCAAATGTCGGCGTTCACCAAGGTGCGGCGGTCGCCATGTCGCGCGATGGCGCAATACGTGCGATGGTGGGTGGAACGGATTATAAGGTAAGTCAGTTTAATCGTACAATCGCGCACCGCCAACCGGGCAGTGCGTTTAAGCCGATTGTATATTTGGTTGCACTTGAAAATGGAATGAGTCCAGAATCGACGGTAAATGATTCGCCTTTTGCAATCGGTGATTATAATCCAAAGAACTATAATGAACATTATTACGGCGACATTACACTTGCGACCGCGTTCGCGAAAAGTGTAAATTCTGTGCCGTTAAAATTGGCATCGCTGTATGGTCTTGATTCTGTGCTGTCCATGGCGGGGCGTTTGGGCGTTGGAAATAAATTGCGGCGCGAATTTTCAACCGTATTGGGGGCGTCTGAAATGACATTGTTGGATTTAACAAATGTCTATGCGGTGATATGGAACGCGGGGGAATCGGTGCGACCATATTCAATAACGCGCGTGACGGATGTGCGTGGAAACACGCTTTACGAACGCAACCCATCGGACAGTATTCGTATTTTATCGCCCCAAACGGTCGAATATATGACGGAATTATTGGCGGCGGTAACATCGCCAAATGGCACGGGACACTATGCGATGGCGCCGAACGTCATCGGTGGCAAGACGGGAACCAGTAATGATAACCGCGACGCGTGGTTTATTGGTGCAACAAACGACACGGTTTTGGGAATCTGGGTCGGTAACGATGATTTTACACCGATGGAATCGAACATAACCGGCGGCACGGTCCCCGCGAAAATCTTTCATGAAGTGGTAAAATAAAAATCCCCGCCGGTTATTACCCACAAAATTTTTCAAATTTTGCGGGGCCCTATTTGAACCGGCGGGAATGCGTTCGGTGCAAAAGAAAAAGTTTTATTTTGTCGGTTGGCTAACGAACATTAAAATCAGCCAAACCACCGCGGCAACACCAATAACGGCATAGACGATATTGCTGACCAATGTTGCAGGGCCAAATAGCCATGCGACCAAATCAAAGCCGAATATGCCAACCAAACCCCAATTTATCGCACCGATAAAGGTTAGCGGTGCAAGCACGTAATCTGTCAATCCTTTCATAGTTTTCTCCCATATCTGTTGTTGATTGATGTCTTTTTTCTTAAGACGGTTTTATTATAACCCATGCGCGCCCACCACACAATACGAACAAAAACCTATTCCCCTTCACTGCGTGAAGGGGGGGACCGGCGAAGCCGGTGGGGTAGTTTCCTTCACCGTGTGAGTGGGGGGGGGCGAATGCCCCCCACGGAACAAATTCACAAATTTACTTGACAACTGATTTTTGTGTCATATAATACCCACGAATAACCAAAAGGGACACAAATGAAAAAAACAATTTTAAATGGTTTGTTCGGTGCTTTGTTTGCCACATGTGCGGTTGCATCCGACGGTGGTGTGTACAGTGAAACCGAAACTTTCACGAACAGTGTTCGTTATAACACAAACACTGTGACCTATGTTGAACCGGCGCAGGAACGCGTTGCATACACATATGCAAACACTTGTAATTCATGTGCACAACCGGTTCGCGTCAAGGCATATACTGAAGTCGTGGATCATTATCAGGTTTATCGCCCGGTGACGGTTTATGAACCGGCGGGTGTTTATTCCGAACGTCGCGTAATCCGCAATAATACATGCGGACGCTGCAACGGATAAGAAAATCCTTCCTTGTTTGTTGTGTTGTTGGTGCCCGACCAATTTGGTCGGGCGTTTTGTGTATGAAAAAAATTGCAATCTAAAAACATTTTAATATACTGTGCTTAAATTAAGAGGTTAAAAATGTTGCGTCCGTCATTGCGAAAGCCGAATCAAATGCGACCGGTAACAATTGAAACCGCGGTCAACAAATGGGCCGAAGGTTCGTGTCTTATTAAAATTGGTGGAACACATGTTCTTTGCACCGCGTCCGTTGATTTTAATCAACCGACATGGAAACGCATGCAACATAAAACCGGGGGTTGGGTGACGGCGGACTATTCAATGTTGCCGCGGGCGACCGATATGCGCAAATCGCGCGAATCACTGTTGAATGATAAACGCAGTATGGAAATTTCGCGCCTTATTGGGCGCGCACTGCGCAGTGTGGTTGATATGGAGGCACTTGGCAAAAATACAATCTATATCGATTGCGATGTGATTCAGGCGGACGGCGGAACGCGGTGCGCGGCGATAACGGGCGGGTTCGTTGCGATGTCTTTGGCGGTGCGTTGGATGATGGAAAACGAACGGTTGATGGAAAATCCGATTCGTGAACATATCGCGGCGGTAAGTGCGGGCATTTGGAACAACGAACTTATTTTAGATTTGGATTACGAAGAAGACCATGATGCCGAAATGGATGCAAACTTTGTCGTTGCCGAAGGTGGTCAGTTTATAGAGGTTCAATCCACCGGCGAACAACACCCATTTGATAAATCGCAACTTGGCGAAATCATGGACATGGCGGCGGTGGCGGCGGAAAAACTTATCAATTTGCAAAAAAAAGTTTTGGAATAGTCGCGTTATTTTTTCTGGTTTAAAATATCATCGGACTTTATGTATTCAGGCGCATCGTGTGGTAACCTTGTTTTTGCGCGTCGTGCGTATTCGCGCGCCTTTTGCGGTTGTTTTTGCATTGTATAAAATTCCGCCATTGCCCAATCGGCACGACCATCATCACCAAAAGCACGCGCCAACACCCAATATGCCAACGGTTTGGGTTCAATCAAAATCGTTCGACGACAAAGTTCAATCGCGCGTGCGCGGTCATCACCCACCCCGCGTTCCGATAGCACAAGTGCAAGTGCGGTTTCAATTTGTGGTGAATTTTTCCGCAAGGTTATGGCGCGTTCGTATGCATCGATACTGTCGTCATAATGGCCAAATTGATATTCGATGTCGCCAAGCAATTCGTAAAAATACGGATTGCGCGGTTGTCGCGAAACAAGTGTTCGTGTCCCCGTCGCCGCGCCAGCCAAATTTCCACCACGCATATTTGCAATCGCGCGCGCATATATCGCCGCATCTGATTTATCGGAATATGGATAAAGTGTTTTTATCCGCGCAGAATCATCCAAATATCCAATCAACTTTGCACGCACCAGGTCATATTTTTTTATCATTTCCGCATCGTCATCTTTGAATTTTTTATCCCTTATTTTTTTATCCGCCAATTTTTCACGAACATTTTTTAACCGTTCCGCGGTCACGGGGTGATTGATAGAATTTTTATTCACGCGTGATTCAATCGGCGATGTCATTTCATTCATCTGCGTAAATATCTCTATAAATCCGTTTGGGTTGTATCCCGCATCCACCATAAGATTAAATCCCAAATCATCGGCAACGCGTTCTTCGTCCCGTGAAAATGACAGTAATGATTGCCGTGCAATTCCGGTTGCCCCCGCCATAACCCCCGCACCCAATGACGGATTTCCACCAAGCACCATAAGGCCGACACCCAATGCCTGAATAATCATTGCGCGCCGCATTTCTGTTTCCATTTGCGCCGAAAGTTGCGCCATATGCCCGCCAAGTGTATGCCCCAATTCATGTGCAATAACCGCACGCAACGCATTCGGTGTCGTCACGCGTTTAAGAAGACCGGTATAGATATAAATATCTTCGCCCCCAATTACAAACGCATTAAAACTATCGTCATCAACAAGGTAAATATGCATGCGGTTTGGTGCAATTTTGGCCGCGGTTGCAATCGGCGCAACCAATTCGGATAAAACAGATTCAACCTCGGTATCATTTATAAGTGATTCCGCGTGCGCGTGCGCGGTAAACAAAATCGCAAAAATGAAAATCAAAATTTTCTTCATCATGCACCCATATTTAATGTGCGGTCGAATATGAACATTAAATCGTTCACCCACGGTTCAACCGTTATCATATCAGATGCCGCGCGTGCCGCCAATTTGAACAAATCCCGATGGTCGCGATAGTCAACAAAATGATAATTTATCCATCCCGATTGTCGTGTTCCCAACAATTCGCCAACACCGCGCATCATCAAATCTTGTTCGGCAATCGCGAATCCATCGTCCGTTTCAGTCAGTACATCCAAACGTTTAATCCCATCGGGCGATATATTATCGCCATAAAGTAAAATACAAAACGATTGTGCGTTTCCGCGCCCAACCCGCCCACGCAATTGGTGCAACGCCGCAAGTCCGAAACGTTCCGCATTTTCAATTACGATTATTGTTGCATCGGGAACATCGATTCCAACCTCTATAACCGTTGTCGCAACAAGGATTTTTATATCGGAACCGGCGCACGCAAATTCCGCCATAACTTTGTCGCGTTCATCTTTGGACATTTGGCCATGCACTAAACCGACACACGTAAAAACCTTTTGCAATTCATTATACCGATGTTCGGCGGCGGTCGCATCCGAATCTTCGGATTCCACAACCAACGGACAAATCCAGAAAACCTTGGCACCACCCGCCACCTGAACCCGCAGGCGGTCTATTAGTGCATCAATGCGCGAAATGGGGAGTTTCGTCGTCTTTATCGGCATGCGCCCCGCGGGCTTTTCATTTATAATCGAAACATCCATATCGCCATAGATTGTCATGGAAAGCGTTCGCGGTATCGGCGTCGCGGAAAGCGCCAACACATCCGGATTTTTCCCTTTGGCACGCAGTGCTTCGCGTTGCGCCACGCCAAATCGATGTTGTTCATCAATTATAACCAAACCCAAATCTTTGTATTCCACATCGTCGGAAAAAAGTGCATGCGTGCCGACAACCAATCGCGTGCGACCCGACCGCAAAGAAACCAATTTTTCGCGCCGCGCCACACCTTTGTCACGGCCGGTTAAAATATCGCACACCAGCCCCAATTTATCACACAGTGGTTTTAGTTTTGCAAAGTGTTGCGCCGCCAATGTATCGGTCGGGGCAAGCAACGCCGTTTGTGCACCGAACTCTGCCATCATAACCACCCCCGCCATCGCAACCATTGTTTTACCGCAACCAACATCCCCCTGAACAAGGCGCATCATCGGAAAATCGCCCGACATATCGTGTGCAATTTCATCAATTGCGCGTTTTTGCGCGCCCGTCAAATTGAACGGCAATGATTCATAAAACCGTGGCAACAAATCATACTTTTTTGCGCGTGGCGTGCGCCGGTGCCGTTCATCTTTGCGGGTGCGACGATTTGCGGCAATCGCAACCTGGTGCGACAATAATTCAAAATATGCCAACTTTGCAATTGTATCAGACGTAGATTTTAATTCGTCATTACTTTGTGCATAGTGCGCGGCGCGCAGCGCATCAAAAAATTCCACCAAGTGTTCATCCGCATCAACAATTTTGTCGGGCAAAGCGGCAAAAACCTGGTCACGAATGTTTGTAAATGTTTTTTGCGTGATGCCTTCGCCCGCGCGATAAATTGCCTGAATCTTTGGAATTTTGTCGGCGTTTTGCACTTCTTCGATAAATTCGGGGTGATTGATTGTAGGCGTGGTTGATTGTTCCAATTTACCACTTATCATGCGCCATTCACCGATGGGTAATTTTTTTAGCCAATAATCTAAAAAATTTGAATTAAAGAACTGAATTATGACCGTTTGACCAACCTTGTCCACACAGGTTATGCGTGTCGGACTGCGCCGGCGACCAAAGGCACGCCCGATTTTATGCGCCTTTACCCGCACCATGGTTGTCACGATTTCGCCGGGCATCGCGGTTGCAACACTGTCAATCATTGCGCGGTCTTTGACATAAACGGGTATATGCAACAAAAAATCCAATATCCGCCGATTTCCCAGCAAATCAAAAAATCGCGCCGCCAACACCGGTCCAACCCCGCGAATAAATTGCAGGTCCGTCGTCAAAAAATCAAACAATTCTTTCTTCATACACAATTAAAATACAAAATTTGCCACCACAAAGGCAAGGGGAAAAAGACTTGCAAAAAATTTGCGCAATTTGTATCCTGGGGCGCGAAAGGGGGTAATAATGAAAAAGCAAACCATCGCAACAATCGCAACCGCCGGTGTGGTCGCCGGGGCAATTGGAATTCACGCCGTCACCGCATCGAACGATGTGCCGGTTGTATATTTTACGCGTGATATATCGCCCGCGGGATTGGTTCGTGCATACGATGCATTGAATTGGAAACCGTCCGGCAAGGTTGGGATAAAAATGAGTACCGGCGAATCCGCCAAGACAAATTATCTGCGGCCGGAATTGATAAAGGAATTGGTTAAAAAGGTTGACGGTACAATCGTTGAATGCAACACCGCGTACGCCGGCAATCGTAATGATACGGAATCACATTGGGCGGCAATACGCGAACGCGGATTCTTGGACGTCGCGCCGGTTGATATTATGGACGAAGAAGGTTCAATGACTTTGCCGGTCACGGACGGGAACAGATTGACCGAAAACTATGTCGGAACGCATTTTGCAAATTATCCGTCGTATATTGTCCTGTCGCATTTCAAGGGACATCAAATGGCGGGCTTTGGTGGCGCATTGAAAAACATTTCTATCGGTTTTGCATCATCCATGGGCAAGGCATGGATTCACAGTGGTGGCACATCCAAAGATAATCCGTGGGGTGGCGAACAAGACGCGTTTTTGGAATCTATGGCGGATGCGGCGCGCGCGGTGACGGACTATGTCGGGCGCGATAATATGGTTTATATCAATGTGCTGAACCGCATAAGTATCGATTGTGATTGCAATGCGAACCCCGCGGAACCGGATATTCACGATATCGGAATTTTGGTGTCGCGTGACCCGGTCGCCATTGACCAGGCCGGTATTGACATGGTGTCGGTTGCGGACGGCAATCAAAAACTGATGGAACGTATCGCCGACAGAAACGGATTGCACACATTGGAATCTGCGGAAAAAATCGGTGTTGGTTCCCGCAAATATAAACTGGTCGATTTGGACAACGAATAACAAACAAAGGAGAAAAAAATGAAAAAAGTATTATTTATTTTGGCAATAGTCATAGTGATTGTTGGAATCTTTTTGGTCTTGCGCCCGCGCGTTTCCGCATCAAAAGGTGCAACGGACGGTGGCAAAATTTTGGTCGCATATTTTAGTGCCACCGGAAATACCAAGGCGGTGGCGGAAAAATTGGCCGATGCAACCGGTGCCGATTTATTTGAAATACCCCCCGAACAATTGTATACAGATGAAGATTTGAATTGGCAAAATGACCAAAGCCGTTCTTCGATTGAAATGGCGAGCAGGTATTCACGCCCGGCAATCGCATCAAAAATTGAAAATATCGCACAATATAATGTGGTGTTTGTTGGGTTCCCAATTTGGTGGGGACGCGAACCATCGATAATTGATACTTTCATGGAAAGTTATGATTTTGCTGGAAAAATAATTGTTCCGTTTGCAACATCCGGCACCAGTGGTATCGGCGATTCGGGGGCAAACATGCAATCACTTGCACCGAACGCGCATGTCCGCGGTGGCGAAAGATTCCCGGTCGATGTTTCCGTGTCGGAATTAAAAACCTGGGCCGACGAACAAATGTAAAAAACGGACCGCCAAATCGGCGGTCTGATTTTTTTATGCGTCCGGCACACGAAAACCTGGTGAAATGTGATGACCGGATTGCTTCGCCAATGTTGAAACATCCACCTTTGCAAAACGCTACGGTGGACCGGCATACTCCGTCTGCCTTGTTTCAACATTTCGAACCGGCTAAACTCGCCGGTTCGAATCAAGATAACATACGGTGAATTTAAAAAACATCCCAATCGGGATGTTTTTCAAATTCATGGGGCGGATGACCGGATTCGAACCGGCGACATTCGGTACCACAAACCGACGCTCTAACCAGCTGAGCTACATCCGCCATGTGCGAAACGCAGTTTAACATTAAAAAATCCGCTTTTCAAGATTTTTCTTTACATCCGCTAAAAACGATACATAATGTCAATAAATCAAAGAAAAAGGATATATTATGGAACAACTTATTAGCATGTATGCCGCGTTGCAAAAAAATCCCGTTACGGTGTCATATCCCGATGGACAAATATCATCCAATGATTTCAATCATGCGCATGGATACGACAATGATTTTGTAACAATTTATACATTTGGCCCATACAAGCTTGAACATAATAATTTGGCGCGTAGTAAACATTATATCAAGGGTTATACCCAAGAATTAACATTTACCAAACCAGGAACAACACTTTATAGATTGGTGCTTGTCAGAAAGCATTTATTTAGACTTGATAAAAATTATGTTGACCTATTCAGGGCTGTACAAGCCAAAGCAGATGGAAAAAATTTTGAAAACCCATTTGAAAAAACTATCAACGACAGCGTATGCAACCTTCAATTTTATTTAACAGAGTTGGCACATACGCATGGTGCATTAATGAACGATGATGAAATCCAAGAAACAATTGCCCAATTGGATAATATCAAGAATCGTTTATTACTAACCCAAAATATAAATTATTCGGAAAAATCGAAATAAAAAACGCCCCGTTTGGGGCGATTTCTTATTTCTTTAATCTTACAATTTTCTTTAATTTTTTTAATCCCTTGGCCATGTCGCTTTCTTCGGCGGGTTTTATTTCCCCAGGCGTCAATTCCGAACAGCAATGCGGGCATTTTGTTGCGGTAATATCAACCGTTTGTTTGCAATATGGACACGTGCGCGTTGTGACGGCCTTTTTAGTTTTCATTTTATTGACGGTTCGCACAATAAGGAACGCCGCAAACATCGTGATAACGAAACTTACCAAAGTATTCAAAAACAACCCGATATTCATTGTCTTGGCACCGGCGGCCTGGGCTTCCGCCAAGGTATTAAAGTGTTGACCCGCGCCACCCGAAAGCACAATAAAGAACTGTGAAAAATCGATACCGCCAATCAAAAGCCCAATCGGTGGCATAATAACATCGGTGACAAGAGAGTTCACAACACTGGTCAATACAGAACCAACGATGATACCGATGGCCATGTCGATTGCGTTACCGCGTTCCGCAAATTCCCGGAATTCTTTCAAAAATTTACTCATGTTTTTTTCCTTTTTGGTTGATATGTTCGTGCAAAGCATCAATCACCGTACCAAGCGTCTTGTGCAAATTTTCATCAAACGTTTCCACAGTTATATCCGCCATTGCATATGTGTTATACCGCTCTGCAATCAATTGAGCAAGGATTTTTTTACTATCAGTATGCAAAAGTTGCGGGCGCGTATTGCGAAACCGTGTCCGTTTGACCAATAAATCCAGGTCGGCCTTTAACCAAATGCTTATTGCATCGCGTAAAACCTTGTCGCGAATTTCGGGCGTGATAAACGCGCCTTCGCCGGTGGACAAAACCTTTACCCGCGGTTCGGAATCAAGCAACCGTCGCACCACGCGTTCTTCGACACGGCGAAATTCCTGTTCGCCATACATTGCGAATATATCAACGACACTGCACCCGGCGGCGCGTTCAATTTCTTTGTCCGAATCGACAAATGGCACACCCAAATGATGCGCCAATGCGCGCCCCACACTTGTTTTGCCGGCCCCCATCAGGCCGACCATTACTATCGGTTTATCAATTTTCAATTCGTTTTTCATAAAACTCATGATAAATAATTTTTTTGCATGTCACAATAAAAACTTTTTTATGGCGATTTTTCGTGATATAATATAGGCAAGCAAAAACGGGAGACAAATTATGAAAGCACAATATGCATTGATTGGAATTTTGATAACATCTGTGGCGCATTCGGCGGATTTTGGATTGTATGCGAATTCTGTGTCGGCGCACAATATCGCCACGGCCCAGCATGAAATTGCAAACCGTGTCTTTATGCCAATGGGTAAAAAATTATTGCAACCGCGGGCGCGGGTCGTGCAAAAACCGATTACGGAAAATCAAGACCCCGATTCATACGGCGAAATGCTTTATTATGGTGAATTTGGTGATGATACGGGCGTTTTACCACTTATCAAGGGTCGCAATGGCGGTGACGGGACGGATGAATATTTTCGCATTGGTTGGCAACATTTTTCCGATAATGTAAAATTCAAATCAAATCCGCATTTGAAAAGCACATCTGATTTGGCGTTTGTCGCATATGGCAATGAATTTGATGCCACAAGAATAGAATTCTTTGGCGGATATTCCGGCGCGCACACGAAAAATGATGTGATGGACATTGATACCGACGGCGCATTTATTGGTGCATCATTTGGCAAAAAGTTCGGTGATTTGGAACTTTCGGCAATGGCGGATTTGGGTTTGGCCGTAAATGATATGAATTTGATAATTTATGGTGATGACTTTAATAATTTCTATGCCGGCATTATGGCAAACGCCGCATATACATACGGTTTTGAAGATGTAATATTCCTGCGACCGGCATTGCGCGCGGGTTACACATGGATAAATTCTGCAAATTATATTTCAAAAGATGGCAAAAACATAAGCAACAAAGATTTCGGATTCTTTGAATTGACACCAATGCTTGATATTTATCATTATATTGGTGATGGACTTTCAATTGGTGGCCACGTCGGTTATGTTATGAATTTTAGAACCGGCGGTGGCACACAGGTTAACTATGTCGGTGTTCCAAAATTAGATATAAACAATTACTTTGAATATGGCATAGTTTTATCACAAAACTTCGACGGGTTTACTTTAAATATAAACCTTGGTCGTCATGATGGCGCACGAAACGGTTGGAACGGCGGCGCCGAATTCAAGTATGTGTTTTAATAGTGTTAGCGACTAAGTGTAAGTGTTTAGCAGATTCTAGAATCTACTCGTGATTACGAAAGTGTTCCAGATACTACTAACTACTTACACCAAGCCAGGGCAAAGCCCTGGCGCAGTCTCGTCACCGCACCCAGCGGTGACGGATAATCACTTACACTATCCACTATTTATAAATACAATTTGCAAATTGTTGTGCGACCATTGAACGTTCGGCACTGGTTGTGTCGGCAACCGGCACCATAAAGCAACGCGTGCTATCGCGCAGTATAAAAACCTTGGTTCCGTATTTATACGCGTTTTGCATATTATCCATTTGCGCCGATGTTAAAAACGCATTTTGGGTAAGGGGCGAATTTGAAAGACCCGCCTGAATAACCTGATTTGCGGTCGCGTAATCATAAACTTCGGTATTAGATTTTACTTCGAAAAAAATTCCGTATTTGCCGGCGTTTTTATCTATTGCATTAGTTTTTTTTTGCGCATCGGGAAACGCAACGCCCGCCGCAACCGCCGCCACGGTTTGCAGTGCCACATTTGAATTTCCGGTTTCATGCGTCGCCAAATTCAGTTGCATATTTTCACCGCACGCCAAATTCATACGATTTGTATAGGACGCCAAAACTGCATCAACCGCGTTTTCCCAATCGGACGCCTTTTTATTCAAATCAAGCGTTACAATTTTTTCCGCCCATCCCCAAATGTTTGCACCGATATTTCCGGCGTTTGCGAATCGTGACACCATTTCGGCCGATCCACCCGGCACGCCCGCACCGCAAAAGTCACTAAGTTGCGACATAAGCATACTTGATGTTTCGTTTCCATACGCCAATGCGACCGCATGGCAAGACATTGCGGCCTCTAATTCCTGGCGCCGCTCTAAACACTGTGGTGAATGCGCCTTGGTCAATTCGTTTGCCATGTTGGACATGGCCAGCCACGCCATCAATTCTTGTTGCACATATGACGGGCAAAGGTGCGCCGCCGTATTCACGCCACCAACACCCATTTTCGTATTTGTTGCATAATTCGGCAATAACACTGACACATCATTACGCAGGCAAAGCAAAACATAATTATATAACTCGCTTTCCGTTGCGTACGCACAGCGCCCCGATACCTGGCCCGGGACAACGGTAATATCGCCACAATAATCGGACAGGCATTTATCAATCTTTACACGACATGCACTGTCCACATCCGGCACATTTACCATATAGTAAGTGTTGCGCTGATTGGTTTTATACGTATTTGCCAAACCCTGATTTCCGCGCAGGTTTGTGTTGCCAACCGTGCCCATATTCACGCCACGCGCCATATTTGTCGCGGTTGTTCCCGCCGACACACCATACGCGCCCGCACCAATCATGCATGCACACACAACGCCCGTCATACGAAAGAAATGTTTCATGAAACTCTCCCCCTATTTATCGTTCATTTTATCATAATTTTATGTCGCCCGCAAGATTTATTGTTGATTTTGGAATTTTTATTGCTATGATAACCCTATGTTTTTGGCAAATGAAATCTTTAGTGAAATTTCCGATAACCTGAATAATATTCGGGGGTTTCTTTGACCCGGATAAACTCAGGACGCAAATCGACGATTTAACCAAACAATCACTTTCGCCAGATTTATGGAACGACCCGGATGTGGCGCGCGCGATTATGCAGAAAAAGTCCGCGGCCGAACGCGACCTGCGAATGATAGCGGATATGGATGCGGAATTTGAAAACCTGCGCGAATTGTACGCGATTGCGCCCGACGATGCGGATGTAATCGCGGCGATTGAAAAATTGGCGGATGACGCCCGCCGCGCGGCATATGTGACACTGTTTAACGAACCGGCGGATGGCAACAACGCATTTTTATTTATTCAGGCCGGCGCCGGCGGAACCGAAGCCCAAGATTGGGCACAAATGTTGGCGCGTATGTATTCGCGTTGGGCCGAAAGACATGGATTTGCGGTGGAAATAATCGAAGAACACGAAGGCGACACCGCCGGAATCAAAAGTATGACCATGCGAATTGTTGGCGAACGCGCGTATGGGTGGCTGCGTAATGAAATCGGCGTGCATCGGTTGGTGCGCATATCGCCGTTTAACGCAAACGGCAAACGCCAAACAAGTTTCGCATCCGTTGATGTGTGGCCGGATATCGACGACACAATCAATATCGAAATAAATGAAAAAGACCTGCGCATTGACACATATCGTTCTTCGGGCGCGGGCGGGCAACACGTGAACAAAACCGACAGTGCCGTCCGCATTACGCATATTCCAACCGGAATCGTTGTCACGTGTCAAAATGAACGCAGTCAATTTCAGAATAAAGATATGGCAATGAAAATCTTGCGTTCGCGTTTGTATGAATTGGAAATGGAAAAACGTGCCGCCGAAGAAGACGCCGCCAAGGCCGCACAGAAAAAAATAGAGTGGGGCAGTCAGATTCGAAACTATGTCCTGTATCCATACCGTTTGGTCAAAGATGTCAGGACCGGTACAGAAAACACTGATTCCGACGCCGTGTTGGATGGTGATTTGGACGAATTTGTGTTGGCATTATTGCGCCGGGGGTAAGATCTGATATCTTTTATTCATCGTTTTTGCATATTGTAATACAAGCCGTTCATTACATAATTCATCAAGAATATACTTATTTGATTGTGCCGGATGTATTTTGGGTATATCATAACTTGTGTCTCCAAAATGTCCCAATATAATGAACGCGTCTTCGTATAAGTCCCCAATTGTTGAATGAAAACCAACTTTTTTAAAATCTTCTAATACTTTTGTAACAACCATATTTATGCTAAAAACTCTGCCACCCAAAAACGTAGCAGCCATTTGTGCGGGTGGATACGTACTTTGAATATGATGACAGTGAATTTTACAAAAGTACTCTATATATGATGCTACAATAAAATCAGCAGTTTTTTTGTCTGTTCCCTGTGGTATTAGTTCGACATTGTATGTCAAATATTGTTTCAAGACATCGTAATCAGAAATTTCATTCTGTGTATATGTAAGCACAGTTTGTTTGTGTTTTGTTGATAATACCCAAATAATTACTATAACTACTAGAACTATTATGACAATCATTTTTATTCTCCTTTACATGATGCAAATACCAAAAACTATCATAAACAACACCCAATATAGCAGCGGTATCTTGGTTAGAGATCCAAAACTTGATATTATGCTACCACAAAAATATGTGATAATGGTTCCAATATAATCGGACAATTCTGCATTGCCGAACAAAATTTTTTTCATACTTAACGATTGTTGAAGTGGATTTTCCGGGAACAATCGTAAACATACTACAATAATGCTACATAACATACTTGTTATGAATCCCGTTAATATGCCTATGATAGCGTAGCGTGTCAAACCACAAATTAATAGTATTAAAACAACGATCGATACCATTTTATCCTCCCTTTCTTATGATTTATATAATATATCTTCTAAAACACTCACTACAATTTTGCCTAAATATCGACCATTAAAGGCAACTTTATCGCTTAACAAATTTGCTTGTATTTGGTGTTTTAGTGCACTAAGGTTATCTTTGCTAGGACGGCTATCAAGATAATAATCTAATACCTTATCGACAAATTCTACGGTTTGCGCATGCGTGATTTGATTAGCAATGAATTTTACATTTTGTCTACCTAAAGTTGCAAAATATAAACCTTTTGCAACATCGTCTATAATGAACATGTTATTCTCCTTTGTATAAAAACTAAGACCGCCAAAGGAATAGCGGTCAGGGAGTTGATAAATCAGTATCTTAATGATTTCGTGGCTTTCGGGTTGCCCCTATTTTATAACCAACGGCTCCCCGACCATAAAGCCAGGGATGGTAACGGTGCAAAAGACACCGATAACACCAGATTACGGTGCTTTCGCACCGAAGATACTGGGCTTATCACAGCCCTGAACCCAATTCCCATTGGATTCATGGCATATTATACACGAAAGAGCGATGTTTTGCAAATATCTTTCAATTCATACTTGCTTTTCGGCGTAAAACCAATATAATTGCGCATGATGGTATAAGCACCCATAGCACAACTGGATAATGCGTCGGCCTCCGAAGCCGGAGATTGCGCGTTCGAATCGCGCTGGGTGCGCCATAAATACAAAGTGACGCAGAATGCGACATTTTGTATTTATCATGGGCACTCCGCGATTTGGACGCGCAGCGTTCGACACGATAGTTGGCAAGAACAAGCGTGAAAACGCGCGGTTCGCGCCTTACGAGTGGTGAGCAAAGCGAACTATCCGCTGGGTGCGCCACTTTAACTGGGTAATCATAATGAAATTTTTATCTTTATTTTCCGTTTTGTTTCTTGCCGCCTGCAACAGTGTTTATCTTAAACCGAACACGATGGTGCCGGGGACAACGGTTTATGCATCGCGTGGCGGAAACACCATGACCCGCGGGATAAAGGAAAAATTGGAAGAACATGGGTTTACCGTAAATGTGGGCAGTTTAAAGGACGAATCTTCGATTGATGTTGATAAATTTAGTGTCCCCAAAAACACGCGCTATATTGTCCGCGTAAGCGAACAAGCGGAAACATTTATGCCATATTGGTGCATATTTAACGGATTTTGGTGGTGGCGATTTAATGTTTCAATTGCCGACCAGAAAACAGGCGAAGAAATTTTATCTTGGCGCGGACGCGGGTGCCAAAACAGTTCCCTGCGCAAACTTGATAAATTCCTGGACGAATTGGAAATTAAAGAATAACTTGACAATTGCGTTTTTTTGAATAAAATGTCCGCGTAAAACAAAGGATATTTACATGGTTGAATCAATGGATAGGCATGCGCGCCAGGACGCACGCACCAAAGAGGTTATCGAACGCGAACGCGCCCGCCAAGAAGAACGTAAAAATGGTTTGCCATCATTTTTGGTGGTGTCTGGTTGGTTGCTTAAAATATTATCAAAACCACAATATAACCGTTTTCAAAGCGATATCGATACAATTAAGGACAGTTTTGCACTATATTGTGGCGAAAATAGTAATGCGCTAAATTTAACAAACATGATATATTCACATCGCGTTGCTAGAATAATGATAGGGCATATAGTAAAATATAATCCGGGTGTGTTTGATAAAATGATCAGAGATCCAGAAACGGTTACTGACCCGGAAACACAATCATATATTATCGCGGGTCATTTGAAAGAACACCCTGGTGATGCATACAAAGTCATCGAAAAATTTAAACGTGGCGATATTGATCCGAAGGTTTACAATAAGGCGCTAAGGTATGTCGCTCGATTGAACGTCGCGGAAAAATGCAGATAAAAAACGGTGCGAATTTGCACCGTTTTCTTTTATGCTTTTCAATTCTCAATCATCAATTTTTGCGTATTCACAGAAACCTTCACTGGTGTCGCAACGCGAAATTGTTCCTTCGCTAATGAAATATCCCTGGGGGTGCAGACACGCCGGGCAAACGGTTGGTGCCTCAAGTCCTATGTGCCACATACCACAATTCGTGCAACGCCACATAACGATTTTATCCTGTTTGAACAAGGTTCCATTCTCAATCGCATCAATCAGTGCGCGGAAACGCGATTCATGATAACGTTCCGCAAGCCCGATGTTTCTTAGCACCGACGCGATGGAATCAAAACCTTCTTCGGCGGCGATTTGTGCAAAACGCGGATACATATCGGTGTTTTCTTCATGTTCGCCGTATGCCGCCGCCTGCAAATTTTCAAGTGTTGTGCCAATTTTCCCCGCCGGGAAAGATGCGGTTATTTCGATTGCACCGCCCTCTAAGAACTTGAACAAACGCGACGCATGTTCGCGTTCTTGTTCGGCCGTTTCGGTAAAGATTTTACCAATCGCCTGAAAACCTTCGTCCTTGGCGCGTGACGCAAAGAAAGAATAACGGTTGCGCGCCTGGGATTCGCCGGCGAATGCAATCAGCAAATTTTTTTCGGTTTGTGTGCCTTTTAATGATATAGACATATTTTTCTCCTTGGGTTAAATTTGCCACTATCATAACAGGCACCGCCACAAAAAGCAAAGCAATTATTTTTCAAATGCGGCACCGTGAATTAAATTTTGGTATTCATCATAAATACTGATGGCCAAAAATGCACGCGCTTGCTCTATCGATTGACCATACGACATAAATGTGCCGCGCGGTGTTTCATATTTTGCAACAATCCAATCAGGATGCGATATATCCGCCGAACATCCCGTTCCGCCCCATGTGGCCAACGCCGCCTTGTAATATTCAAATTTATTTTTCTCTGTGCGTGGTAATTTTTCAACCAAAACAAACTGTCGATTGCGTACTTCGGTTATTTTATATGGAAATTTTTTTTGCACCCGCCAAAGTCCGCCGATAAATTCAACTTCATTAAATCCGGCCCCCGGCGCCCCAAGTGGTATAGTTTGGTTAAATCCGATATATGCAACTGCACCCTCATCCAGTGCACGGTTATACGCAATGCGTTTTTCGGCAACCGTGCTATAAATTGCCGCACCGTAATCATTTTTTGGGTCGCAAATGGCAAGTGGATTTGTAATTTTATCGTTTGGGGATGGTCGGTATTTTTCATCGTTTAAGCGATTCAAAATACCCAAAAAGAATCTCACATTGGATGCTCGTTCTTTCTCTTTCAGCTTGCTTTGTATCACCGCCCACAATTTTGTCTGCTTCATTTGTTCTATTTTTTGCAAAGTTTCTTCATCATATATCTTTTCCGGCATCTTCAACCCCCAGGAATAGTTTTTCTATTGTACTAATTAAATTCTCTACTCCTGTGCGCCCCGCCGCGCTTATGGTTAAAATTTGTGGTTTCTTTTTCCGACCAAAAGATTTCTTGAACGCGGCCATTTTCTCCGCCAAATCTTCATCACTAATTGCGTCAATTTTATTGATAACAACAATTTCCGGTTTGGTCAGCAAACCGCCACCATAACTGTCCATTTCATGTCGTATTGCTTTATACCTGGTTGCCCAATCGGGTTCGGTTCCATCAATCACATGCAAAATCATTTTGGTTCGTTCGGCATGTCCCAAAAACCGGTCACCAAGGCCGACGCCGGTATGTGCGCCTTCAATAAGTCCGGGCAAATCCACCATAACAAATTCGCGATTATGTGCATACATAACCCCCAGTTGCGGATTTAATGTCGTGAACGGATAGTTTGCAATCTTGGGCCGTGCAGACGTGACGGCGGCAAGCAGGGTGGATTTCCCCGCATTTGGAAACCCGACAAGCCCAATGTCCGCAATAAGTTTAAGTCGCAATATCACCGTCCGCGATTCCCCGGGCAACCCGTCATTTGCCTGGCGCGGGGCGCGATTTGTCGGACTTTTAAAGTGCAAATTTCCCCAACCGCCGTTCCCGCCGCGCGCCGCCAGGTATTCCATGCCGTCGGTATTCAAATCGGCGTATTCAATTTCTTCATTTTCGGACAAAATCACCGTTCCCGTCGGCACCGGCAAAATAAGTGTTCCCCCCGATGCCCCCGTGCGCATTTTACCCATACCGTTTTCGCCACGCCCGGCCGCAAAACTTGTCTTGAAACGATAGTCAATAAGGGTATTCACATTTGGCACCGCGCGAAATATAACATCGCCACCACGTCCACCGTCACCACCGTTCGGGCCACCAAACTCTATATATTTCTCACGCCGAAAAGTGGCCGCGCCATTGCCGCCATCGCCCGCCTTGATAAAAATTTTCGCCTTGTCCAGGAATTTCATACCGGCATTATAACTTAAAAACTTGCAATTTCCAGTATAAAGATTATAATCAATTCGTCACTTATGTGATGATGATTCTGAACCCGATGCGGAATAGTCGTTTTGGACCCGGGGGCGGTACCCGGCACCTCCACCAATAAAACATATGGGGGTGTATGAGTTTCGACAGACGCAATAAAGGCATATGGCTGAATCCGACATGGTTGTCGTTAAATACCAAATAAAAACATGAATGGCGATAGAACGCCAGCGAACGACAATGTTCGCCTTGCAATGGCCGCCTAATAATGGCTTGGACATGGTTGGCGATTGTTAACCTGTCCGTTTTGGCTTTTGCGGGGCCCGCCGGGTGCCTGGCACCAGAAACCCGGCATTTAATAAAACAAACAAAAAGGTGAAAAAATGTTAGGAAAAATGAAAAAAATATTCTTTGGTGGTATATTCTGCGCATTGTATATTTCGTTTATTGCACAGTTTGTTTATGTGCTGGGTTGGATTTCCATGAACGATGGAAAGTTGGCGTTTTTGGCCGCACTGTCACTTGAATGGTTGTTCTTGATTGGTGCACGTTATTTATCACGCCGCAGTGGTGTTGCCCAACAAAAACCGGGCTTTAACGGTGGTCGCCGTCACTAAACATTGGCATTGTGTCAAATAAAAAGTTCCCGAATTTTCGGGGATTTTTTTTTGTTACAGCGGGATAAGGACAAACAAAACGTGTCCACAGTAACCACCAACACTAACCACTAACACTTTGCATTATTGCTCTTGAAAAGTGTAAAAAATAATTCTATATTTATCTTGCTATGAAAGAATATATTCTACCTTGTCGGGATTTAGTTGTGCATCCGGATATGACGGTGCCACTTTACATTGATAATCCTGTTTCGATTTCTTGCATAAAGTCCGCCGCCGGCCTGACCCAGCGGGTCGTTATCGTTCCGCAACACGGGGGATCATATCCGACCGCGCCGGGTGACCTGTATGAATACGGTACAATCGGCGACGTGGTTCAATTGTTGCATATGCCGGACGGTTCAATTCATTCCATTATCCGCACGACAAATGTTGTCCGGTTAAACAATATAACGGTTGTTGATGGCGTTTTCTGTGCGGACACGGAAACGATTCCAATGGCGGACGATATTGCGGACGAACGCACGATCCTTATGCGGGACAAGGTTTTTGAAACAATTCAAAGTATATCGACTTTTCGTAAACTTAAAATCGATAAATTGCGCGGCGTGATTCAAAATTATCCAATGCCGGCGTTTGTGGATTCGGTCTTGCAAACGATGGAGATTGATACCGACATGGCGGTTCGCGTTTTAACCACGCCGTCATGGTATGATAAAATGGTCATGCTGTATGAAAAGATTAAGGTTATCCAAGAAACGTCCAAGGTTGAAGACAGTATAAATCGTCGCATCAGTATGCAAATGGAACAAGGCCGTCGCGAGGCGATTTTGCAAGAAAAAATGCGTGCGATTCAAAAAGAAATGGGCGAAGATGACGATATGGAAGATTCCACATCAATGCGTAAAAAAATTGAAAAATCGTCTATGCCGGCGGATGTCAAAGAAAAGGCGATGACCGAATGGAAACGCATGCGCAATATGTCGCCAATGTCAAACGAAGGCGGCCTTATTAAAACATATTTGGAAGAATTACTTGCCATGCCGTGGGATAAATCCGATAAATCTGAAATTGATTTGAATGCGGCGCGTAAAACATTGGATGCGGAACATTCCGGCATGCGGCCCGTCAAAGAAAGAATTTTGGAACATATCGCGGTTATGAAGAAAACCGGCTCTAATCGTGGCAGTATTCTATGCTTTGTCGGTGCGCCGGGTGTTGGAAAAACATCACTTTGCAAATCTATTGCGACCGCACTTGGGCGGAAATATGCACGAATTTCACTTGGTGGCGTTTCGGACGAGGCACATTTTAGGGGACACCGCAAAACCTATATCGGGGCGCAGACCGGGCGCATTATGGACGCATTGAAACGCGCAAAGTCTAATAATCCGGTTATTGTTTTGGATGAAATCGATAAAATGGGGCGCGATTGGCGCGGCGACCCGGAATCCGCACTTTTGGAAGTTTTGGACCCAGAGCAGAATAGGGCGTTCCGTGACCATTATTTAGAGGTGGATTTTGACCTGTCGAACGTTCTGTTCATCGCAACGGCGAACAGTTTGAATATGTCAAGCGCATTGAAGGACCGTATGGAAATCATCGAAATTCCGGGTTATGGCGAAGATGAAAAGGTTCAAATCACCCGCGAACATTTAATTGCGCGCGCCGCGGCGGATACCGGTTGGGATGTGGATAAAATAACGATGACCGATGATGCAATTCGTCATATAATCCGCAAATATACGGCGGAACAGGGGGTGCGTGGGCTGCAACGTGAAATAACCGCGATTTTGCGCCGGTCGTTACTTGAAAACGATGGCGAAGACGTACCAACGGAATTCAGCGTGGAAAAAATTGACGATTTATTGTCGCTGCATCAATCCGCCGGTTTTTCAAAGCGCATCGGTTTCGGGGTTGGTATATAGGGTATAAAAAATGATTTTTGTTATAAACACATCTGGCACCGGTTTGGAATTTGTTTTGGATGACCATTACAAAGCGGTCGCGGTGGAAAAACAATCATTGGCATTGACGACGGCGGCGGAATCTTTTTTGACCGAATGCGGCGCGAATTGGCGCGACATAACCGCGATTGGGGTTGTCACCGGCCCGGGCAGTTTCACCGGAATCCGCATGGGAATCGCCTATGCCAAGGGTATTGCGATGGGTTTGAATATCCCGGTTGTGGGGCTTAGTGCGTTTGACTTATATCATGCCGCCACGCCTGATGCATTTGTCGCGATTGATTCGGGACGTGGCGATTTTTTTGTGGCGTCGCCCCACCACGCGCCATGCACCATGACAATTGAACAAGTGGAAACGGAACAAATGAAATGTCCACGCACCGTTGGTCATCGGCCCTTTGATTTGAAACTTGCGCCGGCGATTGTGGCGGATAAAATCGCGCGCGGTGCGGTTGAACCGGTCGTGCCAATGTATCTGCGCCCAAGTTATGCCGAAGAAAAGAGGTAAATAACATGTTGAAAAAAGAAGAAATTGTTAAACGGATTAAATTGGAAAAATGCAAATCACCGGCAAAAGCCGAAAGGTATTTGCATGATATATATGATCATAAAATTCACAGTTACGTTGAAAGATGCATATTTGCTGGGTATGTTGCTGGCGTATGCGAATCAATACGGCGTAATCAAAAATCCAGGTAAAAATGCTAAATAAACTTGCCGATTTACATAAACTTTGTTTCCCGCACAAACCGTGGACGGCGGACGATTTCAGTGACCTAAAAAAATCCGGTTGTGAAATTGTGGCGTCTGAAAACGGTTTTATCGTTTGGCGCACTGCTTGCGATGAATCGGAAATTATCACAATCGGTGTTCACCCCGCCGCGCGTGGCGATGGAATTGCGACCGCGATGCTGGGGCTAATGGAACACGAAATCAAAAAGGCCGGTGTTAAAAAGATATTTTTGGAGGTATCCGCCGAAAACGCGCCCGCAATCGCACTGTATAAAAAATGCGGATTTATCGAAAACGGCCGCCGCGCAAAATACTATGACGGTGTGGATGCAATTTTAATGGTAAAAAATATTTGACATCCTTGGCACTTTGTGTAAACTGACCCGCGACATATAACAAAAGGTGAAAAAATGGAAGAAAAACAAATAACAACAAAACAACAGGAAATTTTAAATAATATGGCCCCAACAATTACTGAAAAACTTGGCGTTGACCTGGCTGAGGTAACAATGGAAGCAAGTTTTACAAACGACCTTGGGGCGGATTCTCTTGATATGGTTGAATTAATGATGGATTTTGAAAAAGAATATCATCTAAGCATCCCGGACAATCAACAGGAAAACATAGTGGCCGTTGGCGATGTGGTTAGGTTGATTGAAAAAATGCAGGCCGACCCTGATTGGCTTCCGCCCGTGAAACTTACTCAGCAACCAACTGCGTCCAAAGTTGCGAATCCGAAAACAACCGCTGGTGCAAAAACGCAAAAACAACCAAAGCCCGCCACCGTTGCTAAAAAGCCCGCCAGGACAAAAACATCCAAAAATGTGTCGGCAGATCCATTGCAAACTACGGTTGGTGAATTACTAGAAATGCCGGTCGAACAAGCATTAAATTTGTTTAATCAAATCCGGACACAAATGGCACTTCGGGCGCGGGCGGAAAAAAAGAAATAAAAAATAACGGCAATCGCCGTTATTTTTTAATTCCCATTCACAAATTCCAACACACGCGGGTCAAATATAACATCACGTGGCGCCAGCGGCCGTGCAATATGCATATCGCCGGCCGTCCGTGTGCGTGACAACGCGACATAGGTTTGGCCATGTTCAAACGCCCCGCGCGAAATATCAACAATCACGGTATCAAGGGTTTTGCCCTGGGCTTTGTGAATTGTCATTGCATAGCCAAGCATTAGCGGAAATTGCTTGTACGCGCCGGTTTCGTTTTCTTGCAAACGGTCATTTTCATCGCGCGTGTATTCAATCTTTTGCCACTTTTCGGGTTTTACCAAAACGACATCGCGCCCCGTATTCAACAGTTCCACCGTAATATCGCGCGCGCCCAGTGCCCGCACCACCCCCATCGACCCATTGTGCCATTTATCACCGTTTTTGACAAAGACGACCAACGCCCCGACTTTCAGTTCCAGATTCATCGGCGCCGGCACATCGCGTTCGGCAAAGTTCCCGGTAATTTGCCCGGTATATCGCACCAGTGGCGCACCAATCGCATTCAGCCGTTCGGCATTTATCCGTTCGGCAACCGCGCGAAAGGGTGTAATTATAACGGCATTTTCGCGCCGCGTCGCGTCATCAATTTGGCATGTATTAAAAAACGAAAGCGCACCCACATCACCGCTGCGTAACGCGTTCAGGTTCGTCAACAACCCCGTATCATTTTGCCGATACACTAAATCAAAGTTAAACCGTACGAAATCCGCCCGCCGGTAAACATTGCTGTCGAAAAAGTACGCGTGTTCATGTTCGTATGCCTGTTTGAAAAACGTGGTCGCGTCGCGCGTTATAACCGGTGGCAATTGAAACAGGTCGCCAATCGCCACAACCTGAATCCCGCCAAAGGGTTCATTGTTACGCCGCGCCTGACGCGATAAAATATCCATCGCGTCCATCACATCGGGCGAAATCATCGACACTTCGTCAAGGACCAAAATATCGGTCGCGGTCAAAACATTTCGCACACGCGCCTTTAGTTTCAAAAATTCCGGGAATACAAAGTCACGCGGTTGAATCTGAAACAGCGAATGTATCGTTTGCCCACCAATGTTAAGGGCGGCAACAGCGGTCGGACATGCGCATATGATTCTTTTCTTAGATGCGGACTTTAAGTAATTAACAAAAGTGGATTTTCCTGTTCCGGCACTGCCCAAAATCAGCACGTTTTGATGGGTGTTTTCAATAGTATCGAACACGATTTTTTGTTCATCACTTAAAATTTTAACGATTTCCGACATGCGCCCATTTTGGCATAACGAATATCAAAAATAAAGGGAAAAAGACGGATTTATATTGTCTTTTTGGCACAGGTGTGATAAAATTCCCATACATGAGAGGGAATTTTTGCCACCGATTAACAAAGAAAGAATGGGTAATAACCGCTTTTGCGGTATTTCATACTGTTTCTAATCTGTTTCTTGGGACATTTGTTGTGTCTTTTTTAATGCATAACACAATCAATGAAATTGTGTCCATATCGACATATCGTTTTTTCGAAATCTTGGCGATATGTCTAACATTTGTTATAACGGCAAATTGGTGCAAAAATGGTAACAGAACGGTACTTTTCGGAATGAACATTGTCACCCGGATTATTTTGATGGGTCTAATTGCCATACTTGGGTCGAATGCGGCGGGGTGGCTTGTTGTGTTGGGGATCCTTTACGGTATTTTCGAAGGTTTTTATAATTTGCCGATGCACACCATCACAATTGAAAATGTTTGTGCCAAAAGAATGGTATTCTTTGTCGGCACCAAAGAAGCGATAGTACATACATTCAAAATCTTGGTGCCCGTCACATTGGGAACAATGCTGACCACTACATCGTTGCAAGGTGTCGCATGGGCCATCATGGTTATGGCAATTATGGAATTTTTTATGTTGTTTTTATTGCCACCGTGCCGAAATCCAAAACACCAACCAATAGATTTTATCGGTTTTTATAATCACCTAAAGGAAACGCCGGTGTTGCGTAAGATATTTCTTTCGGAATTGTTACGCGGTTTTGCATGGATTTTGGAAACGGTCGTGGTTATGTACATCGTCGATGCATTTCATACAGACATGAATCTTGGGATATGGTCAACGATTTTTGCAATCTGTACAATTGCGGCATCATGGGCATTTGGGCGTTTTTGTTCCAATCGGGATTTCAGGTGGATTGTATTATCTTGCTCTGTATTATTGGCGTTTTCGGCGGCCGCGTTGATAATTGGTGTAAATAGGTTCAGCATATTGCTTTATTCTTTCGCCTATGCGGTCGGCATTGTCACCACAACTAAAATCTGTGGCACCAACATTTTAAATGTCGGGCAATCACGGTTCGTCACAAAAAATATCCGCATAGAATACCTGGTTATGCGTGATGTTGTTCTGTTCTTTGGTCGTTGGGCGGGGTGCCTGTGTTTGATGTATATCGGTGCATTTAATTTACATGGCGCGTTGCAATATCTTATTGCGATATTATTTTTGTCGCATATCTTGGCGTGCGCGATATCCGCAAGACAAACGAAATGCCTTAGTGGAAAGTGCGGGCGCTTTCGCGCTCGTCACCCCGCAGTATCGGGCCCCGCGCAAAACAAAGTTTTGCGTGGGTGATTTCACGCGGGGTCCGGTGGTTTCAACCGTGACGACGAGATCCCGCGTTTCCGCGGAATGACGTCACCACTAAAAAATCCTTGCATCGGCAAACAAACTGTGTAATAATGCCCGCGTTGGGTTATTAGCTCAGTTGGTTAGAGCGGAGCGCTCATAACGCTTTGGTCGTGGGTTCGAGTCCTACATAACCCACCATCCATCTTTGCCTTTGGGCGGGGATGTGATAGAGATTTCTCAATTATAATTGAAAAATCACCCACGCCGTCATCCGACGGCGTGTTTTATTCCCGTTACCCCGCTTTTTTTCCTCGTCACCCCGCAGTATCGGGCCCCGCGCAAAACAAAGTTTTGCGTGGGTGATTTCACGCGGGGTCTTGTCGTTCATGTCAAAGTTCAACAAGATACCGCGTTTCCGCGGTATGACGACAAGGGAAGGCCGGGATCTCGTCGTCACACTTGATACCACCAGATACCGGCCTGCGCCGGTATGACGAATCTGCATAACGATTCGCAAAAAAATGTCAAAAAAAAAAAATAAAAAAAAGCAACTATTTTTTCTTGCCTTAGATTTTGTATTTTTCTAAGATGAAAGTAAATGAAAGGGAGAAATTATGAAGAAATTCGCTAAAATCCTTGGTTTTCTGGGCTTTTTTGTGACGGTCGCGACGGTCCAAATCGGCACCGCCTGGGCCGATGGACAATACTGTGGCTACGGATATGATGGATATTATGGTTTAGGCAGGGAACAGAGTGATTGTTATAAATGCGCTGAGGATTTCAACAACTATCCCAATAGTACAGGGGGGTACAATTTTAGCGGAAATTTGTGTTACAGTGCATGTTCCGGCACATGTATAGATGCAAATTCTAGTTTTCAAAATGGTGGCACATATGGGATACCTGCTACATCCACATTCTTCGTTTCTCGACTTAATAACGGAACACAAAATTCATTATTAAACATCAGTGGTCTTACGTGTAATAATATTGGAAACTATTGTGCCGAAGTGTTTGATTGTGGCAAGAATGCATGTTCGGCAAATTGGAAAACCATCAATTTTGTAGATCATAATAATACCCCACTAGGCACACTTTACATTGTGTACGGCATGATATGGAGCACACAGCAAACGACACAATGTGACGATTGTGCCGGAAATTCGCTGAATTATGCTGTATTTTACCCGGTGTTTCAAACGCCGACGGCACCAACCCGGGAAGGGTACACGTTTCTTGGATATTCTGATAGCCAAACAGGCGGTATCATTCGCATAGGGCCCGACCATAGTAATATGTACGGTAAATTAAATTATAACAATGCAACGAGTATTAGTGGAATTAGTGGTAATACCATTACCCTTTATGCACGTTATGAAAACGCCGGGTGTGCCCAGAATTATTGGTATAATAGCCAAACAGATGAGTGTATACCTTGTGCCGAAGGTTTCACAAGCCCTGGTGGATATGGCAACCAACATACATGCACCAAGAGTTGCTCAGAAACGTGTACGCAAAGACACAATAGTACAGACGAATGTGCCGAAGGTGTGACAGGGTTTTATTCACCAATCGTTCCTATCACTGGGAAAGAATACGAGGATGATCAGGGACATTGTTACGACAACAATAACATAGAAATATTAGCCCCAGATAACGATCTTACAGAAGCACACTGGTGTCAATGGAATTGTGATGGTTGCAAGGATGAGCAATGTTATACTTTTGTTGAGGGCGCATGTGAACCGAAAATTTGGAACGCTATGTACGATTGCGATGATGGTACCAATGTAATCACAGACACGAATTATCCAGAATCTTACGGTAATTACATTATTGCCGATTTTAGTTGTCAGGGTCAGAATGGACAAACCTTTATTGGTTGGACACTCGGGTCTGGGGGAATTGTATATAATCATGATGATCCCGAACATGATGAACTTACATGGGGATGTGGTCATCAAACATTCAAACCTGTTTTTGAGGATACCTGCTATGAAGTTAGTTTTAATGACGAGACGAATGGTGGGCACCCAAACAACCAAAATGGTACGCACGGGCCTTTCTATAAAAAATATAATGACACACAGTACAATTGGTATACCAATAGCAAATGTACTGAAAAGGTTAATGGTGGCAACCCAAGTGTGGCAAATAACCTGCCTTGGAAAGAACATGCGACATTTACCGGGTATTATGATGAAACCCAAAACCCTGATTTAAAGATTTTTGCCGGTGATAATGATACGCCCCAAGGTGGGTTGACAAACGATGGGACAAGCTGGACAATTGATGGTAACACAGTATTGTATGCACAGTATACTTGTGTTGAAGGTTATACTCCAGATGCCAATGGTGATTGTGTTGGTGACAAAATCGATGTAAAATATACCTGTGTTTCACCTGTTGATGGTGATGAACCAGAACAGCATACATTCAATGATGACGCAACTTATGGCACCGCGTACCCTGTTAAATATGTTGGAACGGGTAGTAATCACAATGTGCAATGCGCATTTACTGGGTATGAGTTAGACACTGATTATGTGTGGAAATTACAAGATTATAGTGGCAATCCAGACAATCCGAACGGTGAATATGGCCCAGGCGCAGACGCAGGCAACACATTGCTTTCCACTGATTGGCAATATATCACGACCACACCATTGACGGAAATAGAATTTATTTTGGACAAGAGTTTGTGGCATTTAAAAACATACAATGTTGAATATCGTTGCGGCGAAATCAAACCGGATGCCGATGTTTATACGGATTCCAGTGCTACATACGGCCAAACATATAACGTTGCCGGTCAATTTGATCCGATTGGTGGCAATGCTGTTACAGTTCAAGATTTCTTGGACAACAATTGTAAACCAAATGGCGGGTTTGGTGCATGGACATTCCAAAACTGGACATTCACATGTGATGGGGCTGATTCGGGACCCTACGACACAAATGATCCAACGTTCGGCCCCTGGACATACGACAGTAACAATTGCTACTTTACCGCAAACTGGGCCCAGACAGATTTTGTGATTATATTGGATCAAAATGGTGGAACTGATGGCAATCCTTCTGACTATCTTTATACCAGGAAAAACATTGGTGTATATCTTGATTCTGCAAGAACATTAAAAATGTTGCCGGATCACGAATCCAACGCCAACCCCCTAACACCACCACAAAAGACTATCAATATAACCATTTATCCCGATTCGACACATGATGGCACTGGTGCATCGTTTACTTACAATGGTACAATATATGGTTACAATGGAGCTAACAATTATGCAAACATTGATGAGAATCTTGACTTTATGGGGTATTATCAAAACATTTTATCAAACCCCGAAAAATATATAGACCCATATGAAGGCAAGGGATATATCACCGGTGAAGGTATAGCCGCTGGAAAAACGTATGATGAAAATTATACCGTACCGCAAAGAACCTGGGTCGCGCATTGGGGAACGTATGAACTAACATTACCGTCAACGGCAACATGGAACGGTCATGATTTCGACGGATGGGAATGTGTTGATGATGAAGACACTGTAGTATATTCGTGCGGGACAAACCAATCTTGTCAGGTAACAGTATCCGAAAACATCACCTGTACTGCGCAATGGTCTGTTGCGTGCCGCAACGTGCTGTTTGATGATACGACAAATGGCGAACCGAGTTCCCCAACGAACGGTGGAAATTCTGGTCGTTTTTCCAAGGTCGCCGGTCAAGCGGGCTGGTACCAGGGTACCGAATGCGCGGGCAATTCATACACCCCCAGTGTAGCAGATAGAATTCCGACGAAAACAAATGGACATTTTATTGGGTATAACACCGCGGTCGATGGAACAGGAAACGAGATATTCGATGAATTTGGTGTCGTAACAACATATGGCAATCAAACATGGGCGCCCGTTGACACCCCAACCCTCTATGCACAATATGAATGTGATGCCCCGTATCATCTTGATACCAATCCTAATTCTGAAACTGCTGGTCAATGTGTGGCGTGCGCCCCCGGGACTTTCTATGATCCTAACGAGGCCAACCCGGCAAAACAGTGTAAGAATTGTAATCAATATATCAGTGATAATGGTGTTGCTGGGGCAGGGGCTTATACCTGGACCAGTAGGCCACCATATAACTGGAGTATTAAGCAATGTTACCGTACCTGTGGCAGTGGTGTTGGTATACAAGAAACATGTGCAGAGGTCCCCACGGTATCCGGACACAACGAAATGGAACAGTTTTTGGGCGATTGCGAAGGTTGCACGCCAACCGGCAAACAAATTTCGTTCTATGGTAACGAATTTGCCACCGATCCGAACAACAGGGTCAACACCTGTGACGCCAACGTCGGTGCCATTAATTGTCCCCAGGGATTTTTGGCGGGTGGTGCATCTGGTGCTAATAAACTTATGGCGGCTGCGGTTGATTTTTACGAAGATCGCGATTTGAACGGAACTTATGAACCGAACGGAAAACGGTATATAGTCGGTAGGCGTATTGCTACAAATGACGTTTACAAACTAGATACCGGCTTTGTTTGGAGCCAGGTTGTCGGCGATGCGCAACTAGAAGGGAATACAGAAGGAAATCCCGGTACCATAAGCATCATATATCCGGCCACTTTGGCACCGACGGTCGCAGACCCGGAACATCATACGTTTGCCGGTTACGGTTATCCGGAAGATGCCCCATCGTCGCAGGTGTTTGTTGATAACAATTATAGTTTGACATCTGGATCTAATGGTAACGCAAGTTCAATAATTTCTTTTGCAAATGATCATAGTTATACAAACATGAGCCCGATTATAGGCAACAGCAGTTATACCCGCAACCTGTATGCACAATATACGGCGGCCGATTCTTATACCCTTACGTACCTTTGTAATGGTGTGGAAACCCCGTCGACGGACCATCAAGTAACGGGTTTATATGTGGGAACACAATTTAACTTGATCACCCCAGATTGGTGCACCGGTTGCTATGAATTTACGGGTTGGTGGGATGGATCGCAAACTATCACCCCAGACCAATTCACAAACTTTACGTGGATTTACAATAGCGATAAGACCTTTATCGCGCGGTGTGCTGAATCAAAAGATAAGTTCATAATCTATAATAAAATTCCGGTTGACGATGTTAATGAAGATGGAACCACAAACAATGGCAACACTTATGTACCTGCTGAGGACGGCACGCCTACAACATTTACCTGTGGTAGTGAAATAACATCAATCACTGGCCACCCACAACTTAAAAATTCTGATAACGTCGTTATTGGTACGGTTATTGAATGGTGTACAGATTCTGATTTAGAAGAATGCGATTCGCCGCTAGAATTACAAAACAGCAACTGCAACGATAAAAACGTCTATGCCAAATGGGAATGCACGGATCCGCGGTATCATTTGAACGAAAACAAGGATGATTGTGTGGCATGTAACGCCGGCGAATATTGGGATGCCACTACTCAGAAATGTGAATCGTGCAGTGAGGCAACGGGTGGAAACTTCCCATACAGTACACCGGGATTCAACTGGAGTGTTGATCAGTGTTATAATTACTGTAACACGAATTTAACCTGTGACGATGCATCTTTGAATGGTATATATGATGGCGAATATGCTAATTGTCAGTTTACAAAAATTGATAATACTAATAAACAAATAGAATTCTACGGGAACCATAGAACAAGTGTAACCGCATGCAACGGTACGGATACTGTTCGATATTGTGCATACGGTTTCGCCGGATGTGGCACCCCGAATGCGTTAATTAAACCGGTGACCGTACAGGTTGATTTTAAGAAAACTACCAATGATACTGTTGGTCAACGTTACATCTTTGGTTCGCGTAGTGGCAATGGCAATAATATCGATGTTAATCCATCCACTGCCAAGATATGGAGCCAGATTGTTGGTCAAGGTCAGCAAGAACAAGTGTCGGGTGGCAATTACAGTTACACGCACATAATTTACCCAACATACACGGCTCCGGCGGCGAACCAGATTGGACAAGATTTCACTGGATATTATTATCCAGAGAACGATGGTACCCGGTATGTAGAATACGATCTTGGCTTAGATGCCACCAATGCACAAAGTGTGTTGCAAGATCAGTCTGGTAGTATTAGTGCGCCCCGCAGTTTATTTGCAAAATATTGTTCAAACGGTCAAGAATGGAACGGTTCTGCATGCATCGGGACAGACTATACTGTTAAATATATTTGCGGTGCCCACGGAACGGCTCCTGGTGAAATGACGAACACGGCGACATCTGGTCAATCTTATATGGTGGCGGCTTTGGAAGGCGGGGCAACCGCAACGTGCACAGCAAATACTGATACTGGTTATGTCCTTAAGATGAATAATAATAAACCTGTATGGAAATTTAACGGTAACGATAGAGAATATTTTACTGGCGAAGTAATTAACCAGTGGAACTTTACTATACAAAGTCCAACATTCACCGCACAATATGACTGCGCCGCGGGATATACTTGGAACACGGATGGTACCGCCTGTGTTTCCATATCCGATATAGCATGTCCGGCGGAATTATCAGAGAATTCACATGCAAGTTTGGTCGGTGAGCCAAGCATCAATGGCGATGGAAAATGTGTTTATACAATCCAGTGTGATTTGTGTCAAACATCTGGGGTATACGGTTGTTATACCCATGATCCTATTTCCAACGGCCAGTTCACAATAACCGACGACCAATATGATGCTGATGCCCTTGAGGGTGTGTCCTGTACCCCGGCTGATTTCTGCGTCACATTAGATAGTAACGGCGGCAATGGCGGTATTGGAACATTGTGTGAAACATATGGCGAAGGGTGGCATAAATCTGGTTCAGAAGGTTTTATTGATTCTTTGGAATCCAGTGACCTACCAACATGGTTAAACAACAGCCAGGTGTTTGCTGGTTATTGGACTTTGCAAAACGGCGGCAATATGGAAATTGATCCAGAAGGGGCAATTGTGGCAAACAATACCATACTGGAAGATAATAACCAAACATGGTACGCGCATTGGGGCGATGGTACCGGATACACGGTTACATTCGAATGCGATGGTGATACTCAGTGGACCGAAACTCTACTGGTGTACCCAACACAAGACATAGAGGTTCCACAAACACAATGTTTGCGCACTGGTTATACATTTACCAATTGGGTGGATACGCCCCATAGTGTCACAATTCCTGCAAACAACCAAACATTCAATTGGACCGGCGAATTTAATTCTGTCCTAACCCCAGATTGGACGGCGAACACTTATAGTGTGACCTATAAATGCGGTGAAGACGATACCGGTGTCACGGATCCGACAGCGGCGGAATTCGACCATGATTACTATGTGCAACCGCATAACGATAATATTGTTCGTTGTGCCGAACCAGAAGGCAAGGTATTTGTAAAATGGTCATTAAATACGACACCAGACGCAACCTTGATTGCAGAGGATCAAAATACCACATGGACATATGATATATCCAACCCAACCTTTACCGCCCAATGGACGGACGGGTGTTATGAGGTAACTTTCAATAATGATCGGCACGGTGGGCAACCTATTATCAGTACGTTAAAATTTTACAAACAAGGCACGAGATGGTACGCCAATACCGAGGCAAAGTGTGATGGCGATTCTATAAGTCCAAGTGTGGCAGGTATGTTACCGACCAAGGAACATGCAAGCTTTATCGGATATGACGATGAGGATGGAACAGACCAACGTATTTTTGATGGCAATGGTTATCCTACGTATGCCGCATCCAGTTGGACAATTACGAGGGCTACAGTTCTGTATGCACAATACGATTGTGATGCTGGTTATACATTAAGTGGAACAACGTGCGTCTTGGATTCTTCGAATTTCCACACGATAACCCTTGACAAAAATGCCGGAGAATTTTATGGCGTAGCCAGTAATCCGAATGTTTTGTACACCATAGAGGGTACAGCCCAAGCTTACACTGATGAGGGACATAATGATCCATTCTATAGTTTGAACGAGAATGGTTTCCCCCGCAAATATGCCAAAGTGACATTCCATTATTGCGATGGCACAAACAATTCTTGCGGTAACCCATCCACACCTGATGAAACCAAAGATGCAGATTTCACATTTAATGGATTTTATGCCACAACGTCGGCCACAGGGGATCTGTATATAGCTCAGAACGGCTATATCACTGGGTATGGAAACATTGCGGCGGGCGCGGCCACAAGCAATGAAACATGGTATGCAGCTTGGAACGGATACGGCACGCTGGATACATCTCGTTGGCCGGTTCCTGCCCAGATCCCCAATGGTTACGCTTTTGGCGGTTGGTATACGGAACCTAAGTGCGAGGGTACACTAATGTCATCTAGCACCCAATTTACCACCCCTGACACCGACCTTTATGCCTGTTGGTCACAGAATGTATTCACCGTCACATACAATTGCGGCATTGGTACCGGCAGCGCTCAACCAGATACACAAAATCATCCGACCACTGGCAGTAACTATACTGTTTTACCGAACGGAACTGCAAACGGTGGGGTTGTGGATTGTAACTATACTGGCCAGGGTTTCGCCGGGTGGAAATTTAGTGAAAACACCGGTGTAAACACGTATAATGCTGGGGATACAATAACATGGCAGGCCGGTTATGGCAATGAGACCTTGACCGCCCAATACAGACGCTGTGAAACAAACGAAGTCCTTGTGAACGGCGTATGTTATCCGACGTGCAGTGACACAACTTGTACGGAACCAACGTCACAGAATTCACAGAGCCATTGCCCAACGGATCGTATCCCACCGTATCCGCATGATGAAGTGGAATGTTCATATTCATGGGACAATATTTCGGGGTATTTGGATGGTGGCGTGTGTAAATATGCAAATGGTGACAACCAAGGGCAACCGATAAACACGGGTGTTTGCCAAGAGAGTGTTGCATGTAACGATTCTGCCTATATCTGGAATTCGGACCCGAATGTGTGGGACTGTGTGCCGAATACGAGTATCACTTACAATGTTCAATTCAAATGCAATGAGACAGACATTGCACCTATATCTGACTATAGTTTTAGTGTAAGTTATGGCGAGAGTATAACAGTCCCGTCAGATTCAGCTTGTCAAAGAACCGGGCATTCGTATAGCCAGTGGAAAGCCACACAATACAATAATCCCGCTACACTTCCTGCGCAGGGTACTACATATCAATATCCGTGGGAACAGACCCATGGTGAAACATTCATCGCAGATTGGACAAACAACCAATATAGGATGACATTGAATGCAAACGGTGGAACACATAATGGTTCCGATCCTGTTACTGAATTGCTAGAGGTATTTGGTCAATATTTCTATAAGAACTCTGATATGAGTTCACCGATTGAATACTTTACCACCAATCAATTACCAACAAATGGTACCCAACATTTCGCTGGTTACATGACGGATGGCGAAGAATCTAGAACAATGTATAATCCGATTAGTGGTAACTGGAGACTAGTTCAGCCAAACATAGCAGCTAACGAAACATGGTATGCGAAATGGAGTGTTTGTAATCCAGGTCAGTATTATTCGGATGGTCAATGCAATGATTGCCCAACATCACATCCAAACTCTGATCCAACAACTGCAACCTCAATGAACGATTGTTATTACAATTGCGTGACTTGTACACAGTATTGTCCGGATGACGAAGAAGGTGTCAATGATTGTTATGACTATAGTTCCGCCGGTCTGCCACAAAATGGTCACGCTAATTATCCTGGAAATACTTGCGTCGCAAATCCAGGTCAGGAACAAAATTGTAACTATAAGGTTAGTTGTGAAAGTGGCTATCACCCAACTGAAGATCAAAAGCATTGTATCGGGGACACTTATACAATAACATTGAACAGTCATCGTGAAACTTCTGGTTATGGCCAGTATTATGGAAACGATAGTAGCCCAGCAAACCTTTTGGCGCGTCATGGGGAAAATGGTGGCGTCTGGTATGATGCTAACAACCAAATGGTTGTCGGGGATGCTTTAACTAGCAATCCATCCAAGTATGCAAATGTGACATTAAACGGAAATGGAGGTGAAATTTATTGGAATAACAGTTGGACCGAGCATAATGTATCAACAACCGCGGCGTTCGAATTCCAAGGATTTTTCCGGAACCAAACAGGGGCAGATAATCCATACATTAATAATTATGGTAAACTTACCACAGACGGAGAAAGTGCGGCCCGGACATATATAGGAAATCAGACATGGCACGCACAATGGACACATGCGTGTATAACACTGCCGAATGCACAACGCACGGGATATAACTTTACGGGATGGGTATTTGGTTCTGCTATCGGTGGCACATTTGCTGGAAACGCTGGTAGCACTGTTTGCAGTAACAACGGCATGCCACAGATGGCGGATATAACGATTACTGCAACATGGGACAACGGGGCAAATTATTCTATTTTGTATGATGATAACACCAGACCATTGCACCTTGGCCTAAATGCTAATACTATCTGTTCGCCGACTTCTTATCAGTACGGCCAAGGCGCATCTATCGGTTGTAACTTATCTAGTTATGCTAGCCTCGACACCCACGTTGTGTTCAAGGGGTGGTGCCTTGATGCAACAACCAATAATTGTTACGACACCAC
Organism: Candidatus Enterousia sp.; assembly: GCA_045612805.1. Classification (GTDB taxonomy): domain Bacteria; phylum Pseudomonadota; class Alphaproteobacteria; order Rs-D84; family Rs-D84; genus Enterousia. The sequence continues at coordinate 224,899 of JAZKZR010000010.1, forward strand.
TCCGACATACTACACAATACCAAACAATGCGACCGGGAATTATACATTCTATGCATGGTGGGAATGTGAGAGAGGGTATGACTTGTCAAATGGTGTTTGCGTGCCAAATGCATCTGAACTATGCCCGGCGCAATTGCCAAGCAATTCGCATGCAACCCTGGCAACGGACGTAACGCCTAATCCATCCATAAATCAAAATGGTGATTGCGTGTATACTGTTCAATGTAATTCATGTATTAATGAAAATAGCGCGTATGATTGCTATGTCTATAGCAGTGGCAATATCAACAGTATCAACACCAATGGTCGGTTCACAATTACTGGGGCCCAAGGTACCGCCGGTCAGAATGTGTTGAATAACGTTCGTTGTGAACCGGCAACATATACCGCGGTCTATAGATGTGGCGACGGGACTCCCACCAGTCCTTACTATGATACAGACCATATCATAACATACAATGGTTCTTATACTGTGTTACCAAACGGAAGCGATGGTGTTGTGACATGTTCAAAGGATGGCGAAATGTTCAATCATTGGACATTCAACCTTAACTCTGGGATCCAATATATTGGCGGTGAATCAATAAATCCTTGGCGGTATCACGGGTCAACCGTTCCGACATTTATGGCGCAATATGGTCAATGCCCAGAAGACGAAGTGATTGTTGATGGTGAATGCAAGAAAGAATGTATCGTACCTTGTACATGGCAAAATTATCCGGCAAATCCGGCGCCATGTCCAAATCCGCCGTATCCAGCAGGAACCACGTGTCATTATATCGCTGGTACTAACCCGGCCTATGGTTATCGCCCCAATCCATCTAGTCGTCTGTGTTTAGACATTGATACGGGTGAACAAGTAGAAGCACAAACATGTAATGTGGATCCGACACAAGACCCAACTTGTCCGCCACACTATCATTGGAATTCGGGTACATTCAGTTGTGATCCGGACGTTTATACCGTTACATTAGATCCAAATAGAGAAAGTTATCAAAATAATACAATAGTCCCTGGTTCGAATAATGTTAACGAGTTGAAGGAAAAATGGGAATACGGTTGGAGCAAAGACGGGGGCTATCAATTTGCAACGGATAGTTTAATCTTGAACACAAACACCGAAGTTCCGTATTGGACCGATGGTACGAAAGTATTTGATGGTTATTGGACCACGCCAAGTGGTGGGTATCGGATGGTTCAGGCAAATGGTTCAGTTAGTCAAAATGGTTACCAACTCTTGCCGGCCACCACTATCACAAGCGATACGACATGGTATGCACGATATGTCGACAATCCGGGGCCATTTACGGTTACGTTCAGATGTGATCAGGATGGTGCAATTCTAAATACTCAAAACCCATCTTTTGGTGATTATATTGATGTTCTGGCAGCACCGCAATCGGCGTGCACGAATCACCCTGGGGAAACGTTCAATCAGTGGAGAATTGTTGCAAATGGTATGCTTATTCCGGATTGGTATAATGGTACTTCTGGCATGTATCCGTGGCAACTTCACGAAGGTTCACAGATTGTCCCAGATTGGCGACCGGTTTACAAAGTGACATTGGATAAAGGTGCCACTGATGCGGTAAACGGGAACGTTACAAGTTTGTGGGATGCGGTTGGTATCGGTTGGTACACAAATAGCGGTTTAACAAATGGAGTCGATTCTCTTAGCGACTCTGATTTGCCGACACGCAGTAATTACACTTTTGCTGGGTACGTTGATAGTGTATCTGGAAACCAAAGGGGTCAGTTCGGTAGTAATAATACATGGGTGTTGCCGGAAACCACCGATCTGACCAGCAATGAAACCTGGAGGGCTGAATGGAGCCGGTGCCCCGATTATAATTATTACGAAAACAATCAATGCAAAGAGTGTGATTCGAATTATCACCAAAATCCGCATCCGGTGACCCATGAGGATTGTTATACGAATTGCCAGGGATATTGTCAGACATCTGGATGTACAACGGGGCAAAATCATGTTATAGGGTGTGATTATATATCAGAATCATATACTGGGTTTATACATTGGCCGAATCCCATTAATGGTCAGTGTCCAAATTCTAATGGTGTTGTTCCATCATGTGATTATTGTGTTCGTTGCGAGGATGGTTGGGTTCAGGATCCTAATAATTGTAAGCAGTGTATAGAAGATGCTCATTTTATTGTTACGTTGAATCCGCATTTGGTAAATAATACCCAGGGAAGTTACAGTAGTCCAAGGGCACTATATACATGGCATGGCAAGGGTGTTTATTTGTATGAGGACTATAGCCAATATCTGATGAACGGAAACCAAAATCCGCTTGTCAGTAATCCACAGACCTACGCGACCGTAACTTTTAACTTGAATGGTGACGGGGCTTGGCTTGATTGGGAAAATCAGCGCTATACAGATCCCGTGGATATAGACGTTCCACTTACTTATCTTGGATTCTATAAATCAGAAACCGATTCAGATATGGTTATAAACACTAATCGGTATATAGAACCCGCGGGTACGCAGGCCGGTAAAACCGCCACAGCTAATTTGGAATGGCATGCGCATTGGCAACCACGGCAAATAGGAACGGTAACAGGTTCTCAGCTTCCGCAACCGTCGCGTCCAGGATTCAATTTTGTCGGATGGTTTAATACATCTGCGTCCAATGGTGGCACTCAAATATATGCGACGACGGCGGCCGCCCAGAATATGACCGTGTATGCACGTTGGGAAAAGGCAAAATATTTCGTGAATTTGGATAAAAATGGTGGTCAATGGGGTTCTGATCCTGTATATAAGTTATGGGAATTGTATGGTACCGGTTGGTCCACAGAAGAAACTGGCCCATTTGAACGTGATTTGGTTTTGGGTGAAAGTGAGCGTCCATCATATGTGGACAACAGCAAGGTGTTCAATGGTTATTGGACCGCCAGGAACAACGGCACCCAACAGATCCGTGCCGATGGTTCCGTTGTCGATACGACCGCAACCGTACTTACCGTGAATAATACTACATGGTATGCACAATACGTCGATAATACAAATAAATATACTATCACATTCAGGTGCAGCGAGAATGCATCCCCGATTCGCACATATCGTGTAAGTGGTGGTGAAAGTATAACTGTTCCGGCCAAATCAGAATGTCCGAACCCAGGTTATTCATTCACGAAATGGATGGGAAATCAAGGCACAAATTTCAATGCACGAGATAGTGAATATACAGTAATATGGGAAAGTTTTTCTGATGCAGATTTTGTTCCAAATTGGAATAATGGGGATGTGTATCATGTGACATTACTTCAAAATGATGCGGATGCACCTGGTGAAGTACAGAATTTGTATGAAAAATACGCCAGTTGGTGGGCATTGGATCAGAATAATCAGTACCCGATGACATCGTTAAGTGGCGATCAATTGCCGACCAAAACAGGTTACGATTTCGCTGGGTTTAAAACCAGAATTGGGGGATATACAAGGGGTGATTTTGACTCTGAAAGTAATGTATGGGTACCACAGTCAAATAGAGAAATAACCAATGACGAAGAATGGGTTCCTAAGTGGACACAATGCAAACCGTATTGGTATTATGATAACGTTCAAAAGATATGCAAGGAATGTCCAGCCCCATACACCAATAACGAACATCCAGAATCGTTGGCGGATTGCTATGATGGTCGGTGCGAGCTGCGCTGTATTGAAAGCGCGATCGAATGTCCGACCGATCCAAATGCGATTGAATTTGAATACAGCAATGACGTATATTCGGGAACAAATTATTATCAAAATCATTGTGTGTTGGATATATGGGTACAACAGGGCGCTCAACAAGAAGTGATACCAAGTTGTGAATGCACAATAAAAACCTGTAAACCTGGCTATCACCCTGTCAATGGTGACTGTGTTGAGTATGTCAAGACGGATATTGTGCTTAGTCCAAACGGGGGTGCGTGGGCTTCAAATGTCCCGTACGAATATAGGTACCTTTACACAATCGAAAGTACCGGTGTGTATCGTAATTCTGCAAGGACAGAAGAAATGACACCCGACAATAACATGCCTTTACATGCAATTCCGTCGAATGGCGTGTCGATAACACTTGATGCCAATGATGGAAGCGTGACATGGGGTGGCGGAACAGGTGAGATTCTAAATCGTAACGCTGCATTTGAATTCCTCGGGTTCTATAATTCTCAAGCCCCGGGTTTTGCGGCACCGTATATACTGCCACGGGAAATAAACGGTGAAACATATGCCTTTATCACCACTGGTGGGCAATCAGCTGGTATGGGATACACGACAACACCACATACATGGTATGCACAATGGAATCGGTCGGTTACATTACCCACGCCGGAACGCCAGAATTATACGTTCGTTGGGTGGACGTATAACGGGGAGTTGATATCTAATCCTTGGACGGTGCCTGGGAACACCACGAACGTAACCTTGATTGCACGATGGACCAAGAATAATGGCACCATTGTGGCATACAAGTGTGACGATGGTGATGGTGGTATTGGTGGCACTGGTTATGATACGCTACATCCGGCATATTTTGGTGAAAATTATAATGTTTTGCCAAACGGAATTGTAAACGGGGGTGTTGTGAATTGTTCAAAGCCGGCCAATATAACCCTGGGAAGAAGATATCATGAATTTGAAGATTGGGTATTCAGTGATGATTATGCGCATTATGATCCAGGTGAAATCAATTGGACTTTTAACGTGGATAACCCGACATTTACTGCGAACTATGAAGAATGTCCAAATGGGTGGTATTTTGATGGTTCGTGCAAACAGTGCCCGACTGGTTATACCAGTTCTGATATAGATGCAGATAGTGCAACCAAGTGTTATAAAACGTGCGATGTTCCATGTACACGACCGACGTCACAGTGTCCTATGAATGAAGAGGGGGTTCTTACATGCACTTATCCTAATAACACATATCCGCTTGGTAAACAATATAGTGGCAGTGATGATTGCGTATATGATGGAACCGCGCCTGCTTGCGAACCGTTCACAATCATGTGCAAACCTGATTATACGCCAGATTACTATCTTAGCACGGATACCGGAACACATTGTACAAAATTGGATCAATATGAAATTACATTGGATCAGAATGGTGGTACGGGTGGACAAGATAAAATCTATACGATTTATAATACCGGCGTATACCGTGACGCAGGACGGATTTATAGTATGACACAATACCCATTGTTAAATTTGCCATCAAAGTCCGTTAACGTAACATTTAATTCTTGTGATAATAATGATCCAAATTGTGAAGGTGCAACTGTTTGGGAAAGACCGGTTGATCTGGAGTTCAAAGGATATTATCAAACTGCATCGAACAATTCGCAATACATATATGCAACTGGATTAATCACATCAACAGGTCTGGCCGAAGGTAAGTCATATACGGACAATAATCAAACTTGGTACGCTCAATGGAATTCTGGTACAGTTGACTCCGATAAATGGCCTTTGCCGCCAACACGTCCGAGTGCGTGCGCAACATACAGTTTCCATGATTGGTATACCGAAATAAATGGTGGGACACCGGTTTCGTATAACACACAGGTATCCGAAGATGTGACATGGTACGCCCATTGGTGCGAAAGTTGCCCGACCAGGGCAATAGACCACGGTTCGTGCACTGCGCAAAATTGCAAGGCCGAATTTAAGTGTGACGACGGGTACGATTGGAATTCGGGTAGTTGCACTTGCACCCCAACAACCGGATTGACCCTAACATATCAACCAAATGGTGGCGTTGCGCGCAACGGTGTTGAACTTGTGCAACAAATGACATTTGAACAATCATTTACAACACTTGGCGGAAATGATATTACCATGGCGGGCAATATAAATTGTAAATGGGATACGGTATCTGGTGGTCAATTCCCATTATTAGATCACGAATATACCTATAATCAAAATGGTAATACCGTGTTAAAAGCCCATTGGGCAGCATGCACGTGCGAGGCGGGCAATGGTGTTCAATCTTGTTCCACAAACGTTATAGATAATACCTGTGTTCCAACCGTTACGTGTCAGGGCGGATATATCCCCGTTACACCATACGGAATCAGTGAGGAATGTGGTAATAAGGTCACTGTTAGCTGCACTAAATGCCCGGCCGGAACATATCAAAATGGTAACCAATGTTCACCATGCGATGGAAACACTGTGTCCGCGGCGGGCGCAACCCAGTGCGAACCGTGTGACCCCGGTTATACCGCCAATGCGGAACATACACAATGCGTGGGTAACCCGATCACAATCAATTGGGATGAAAACGGCGGAAATGCAATACCTGATGGTTCTTGTGTATATGGTCAAACGTTTACGTTGGCGAATGCACCGGAGCACAGCAACAGGGCTATGCAATTCCTTGGGTGGAAATTGTTTACGGGTGATAGTACTTATCCGGCCGGGACAAACGTAATGTGTACATATGACAATGTCGGTGTTTACAGTGAAACAAGTACCAAAATCCAGGCACAATGGAACGAATGCCAGTGTTCGGATCAATTGAATCCGCATGTGGCGTGGTGTCAGGCATGGTTTGCAGACGGCGAATGTAAGTATATGAATGGATGTGATGCCGGATACGAACCTGATCCGTTAACGGTGTATACCCCGGCTGCGGTATGTAAACCGAAAAATTACAATATAACATATAACTGTGGTGATGGAATTGGCATCCCAGAATATCTGACAGACAGTGCCACATTCAATGAAAATTATACTGTAAAGGGACGTGGCACCTGTCAAATGACTGGGTTCAACTTTGCGGGTTGGAAACTCAGTGCTAACAGCCAAACTTATCAACCAGGATATAGGTTTGAACCGTGGAATTTCACACAACAAAATCCAACCTTTACCGCACAATATAGTCAATGCGCGGCTGGCGAGGTATGGGTAGATGGCGCATGCGAACCATGTACTTGCTCACAGGATAATTGGAGTTCTGGTGTCGCATCATGTACGGCAAGTCCATCGTCGATTAGCACCTGTTCTGCGGTTGTCACATGTGAAACAGGTTATAATAATCCGCAAGGGAATTGCGATGGTGCGACATGTTCGGCCCAGTGTGACCAGATTCAATCCAATGCCATTTATGAATGTGGAATTGGTGCAACGGGAACACCGCCGGCCACGGAAACGATGAACTATGGTGCGACACACACGGTCAAAGGCCAGACAAGTTGTGCCAAATCGGGTTATACCTTTAACGGTTGGAATTTTACTGGGACAAATAAAAATTATAACCCCGGCGCAACGGTCCAATGGAATTATGGAACGGATCAAACCTTTACGGGGAATTGGTGCGAAAATTGCGGCAATGTTGCAAACGGAACTTGTTCACTGAATGCAACCTTCGCTGGTTCTTGTTCGTATGATTGTTCTTGTGAACCTGGATATAGACTGGTTGGTGGTGTATGTACCGCGCACCCGGTATGCGAACCTGATGATTCATTAACAATCACATATCAGCCAAATGGTGGTATGAATAATGGCGTCCTTGGGCAACCGGTGATACAAAATGTCACATATGGTGCCGGGTTTATAACCAAACCGGGAACCATATTTACCAAGGAAAACAGTATTATCACCGCATGGGATCATGTCGAAGGTGGCAATTATCCAGAATTGAATCGTTGGTATGTGTATGATACCGATATTGACACCATATTGAGTGCACATTGGGAACAGTGCACATGCACTGCGGGCAACGGCGTGTCATCTTGTACAACAAGTTCTACAAGTGAAAATGCTTGCGCTTGTGCTGGTGAATGTGCTGCTCGTTACATAAACGGCGGTTGTAGTTGCAACGGAACAAGTACCTGCACGCAAACTTGTACGGAATGTCCGGCCGGGTACATATCAAATGCAGATCAAACAGAATGTGTTATTTGTCCAGAAAACACGTATCAATCGGGCAATACTTGTGAACAGTGTCCAACTGGTTACACATCGCCGGCGGGTTCAACGTCGGTTGAAGATTGTTATAATAATCCGATATCATATACGGTGCATTATTCTTCAAACAATGGTTTGGATCAGACGGAAACTCAACCTGTTGTGTATGGGACAACGTTTACAACCCTTGGCGGAACGACATTCACGTATGATAACCACATTATGACCCGTTGGAATAAAATAAGTGGTGGTGACTATACAGAATTGTCGCACCCATACGAATATGGTGTCCAAGAAGATACGTTCCTAAAGGCACAATGGGCAGAGTGTACATGTGCTACGGGCAATGGTGTGTCGTCTTGTACAACAAGTTCTACAAGTGAAAATGCTTGCGCTTGCACGGGCGAATGCGCCGCGGGTTATGTAAAGGGTGAGTGTTCTTGCTCTGGAAATACATGCACGCAATCTTGCACAAAGTGCGCGGATAATCAGGTTGAAATAAACGGTGTTTGTGTTGATTGCTCTTGTTCGGCCGATGGTGATGGGGTTGTTTCGGGATGCGGATTTGTATCAAACGAAAATAACGTTTGCCATTGGGGTCCAACAACTTGCGGTACAGGATACGGTAATCCTGGGGATCTTAGCTGCGATGATTCTGTACATAATAATAACTGTAGAGCAATATGCAGCCAGATTCAGTCCAATGCAATCTATGAATGTGGGACTGGAATGGGTATTCCACCGGTTAGTGAACTTGTTGATTATGGCACACAGTATATCATCAAGGCCAATGCCGCGGTTTATGGGTGCCATCGTGACAATTCCAGATTTGCGGGTTGGGAATTCGACGGAACCCAGAAACCATACTGGCCGGGCGATACGGTTACATGGAATTATACAGAAGATAGGCACTTCCGCGCGGTGTATTGCAATGAGTGCTTGACGGGCGATCATTGTACTTTGGACATACCTAATCCTGGTGAATGTGTGGTGACCTGTCATACAGGATATGAATGGGATGCCAACCTGAAAAAGTGCGTGGCGAAAACATATGAAAACGGTATCACATACAAACCAAATGGTGGAACGCCAAATCAGAATTATACGCAATCTGTGATATATGATGCACCGTTCACAACGCTTGATTGGAACACGGAACATTATACCAAGGCGCACCATATCTTAAAACGTTGGGATGTTGAATCCGGTGGTGCGGGAACATTTAATGGTGGTTATGCCGCCCTTGGTACGGAATACACATATCATACGGACGGCGCAACATCGTTGTTGGCTGAATGGATAGAATGTGGTATCAATGAAATATCATTGGATAATCAGTGTCAACAGTGCCGTTGTACCGATAATAACGCAGGTGTGACATCTTGTGAAACAAGTGCCACGAATAATGACACTTGCAGTTGTTCGGGCGAATGTGCCGCGGGGTACATAAACGCCGGTTGCAATTGCAACGGAACCAACTGCACACAATCTTGTACAAAGTGCGCAGATAACCAAGTTTCGGTAAACAATGCTTGTGAAAATTGCGTGTGCGAGAAAAACATTGATGGCATAGAGGGCATCATTTCAGGTTGCGGATTTGTGTCAAACAATGGCAATACATGTAACTGGGATCCGACAACTTGCAGATTGGGGTATGGTTATCCGGATTTGACCTGTACGGAAACCGAACATAACAATAATTGCACCGCATCGTGCACGATATGCCCGGCCGGCACATATGGCGATAATGGCATTGAATGCAAACTGTGTCCAGAAGGCAAAACATCTTTGGCCGGCGCAACATCAATAAGGGAATGCTTTATTGATCCAAACAGTTGCGCGCCGGATGAACACATCGAACACGGCGAATGTGTAAGCAATAAGCGTGCATGTTCTATACCAGATGCAACCAGTGCGGTTCGTATATGGAATCCGGCAATCGGAACATACGGCCCATGCACGGTTGAGGTTGATGGCTGTAATTCGGGTTATCATGTTTCCGGCAACGCGTGTGTCCGGGATACCTGCACCGTTGCACACGGCAGTGCCGAAAGCGAATATAGCGGTGGCCGATGGGAATGCTTTGTGACAAAGTGTGATCCGGGTTATGAACCAAGTTCGGATTACAAGTCCTGTGTTGAATGTGCGAATCGTTATGTTGATGGCGATGTCGCGGTCAGCAGTTATGTATCCGAATGCGAAATCGCCGCATGTATGTACCAGGGTCAAAAGTATGCGTTGCAAAATGGCGAATGCGTCCCGATTTGTACCGCGGATAGGTTTACCCGTGAAGATCCGAGCAATCCAACTGGTACAATACAATGGGATGAACGCACCAAGAAATGTATCCGAACCTGTAACCCGGGATACAAGATGTGGTAAGGATTATAACGCATGAGTGGGGGGAGAATTCAGTTAAAAAAATCAAACCAAACGCCCAAGAATGATATTTTTGGGCGTCTTGGTGATTTTTCTGTTCGTATAATTCAATCCATTTATAACAATTGTAAATTTGTGTGTCGTGTCTTTCGCGCAATGTATTATGTATTGCGTGGGCGTGGTGACATGCGGCGTGTTGATTTATGGGTTGAAATTGATGCCGCGGGTCTGCGCGCGATTCCAATTGTATGTTTGATAAGTTTTATGATTGGTTTAATCATCGCGTTTGTTGGACATATGCAATTGGCAATGTTCGGTGCGGAAATTTATGTCGCGGCATTGGTTGCAATTTCCATGGTGCGTATTGTCGGCGCAATTATGACAGGAATAATTATGGCCGGCCGCACGGGTGCATCATATGCCGCGGAAATTGGTTCAATGCGCGCGAACGATGAAATCGATGCACTTAAAACCATGGGAATTTCGCCGATGGAATTTTTGGTTTTGCCACGTGTAATCGCATTAACCATAACTATGCCATTACTAACCATAATCGCGGATGCGGTCGCCATATTGGGTGGCATGTGTGTTGCAATATCAATTATGAATGTTTCAATTGCGGAATATTGGCAAACGACACTAAATTGGATAAGTTTCAAGAATTTTGCGGTAGGTGTTTTTCATGGATGGATTTTCGGTTGGGTAATCGCGATAACCGGATGTGCGTGTGGATTGCGTGCCGAAAAAAATGCGGCCGGAATAGGGCGGGCGACAACGCGCGCGGTGGTTATGGCGATTGTTGGGTGCGTTGTTGCGACGGCGATACTAACACTTGTTTTTAATTGGTTTGGAATATAATGCGAAAAAGTGAAAGAATTTTTATTAGTGTCGAAAATCTAACGCTGGGGTACGGCGGAAATGTCGTTGTGGAAAAACTGAATTTTAATATAAACGCGGGCGACATTTTTGTAATTATGGGATTGTCGGGCTGTGGCAAAAGCACGATTATGCGTTCGATTGTTGGACTAAATAAACCGATGTTGGGTCGTGTGATTGTGGGCGGCCAAGATTTATGGGCAATGTCGGAAAGTGCGCGCGAAAAAATAATTGAAACGTTTGGGGTGTCGTATCAAAGTGGCGCGTTGTTTTTATCAATGACCTTTGGTGAAAATGTTGCATTGCCAATGGAAATGAAAACAAATATGTCGCGTAAAGAGATAAATAAAGAAGTTCACAAAAAACTTCAACTTGTTGGGCTTTCCGGATACGAAAATGTTTATCCCGCGGACGCAAGTGGCGGCATGATAAAACGTGCGGCACTTGCGCGGGCGCTTGCACTAAATCCGCGTGCACTCTTTTTCGATGAACCGTCGGCGGGACTTGACCCGGTGCGTTCGCGGCAATTGGATAATTTAATCGTGGAAATAAATAAAAAACTTGGCACGACGATTGTAATGGTGACACATGAATTGGCATCGATTCTGTCAATCGCAACAAATTCTGTTTATATTGGAAATAAAACTGTGCTTGCCACCGGGGCACCGAAAAAGATTTTACAAACAACAAAAAACAAAGAGATTATCGAATTTCTAACACGTGAAACAAAGGGGGGCAAAAAATGAAACAACCATCGCGGCGCGCAATCGGCGGATTTATATTCTTGGTTATTTTAATTATTATCGGGACGGTTCTGTTCTTTTTCGGACGACGATTTGACCGTAATTATATAACGCCGGTTTTATTCTTTGAAGGTTCGGTCAAAGGCCTATCGGTTGGTTCAAATGTTTACTTTCGTGGCGTGCCGGTTGGACGTGTGGAAAAAATACAACTTATCCCGAATAACGAAGATAAAATTATTATCCCGGTTTATGTTCGCATCGATCCGCGTATGACGGCGCATGGCGAAATGTCGCGTTCGGAAATGGCGGGTTGGATAAACGATTTGATACGGCACGGATTAAAGGGCAAATTGCAAACGCAAAATGTTTTAACCGGCCAAATGACAATCGAACTTGATTTTTATCCGAAATATCCACCGCGTTTCCAGGCGGAAAAGTACGGAATCGAAGATATTGAAATCCCAACTGTGCCGTCGATGTTTGATGAAATTTCGCAAAACCTTGAAAAAATTCCGTTGTCAGATATATCAACAAACGTGAACGGCGTTTTGCAACAGTTGCACGACGATATGCCGGCACTGATGCGCCAATCGACCGAAGCGGTGGTTAGCATAAATCGCCTTGCGGATTCGATTGCGGGGCCGGGCACGACAACGATGTCGGACTTTAACAAAATGATTCGCGACGTTAGCGAGGCCGCACGTGCGGTGTCGCGGCTTAGCGATTATTTGGAACGCCACCCAGAGGCATTATTAAAAGGAAAAGGAGGATATTAAAATGAAAAAATATATTTGTTTGATTGTTGCAACATTTGCGATTTCTGCCTGCACGCTTTGGCGGACCAGTGAACCCGCGCGGTTTTACACATTTACCGCGCCCGATGTGTCGCAAATTCGCGGGCCCGCACATGTGACAACCGTTGCAATTGAAAATGTCACCGTGCCACAATCAATCAACCGTCCGCAAATTGTTATGAAATACAAAAATTCGAACATGATGATGGTGTCTGAATTTGACCGTTGGATTGATGAACCCGCGAATTCGTTACCGGTTGTGATTTCTGAAAATATGAATATGTACGCAAAAAACATTAGCGCGCGACCAACAAAAAATTCAGTTGAGGCGCGTAACGCAAAATACATTTTGGCGGTGGACTTTGTCCGGTTTGAAACAGAAATCAATGGCAAAATCACAATATCGGCATGGTGGACACTAACCAACAATCGTGGTGATATAGTCGCACAAAAGAAAATGACACAAACCGCGGACACACCGGAACTGGACGCAAGTTATCCAAACTATGACGCAATCGTCGCGGCGCAGAGTAAATTGCTTGCACGCCTGTCATATAAAATCGCCGACGTGATAAGTGAATTGAAATAAAAAAAATTCCCCAAACGGGGAATTTTTTATCCAACCAACTTTCGCCATAAACTCGGTTTCTTTTTACCTTTCTGGTTTTGGCGTTTGCGTGTGCGATGTGGCGCATTCATGGTTGTGCGTTTTGCCTCTACATGTTGCGCATTTTTCTTTTTCGCATCCGTTGACGGCGCGTTCGCCATAAGGATTTCATCGGTTTTTACCTGTTCCGGGGCAACGCGTTGAATTGAATATTGGTCAATGTTCATCAAACTGTCATCGCCAACAACCACAATTTCCGTTCCAAATTCATTTTCCATTGCGTTCAATTCCGCGCGTTTGTGATTAAGGATATAAATCGCGACATCGGTCGGCACGGTCATGATGATTTTCTGCGCCGCCTTGGCCAACAATTTTTCTTGCAAATGGCGGAACAAAATAATCGACGCGGTTTGAATACTTGGCACAACGCCAGCACCCATACAGTGCGGACACGCAACATACGAAGATTCGATAAAACTGCTGCGTAATCTTTGACGCGACAACATCAAAACCCCAAACGCGTTTATTTTTGCAACCTGGGTCCGGGCGCGGTCATGTTTCATCACTTCGCGCATTTTCATTTCCAATTTGCGATTGTTGCGTTCTTCTTCCATATCGATAAAGTCAATCGCGACAATCCCCGCCAAATCGCGCAGGCGCAATTGAAGGGCGATTTCCTCTGCCGCTTCTAAATTAGTATTCAGTGCGGTTTGTTCGATATCTTTTTCCTTTATCGCGCGCGAAGAATTGACGTCAATTGTCACCATCGCTTCGGTTTGATTTATAACAATCGAACCGCCGGACGGCAATTGCACATACGGGCCATGCAATCCTTCCAATTGTTTTTCAACGCCTGCCTTGACCATGAGTGGCACCGCGTCATCCTTGTAAAGGACCAATTGTTTCCGTGGCGCGTGGCCGTACATTTGTTGGAAATAATTTTTCGCGGCTTCGAATGCCTCTTCGCCTTGGATGGTTAAAACATCATCTTTGTCCGAAAGAAAATCGCGAACAACACGGCGCAAAAGTGAATCTTCGGTATGAATTATCACCGGCGCAACCGATTCCAATGTGGTCTTGCGAATTTCGTTCCAAAGGTTCACCAGGTAATCATAGTCCGCCGAAATTTCCGCCGCCGTTGCACCCATCGCCGCCGTGCGCAAAACAACCGTCATGCCCTTTGGAATTTTAAGTGTGTGCAAAATTTCACGCAAACGTGCGCGTTCCGGCCGGTCCGAAATCTTTTTTGAAATACCATAACTGTTGCGTTTACGCGAATTAGGCATCAAAACCGCAAAGCGGCCCGCCAACGACAAATATGTCGTCATCGACGCGCCTTTTTGTCCGCGTTCTTCCTTGACCCCTTGGACCAGCAGGATTTGTTTCGGTTTAATCACATCTTGGATTTTGAATTCGCGTGCGCGTTTTTCAAATTCCTTGTTATCTTCGCCCGCACTGTGGTCGTCATAGTCGGCGACTTCGTCCCCTTCGTCATCGGGGTCTTCGTCATCATCAACGATGTTCGCATGCGCAAGTTCGATAAGTTTCTTTTTCTGTTCCGGCGTTATTTGGTAATAGTCCGGATGAATTTCCGAAAACGGCAAAAAACCATTTTTCCCCGTTCCGTAATCAACAAATGCGGCCTGAAGCGACGGTTCAACCCGAATAACCTTGGCCAGATAAATGTTCCCTTTTATCTGGGGCTTAGTCGTGGTTTCAACGTCAAAATCAGAAACGCGATTATTGGTGGAATCAACAACGACAACGCGTGTTTCCTCCGGGTGGACCGCGTCCACATATATCCTTTTTGACATTTGATAATCCTTTTATGTTTATTGCGTATAAATGGCCATTAATCCGTCCCCGTGGGGCGTCCAAGCCCATGCCAAGGGAATACGCCACGATAAGACACAGCGCCAATCGAATCAAAGGAAATAAAAACAACATGTTTTACAACCCCATATTATACGTTGGGTAAAAGTTTATCATGCCCCTAATCATTTGGCAAGGATATTTTATTCGCCCCAGCATGAAATTATAAAATTTTCCAATGGCCGCCGGATTTCCCGCCAAAAAATCAAAATTTTCTGGGTAGTCTTCTAGGTAATTTTTGTGTCGGTCTTTCCTGTCCACATTTCGCAGGCAAATGTATGCGTTTTAAGTTTTTTCTTGACAAACGGAATAACGGTGGTACGGTTTTCGTGTTTAACAAAAGGATTTGAAATGTGGCGTGGCATACCCGGAACGTGGGGTTTATGTGGTGTATATTGTAAGAATTTGGCAAATGTTGCCGCCATCGGAACATCAACATGGCAATATCACGGTGAATACCCAACGGATTTTGAATCTTTTTGGGGAAGTTTGGTAATACATAACGGTGTCGAAGGTAAATGTGAACGTATCTATACTATAAAACTGTTCTGCGGTTACGTGATGAAGGAAATCATCAAATTTGGTGACCAATCAGACCCAGAAACAAACAGCTATGAATACGATGGGGGGCAACCAGAGGACTTGTTAGAATGGTGCAAACAAATTTGGAAAACAGATAAGGCAAAAGGGATTACATTGTCGCCGCTGAGTGCGGGTATGCAATTAGATGCTGCCAAAGATTTACAAGTAGGCAAAATTGCTCAATTATGCCTGTTAACCAAAACACCTGTTGTATTCTCGGGTTCTTATTATCCCAATATAGATGTCATAACGGTGAACGGTCAGGAAATTCCGACAGATGGTAAAGGAAAGTTTTATACAGGGGTTTTGCAACACGAACAACAGAAACGGACAAAATCGCAACGCGACACAAAGGCACAAGAAAACGGTTTGTGGATGGCCACGACTAATGCATTAATACACCAGTTGAAAACGCAGGTTGCAGCCAATAGTAAGGCTTAGTATTATTTCCCCTTTGAAAATCCCGGAAAATGGGGAATTCGCTGCTTTGCTTCGGCAAGCCACCGCTTCATACGCGCGCGCAACCAACGTTCATAAATAAAGAATAACCCACCAACGCCAATCAACGGCAAAACATAATAAATTATACGATAGGCCAGCAATGCACCAAAAATACTTGCCTTGTCAATATCGTCGGGCAGGGCGATCAAGAAAACACTTTCAAACACACCAATTCCGCCGGGAACCTGGCTAAAAACACCGGTCGTTTGTGCCACAACGAATAATCCGATAAATGTTCCAAACGGAATTTGCACAAACGGCGTCATACAAAAATAAAGGACCAGTCCCGCCAAAACACTGTCCGTCATACCAAGCAGTGTTTGTAAAAACGCCATTTTTGTTGACGGAACATCAAATTTAAGTTGCCCGATTTTAACGCTTTTGTTGCGGAAAAACACCGTAATCGCGAAATAGGCTAACAACGCCGCCAAACAGAATATAAATAGGGTATTAAGGCCCACCGACGCACCGACCGATTCGGCAAAAATATCATGCGGTATAAGGAAATAACCAACAACCGCAATCGCCGTTGCACCCAAAAAATATGTGAACCCGTTGATTGTTACGATTTTAACGATATCGCCACCACGAATGCGCCACCGCGTATAAAGCCGATAACGAATTGCGCCACCAGACACCACCGCGTGACCGGCATTATTGCTTATTGCGAACCCAAGCATCCCGGCCAACATCCATTTCCACCAAGAAACCTTGCCCCCCGCGCCAACATAATGCAGTGCCAAATAATCATACAATGCCAACGCGACATACCCCGCAAAGCACGCAACCGACGCCGCAACCAAATTCACAAATGGAATATCCAGTAGCGCCCGCGCAATATCGCCCAGTGAATAATTGCGCAATTGCCACCAAAGCATCCCGGCCGCAACACAGAAAAACACCAATCCCGAATATCCAATAAGTTTTTTGAATATCTTTTTTGCCTTTACTGACATCATAAACCTTCCACGAGTTCACAGAATAACACCCAAGGAAATAAAAAGCAAGTAGTCAGTGTAAGTGGGTAGTAGATTCTGGAATTCCCCACTAACACCAAGCCAGGGCAAAAGCCCTGGCGCAGTCGCGCCGTAGCCTCGGGCGAAGGCGGATAACACTAACCACCATCCATCCCTTGCACCGCGGAATTTTTTTTGATATAATACCCACCGAAATGAAGGTATCCAGACGTCATATTTTACAAATTACCGGAATCGGTATAGTTATCGCGGGCGCGCTTCCGCGCATGGCTTTTGCGGCGCGTAATTCTATTAAATCTATGCGCACGGGGGTGCAACCGGGAAACAAGACGCGCTTTGTCGTTGAAACGGCAAACCGCCCATCATATACATTGGTCTATGGTGAAAACACATTGACGGTAAAGTTATCAAACACGCCGGCAAATGATTCCATTAGTCCAAAATTGGCATCGGGAACATTGGTGCGTAACGTGTCCCAGACCCAAATTGGCGATTCTGTAAACATTGTTCTGGATTTGAAAAAGCCAGTTGCCGAAATTCCAAAGAACCAGATTATGGTTTTGGAACCGAACGGCGACAACGATTATCGACTTGTGCTGGACTTTGTTGCCGGCACGACCAAGGCAAATGCGGCGACGGCGACCACAGCAACCACGGCCCCGACCGAAAAAAAACACATAATCGTCATTGATGCCGGCCACGGTGGCAAAGACCCGGGTTGCATCGGGCGTGGCGGAACCAAGGAAAAAACGGTTGTGCTATCGGTTGCACAAAAATTGCGCACCGCACTTAAAAACGCCGGTTTCACGGTATATATGACGCGCAGTGATGATAATTATTTGAAATTGAACGAACGCGCAGAAATTGCGGAAAAACGCCACGCGGATTTGTTCCTTTCAATACACGCAAATGCGAACCCAAGTCGTTCTGTCAAGGGATTTTCAATCTATACCCTTTCTGAAAAGGCATCGGACGAAGAAGCACAAAAACTTGCGGATGCCGAAAACGCGGCTGATAAAATCGATGTGACCGGGTTCGAAAGTTTTTCCAAGGATATTCGCATCGCGCTTTCGTCATTGCAACAACACGCGGTTGCGGAAATGAGTGTGGAATACGCAAACGGTTGCGCGCGTGCGTTTAATCGCGCAGGAATTGAACAGCAAGCCGGTCCTGCCGTTCGCCATGCGCCACTTGCGGTGTTGCGTTCAACCGTGCCGGGCGCACTGATTGAATGTGGGCATTTGTCGAACAAGGCCGAAGAAAAATTGTTAAAAAGTTCCGCGCACCAAGATAAACTTGTCACCGCAATCGTCAAATCTATCAAAAATTACGATTTTGAAGTGTAAAAAAACACAAACGGGGCAAATTCCTAGCGGACTAGAATTCTGTTGCTAACTTTCCCATACTTAAATATATTAACGCTAACGTGACCGATGACGCTGACCGTATGCGCGCCTTACAGGTTCAGTTTTATTGTTAAACAATAACGACATATGTGCAGGTATATGTCCCGTCACCTGTGGGTGAATTTCGCACATTTTATCGTTAACAACAATTGTATTGGAAGGAATTTTCTTTACATATACCTCTCTATTATCATATTTGTATACATATAACGGGATGTGCGGGTTTATTTCTGATTCTTGATTATATCGTGTATAATCAAATTTTTCCGAATCAAAAACACCATCTATAAGATGGATGTACTTGAAATCATAGCCCAGAATTTTGCGGATATTTGTTGTGTATATCATTTTGTTTGCACGGTTATAAACAAAATGAAAAATACCGTTATTCACAGCCCGCAATTTCAAAGTATTAGAAATACTAACTCCACCCAAATCAGTATCAAAAATATGAACCATAGCATTTCTGCGCATTGTTATATTGTATGTTGGTCGTTCATAAAGAAGTGGGGTATAATCGTCAGAAATGTCGTGTAATCTGCTACAAAAATCTTGTGTCAGCGTAATTAATTCACGTGTTGTTTTCTGCCTCTCTTCTCTATGCATGATAAAATAGGGATCAAAAGGATTTCCGCGTGCATTCACAGCGGCCGGAATGTTTTTTAAAGCTAAACCAGATTCTTCTTTGTTTTTCATATCTGTTGGCAATATTAAATCAGTGGCTTCTAAACTGTAATAAACATGTGACATAACTTGCATTTCGTACTCCTTATAAAAACATATCTTAGGGAAAAAGATACCTAAAACAAACGAATTGTCAAGTTTTTTTTAACTATCAAGAAAAAAGTATACCAGAGTGAATGTACGAAAAATCCCGCAGAACCGCGGACTTTTTATCGATGCTGGCATACCTGCCAGAATACTGGCGGAGATAGGGGGATTCGAACCCTCGATACAGTTTCCTGTATACACGATTTCGAGTCGTGCGCATTCAACCAGCTCTGCCATATCTCCGGTGCGGGTATTATACACATGCCTAAACATTTTGCAAGGTGATTTTTTTTACAATTTCCACATTGAAAAACATGGTGAGTTTCCTATATAATGTAATGTCAGAGCCAAGAGGTGTCATCATGATGAATCAAAATTCTAAACCACAAATCACTGAAATCATAAACGCAATGCAATCGCCCACCAAATGGAATACATATAGGGTGACACAGGCCCGTAAAATCGTCGGCAAAATCGAAAAAACAAAATCCGAACAATTTGCGGAATACGTTGATGGTGTTTTTATGTCGGTTTGTGAAGAGTTAAATGTTTTTGAAATGGCGCGCGATTGGGCGAAAAAAACGGCCCCCGAAAAATTGGCTGTGGCGGGCAACATTATCAAACGTTTTGTCGAACGCGTGCAATCGGACACACAAACAGGTCGTGCGAAAAAGTATAACGATAAAGTGGTGGAATCCGTTCCAAAAATTTCCGTGTCGCGCGCAACCGATGGCCAAATGTCGGTATCGCCGCGGGGCACGGTCAATGTAAACCCCAATTTTCAGTATTATGATAATTTGATAAATTTCCTTATGGATCTGCGGCACGAAAGTACACATATTGTTGATATGTTTTTCCCGTCAATCAGTCCACTGGATACGGATATTCGTGATCTTTCGATGGCGTTTTATATAAAGCCCAATGAAGATATGGATTTATACAAGCAAAATCCATTGGAATTAAACGCGAATATGCGCCGTCGCGAATTTGGTAATAAATTACAGGAAAAAATCGCGCTGTGCGAATATGCGCGGGTGCAAAGGTTGGTTGGCAATGCAGTTGCACGCGGAATTTCACGGGGGCGCTAATGTCGGAAAAAAGTTTCAATGAAAGTGTTTATGAAATTGTGGCGAAAATTCCCGCCGGTCGCGTGGCGACATTTGGTCAAATTGCGCGTATGATTGGCCGGCCGAAAATGGCGCGCTTTGTTGGTTATGCATCAAATAATAAAAAAAGTTGGCACTTGCCGTGGCACCGCGTTGTGTTCAAAGATGGCAGTATTTGTAGCCAACAATTTTTTGACCAATCATACAAGGCATTAAAGGCCGAAGGTGTAAAATTTACCCTTGACAAACGCGTAAAAATGCCGGATTTTCAATGGCAGCCGGAATCTGAATCCATGCCTGCCGATATTCGCGATTGGCCATTAAAGTTTTAAAAAAGGGCGCAACCGCGCCCTGTTCTTTACCTGGATTTATTTTGCAACATTTGCTGTGCCTGATTCCATGGCATTGTTGGTCGATTATCGCGTTTTTCAATCGTTTCTATGACACGAAAGCCCAATTGTTGGAAAATTGTTTTTGTTTCCGGACTCATTCGCCCTATAAACGGATAAAGATTTCCTTCAAATGTTGCACCGTATTCATTTTGATACTTTGTAAATTGTGATGCAATATAATCCCAATCATTTTTACCAAATTGACCCTGTTGCACCTTGGACCAAAGCGTAGAATCCGGCACCAGGTGCGTCCCGCCGTATTGCGCCGTTCGCCTTGCAATGTGATCTTCGCTTGGGCCGGCAAAGTGATGATTAAAACCCCATCCAATTGTGTAACCTGTATTTTCGGATTGAAGCATATTTTGTGGCTTTGTTTTGTATGTCATCACTGTGTTTTGCGTCGATTTACCAGGGGCATTTCTGACCTTGATCGTGATACCTAATGCTTCGAAAAGGTTTGCAACATTCCGATCCATTCCCATGACGTTCCCCGGGAGGTTATCATTAATCTGTGAGACATAAATAACGCCGTCAAGTTTCACGCGCCCATACGGATCACCGGCAACAAAATTCATGAAACGATTATAAATACCTGGCCACTGGTTATTTAGTATCCAGGTTGAACCTTTGATTGACTGTTCCGTTGTGTCCGGCATAATTACCACCCAATTGCCCACGTCGGTATAAGATTTTACATGATCGTTAAGTGGTCCGGTCCAATCATAAAACCACGAAAACCGAAGTGTGTCATTGAATTTTGAATTCAGATTCGGTTCGTTGGTGGGTGGCAAATCCGGCTGATTCGGTTGTATGTTTATCGTTGTATCGGGGGTATTGGTGTATTCATCATTTTCGGGTAATGGCACCTTTTTGCACCCATACGCCCCCATCGGTAACGCCGCTAGCGAAAGCCAATATATGACCTTTTGTCCAATCTTCATTTATAACCTCCTACGTTTTCTTAGTGTTTGAATAACTAAATAACACTTATATTATATATTCAAAAGTGCGTATTGTCAAGTTGTTTGTTGGGCAAGAAAAACGGGCGCAACCGCGCCCAAAATCATTTCTTTTTATGTTTGTTCGTTTTCTTTTCGGTATTGATAAGTTTCCTGTTTGTGATTTTATTTAGAATCATTTCCGGACTTATTGATTTAAATTTCAAAAACCAATCGCGTTCGCTGGCATGGCGAATATCAGAAATTTTGCCGGGGGCAGGCACAATAACATCTTCGCCGGGAATCCATTCTGCGGGCGTTGCGACATGAAACGCATCCGATGTTTGCAACGCGATAACAACGCGCTTTATTTCCGTGATATTGCGCCCGACCGATTTCGGATAATAAAGAATAGTTCTAATAATCCCACGCGGATCAATTATAAAGACGGCACGCACGGTATCTGTATTGCCAACGGCATCATGAATCATACCATATTTGCGCGCGACATCGCCGGACGCGTCCGCCACGACCGGAAAGGTTATTTCCATATTCTTCCAACCCTGATAGTTTATATCGTTGCGAATCGTTTGAATCCATGCCATATGCGATGCGTTTGAATCAACAGATAACCCAACCAGTTCCGTATTTAGTGCGTGAAATTCATCCGCCATCGATTGAAATGTCATAAATTCAGTCGTGCAAACCGGCGTAAAATCACCTGGGTGCGAAAAGAACACAACCCAATGTCCGCGATAATCATGTGGAAAGTGGATATAGCCGTTTGTCGTATTTGCACCAAATTCCGGCGCCGCATCCCCGATAAGTGGTATATTGCTTTCGTAATCACAGTTAAATTCGTTTAAAAAATCTTTCATATTTTCCCCCTTTGGTTGATTGCATGGTATCAAATACGCGCGTCGTTTTCCCCAAGATAGAATTCTTATGCAATCTATACACATACTAACACTTGAATTATTTTTTTGTTGGTGGTATCATGAAATTCCAAAAGGAAAAAGAAATGAAAAGGTCTGATATTATACGCACTATTCGGGTTCAATTTAGGCGCATGCGCACCGTTGATGCGGCGGCGGTGTTGGATACGGTGGTGGACACGATGATTGATGCGGTGGCACGTGGTGACCGTATTGAAATCCGTGGTTTTGGCACGATTCGGCCGCGTCCGCGTGCCACAAAAATCGGATATAACCCCGTGACCGGGCAACCGATGCATTTGCCCGCAAATACGACAATTTTGTTTCGCCCAAGTCGCGAACTAACCAAAAAAATGAATGGATAATTATTATGTTGTTCGGTAAAAGTTCCGGAATAAAAAATAAAAATCGTGAAAAATATGACCGCGTTCGCAAACTTATGTGGATAAAATGCGAATCCTGCGGGAAATTGGTTTATTACAAGGATTACAAAAACAATCATTATATTTGCCCGCGTTGCGGCCGCGCATTTATTATGAACCCGAAACAGCGGTTTGATTTACTGTTTGATGACCGCACGTGGGAAAAAATCCCATTGCCAACCATGCCGGATGACCCATTGGGCTTTGTGGACCGTATGCCATATTCCGAACGCTTGGCCGAGGCACGAAATGACACCGGTTATAACGATGCGGTCACAACGGCGGACGGAAAAATTGGCGGAATTCCAACAACAATTTGTATCCTTAACGGCGAATTTATGATGGGTTCAATGGGGCGCGTTGCGGGCGAATGCATTGTCGCATCGGCCCAGCATGCAATTGATACACACCAACCTTTTATTATGGTCGCGTGCAGTGGTGGCGCCCGGATGCAGGAAAACATACTTTCATTGATGCAAATGGCGCGCACGACCGTTGCGGTGAACAAATTGCACGCCGCACGGATTCCATACATTGTGCTGTTGACCGACCCAACATATGGCGGTGTGACGGCGTCCTTTGCAATGCTGGGCGATATCAATATCGCGGAATCCGGCGCGCGAATCGGCTTTGCCGGACGGCGCGTGATTGAGCAAAATATTCGTGAAAAATTGCCGGCCAATTTCCAAACGGCGGATTACCTTTATGAACACGGTATGGTTGATATGGTTGTCCCGCGTGCGGAATTAAAGGCGCGGCTTGAAAAAATCTTGCGTGTGTTGATGAATGTGCCGGGCGTGCCGCATGAAATTTCGGTGCAAACCCCGCCCGCCACAAACGAAACATCGAAAAAGGCACGCGGCATGGGTGAAACACCCGCCTATGACAAGGTTTTACTTGCGCGGAACGAAAATCGCCCACATTTCTTGGACTATATAAACGGAATTGTTGACGATTGGACATACCTTGCGGGTGATAGATTGTTTGGTGAAGATGCGGCAATGTGTGGCGGGATTGGTCTGTGGAACGGCACGCCCGCGGTAATTTTAGGTCAGGAAAAAGGTCGCACCATTGAAACGCGTCAATTGCATCGTTTTGGCATGCCAAATCCAGAGGGTTATCGCAAGGCGCAAAGATTGATGCGACTTGCCGAACGATTTAATTTACCGGTAATATCGCTTTTTGATACGGCGGGTGCTTTTGCGGGATCGGCCGCCGAAGAACGTGGCCAGTCCGAGGCCGTCGCCACATCAATCCAAACGGGGCTTTCAATAAAGACACCATACATCGCCGTGAACGTGGGCGAAGGTGGTTCCGGTGGCGCAATTGCAATCGGTACCGGCGACCGTGTTTTAATGCTTGAAAACGCGATTTATTCGGTGATTGCGCCGGAATCTTGTGCAAGTATTTTGTGGAAGGATAATAAGTTCAAAGCAACGGCGGCGGAGGCAATGAAACTGACCGCGGCGGACATGATGGAAATGCGCGTGATTGATAAAATTATTCCCGAACCCGCGGGCGGGGCGCATACCGATTGGAAGACGACGATGCAGAATTTGTCCGATATGGTTAGCGAGCAGATAAAACTGTTGCAAAAGACCGCACCGGAAAAATTGCCGGAATTGCGTGCTGAAAAATTCCTTAAGATGACGCGCAAAATCGACGGCGAAAGCGCAAAACGGGGAAAGTAATCATTGGCATTTGGTCTGGTACTGAAATTTTTTAAGCCCGCACTTTTTTGTGCGGGCTAACAAAATTTCGTGGCGGAGCGTATAGGATTGGACTCCCCTTCCGCTATCGCGGCGGGGATCCCCCTCTCCACTCGCAACGATTTGATTACGCTATGCTTATCAAATCTGCTCCGTGTCGAACCTATACGGTTCTCGTGACCATCTTTTCGCCATTTTTAATACCCCTTGCGGGGCATAAAAAATGGCGGAGCGGATAGGACTCGAACCTATGGACCGCTATAACACGGTCACGGATTAGCAATCCGCTGCATTACCACTCTGCCAACGCTCCGCAGTGTGCGGATGTGATTATATCAGACCAAAAACAAAAAAATCAAGGTAAATTTGCCGTCAAAGAAAATATTTTTCCTGTACGCTTTCCGGTACGTGCCGCAGGGCGATTTCAACCTTGTGCCAAATATGTTTGATATAATCTAACGCCTCGTCCAGGTTTGTAATCGCCAATTTCACATTGCCTTTTGGTGCCTCTATCTTGGCAATCGTGACAACATCTTCGATTTCTTGCAGTGTTTCAAGTATGCTCATTTGTTCGGTGGTAAAAGTGCCAAATCCTTTTGTGTATTTCATCTGTGCCCCCTTTGCTATCAACATTTTATCCGTTCGTGTTCACAAATTCAATGCGTAAATTCCGTTTTCATATATGTTTAGTTCAACTTCGCGTCGGCGAATAAGGCCTGCGCTCACATGGCCGCCAGTTTTGTTCCATGCCCGCCACGCCGCGCCCAGATTAAAGTATCGCGCGCTTTTGAAATTCGGATTGTTTATATATTTTACAACCGTCGAATTTGCAAAATTCCGCGCGCCAATGTTAAAGCACAGCATTACCAACGCATCAAATTGATTTTGCCGCAGGTTAGTCGTTATTGCGTTGCATACCGCGTGTTCTGCCACCGACAAATCACCACGCAAAATTTTCGTTGCCGCATCTTCATCGATTCCGTCACGAAAATCTTCGCCTGGTTTAATCAAATGCCCATATCCAATCGTTGCGCCGGCTGGCAGTGGCGCGCCCGCCGCAATCGGTTGCCCGTTTTTATCGTCGTATATAACATGCCGGCCATTACGCATGACGCGGCCTTCGCACTGTTTCAATGTGCGAATGCCATTATCACTTAGTTTCATAT
Source organism: Candidatus Enterousia sp. (assembly GCA_045612805.1). Taxonomy (GTDB): domain Bacteria; phylum Pseudomonadota; class Alphaproteobacteria; order Rs-D84; family Rs-D84; genus Enterousia. The sequence goes on from JAZKZR010000010.1 coordinate 250,999, forward strand.
AAAATCCTTTGGATGAAATTTATTAAAAAAGTTCCGCGCAAAAACGCGGAACAAAGGAGTCAGTAATAATTACATTACGCATATATTATAACACAAAATAAAACAAAAATCAAATTATAAATAAACACCAATAACAAAAGATACAGTTCTATTAAAAATAGAACATATTGAATAAAATCTTATTCGTGTTAGAATCCGATTCGTAACAAAAATAATAGGGAGAAAAAAATGACGAACGATCAATTATGGGACGCAATCATAAACCTTGCAAAATGGCTGCATTTATCGTGTTCGGGGTTGGCAAAACTTGCGGGATTGGATGCAACAACATTTAACAAAAGTAAACGCATCAACCGTTTTGGCGAAAAACGTTGGCCAACAACATGCAGTTTGGCCAAGGTCCTGAACGCCACCGGATTCACCCTTGCGGAATTTGCCAAAAAATTCATGCCAAAGGATAATCGATAATTTTTTTATTAAACAAAAAGCCCTTGTATTAATTTTTGTTATTTAGTATATTGCCATCACAATAGGGGAAAGGGGTTAATTTACTGTATTTGCGGGTATCAGATATGAAAAAATTGTGTGCAACAATTGCTTTTACGGTTTATACATTGGCCGTGGCGTTTGCGGGCACGGCATTTGCAGAAACAAATTGCACTGGTTGGTCATACTATGATTCCGTGTCGGAAACCTGTGTCACATGTGAAAATTCTGGTTTTACAATTACCACGTCCAGTTTGGCGGCAAATACGAACTTTTGGTTCACCATGTCCCCAAAGGGCAGTTTTGCGGTTGATTGGGGCGATGGCACCATAGATAACATTGATCGTGATAATACAACCGTAACGGATTATTCGCATACATATACAAACGGTGGGGTGAAAACAATTAAGTTTTGTGGTCGGGCAACAGAATATAATTCCGCCGGTGGTGACAGTGTTGTTGCGGCAATATCGTTTTATAAAAACGATTCAACTAATACATCTAAATGGATTACGTCCGTATCCGGATCAATGGGTTCAATGTTCCCAACCATATCTGATACCCCTGCGGGCCAGCCACGTTTCCGCAGTACATTCCAAGGTGCCAGCAGCTTAACAACGATATCGGCAAACTTGTTCAGTGGTGTGTCGGGTTCGGCGGAAGGTATGTTCCGTTCAACATTTGATAAAAGCGGGTTAAAGGCGATACCATACGGATTGTTTGCCGGTATAACGGGTGGTGCCTCAAATATGTTTCGTTCAACATTTTACCAGTGCCGGGGGTTAACATCACTGCCGGATGATTTATTCGCCGGAATTACGGTCGCCGCCCAGGATGAATTTAGGTTCACTTTTTACCAGGCAAGTAGTTTATCGGGCGAATATATCCCGGCAAGTGCGTTTATTGGGTTGGTAAATGCGGGTTCCCCACAACCGGAAACTGGCAGCATGTGGTATCAAACATTTGATGGAACCGGTTTATTAAAAGCATGTCCGTCGCGGACACACCCGTTCATTACTGGCTACGAAGGGGAAACCGCAAGTGTCACATGGAACGGGTATGTGGCTTGTCAACCAGATAATCCGTGTAAGGGGGCGGAATATTGGGATTCAACGAACGAGGTTTGCGTTCCATGTCCCGGCGACTATGTTTATGATATGAAAAATACCAAGATATCGATTAACGAATGTAAAATTCAGTGTTCTGCCGGAACATATTTGGCGAATGCGGGTGATTTGACTTGTACCAATGCGGGGGTTGGTTATTACGCGATGGGCGGTGTGTTCAGTTATGGTCAATCCAGTACACGTACCCAATGTCCGGATAATATGCCGACAATAAATAATACCACCACCGCATCCGATGTTGAACAATGTGTTGTGCGTTGTCGTGGCATACAATATCGCAATCCAAATAATTTATGTGTTGATTGTCCACCGGGATACGATGACGATGATACGGACGGCAAAAATGCAATTACCGACTGTAAAATTCTTTGTGATGGCGGAACATATTTGCCAACGGCGAATGCGTCATCGTGTGAAGATGTTGGTGACGGTTATTGGTCGGTGGCAACAACGGTCGCATATGGTTCAACCGTATCGCGCAACAAATGTCCAATTGGTCAAACGACTGGTATGACCAATGCATCCAGTGCATCACAGTGTAGGGAAGCATTATGTACCGGTGCAACATATCGTGATTCTGTGACGGGGGAATGTATATCGTGCCCAATTGGATACGATGCGCATACGGTATCCGGTAAAACATCAATAAGTGAATGCCAGATTCATTGTTATGCCGGGACATATATTGCAAATGCGAATGATACAGTATGCACCAATGTTGGTGATGGATACTATGCGGCGGCATCCGATGTAAATTACGGTTCAACTGGTTCGCGTGGTCAATGTCCATCCGGTCAATTAACGGGAACACAAACCGCGGCCAGTTCTTCACAGTGTAAAACATCATGCCTGGGTGTGCAATATTACGATTCTGCAACGGGGGCTTGTAAAAATTGCCCAACTGGATATACTGATAACCCCGCAGACGGCAAGAATAACATTAACCAGTGCCAGGCCTATTGTGCGGGGGGGACAGTTTTTGCGACATACACGCCACTTGAATATTTACAGAGCAGAAACGGAAACCAATTTATTGATACTGGATATGGGGTCACAAGTGACCACGTAAATGGAACCGTGGTGATAGAAAATCTTGAAGTAATAACTAATCCTTCGCAATATGATTCGGGTAATTTCTTTGGGAATTTATATGGACAAGGTGGATTTAGTTCTGGGTGGAAAAAGAATGTTTTTGGTGTATGGCTGCAGAAAACAAATGGTGGTGGTGCAAAGGCGCAGTATTCTGCCCCATTGAATCAGAATCAAGTATATACGATAAAATATGATATTACTTTGACGCTTGGAAATAATGGTAAGAAGAGTGGTGTTCCAAAGATTACTGTTGATAATAATAGTCCAAAAACGGCGAATGTACCAGATGTGTCGATTAATTATGAAGGAAATACGATAAAATTATTTACGAACGGCAGTGCGTTTAAAAACGGCAATTCAATTGAACTTCCAAATGGTGATAAAATATTTGGTGGACGCATGTATTCAATGCAATTGTATGACAACGGTGTGTTGAAATTAGACCTGATTCCTGCACGACGCGAATCAGACGGTGAATTGGGTATGTATAATCGTGTTGACGGTGATTTTTATGTGAATGCTGGGTTTGATACCTTTATTGCCGGTGCTGATAGCGGCGATCCATTTGGTTCGTGTGGTCCTGTGGGTAATGGATACTATATTGGCGCAACTTATACGAATTATGGAACGGTTGGAACACGTAGTAAATGTCCAAATGGTGCGCCAACTATGGAAAATAATAAAATTATAAATAATGCCAGCAGTATTTACCAGTGTGGTGGTGTTGAACCATGCGAAGGTGCGATGTACCCGGATCCGGGTACCGGTATATGTACACTGTGTCCAACGAATTATATTTCTAATACACAAAATGGGAAAGAATCTATCTATGAATGTCAAATACATTGTGAACCAGGAACATATTTGGCAAATGCCAACGATGCGTCGTGCATAAATGTTGGTAATGGCTATTATACAGACGACAGTTTGATAAATTGGGGCGATGTTGGAACGCGTACGCGTTGTCCAAATGGTGGTGTCACGAACATGACAAATGCCGCCACCGCTGATGCATGTGTGCCCATTGGCACGTGCAGTGGCGCAACATATATGAATTCTGGCACATGTGAACCATGTCCAACCGGATACACCGCCAATACGATAAATGGTAAAACGGCGGCAACCGATTGCCAAATGGTCTGTCCGGTGGGTTCGTATTTAGCAATGGCAAACGCAACAACATGTACCGATGCGGGTGCGGGTTATTGGGCAACGGGTGGCGTGGTAAATTATGGTTCAACCAGTATAAAGAACGCCTGTGCAACGGGACTTACCACCGTTGGATATGGACACGGTGCGGATGAAGCGTCGGATTGTGGGCGTAAATTACACCTTGGGGACTTTATATTATACACCAAAACAACAAAACCGACATTGCCCGCAATAAATGTTCGGGTTGAAAACGATAGCACAACACATTATATCGGGGTCAGTGATACGGACCAAACATTAACCCCAATTCATGTGACCCAGGGTGAAACACAATATACCGCCTTTGACGACAGTATTTTATACAGCGAACGTGATTTGGAAACCAACACGCGTATTACACAATAAATAATAAAAGGAATCATTGCGCTGGTATCGCAATAAGCAAAATTATACTAAAATGTGCAGAAATAGTATTTGAAAATACTAAGAACATTGAAAAATCATTTATTAATCAACCCCGTATCCCATTTGACCGGTCCCAGCGGGATAATACAGTTTTTTGTCAACGGTATCCCACATACAATTTGTTTGTGCCATGTGTCCGCAAACATTTGTGCCAGCGGGAACGGGTTCAAAATCGTGTACCAACGTCCCTGATGTATCATATAATTTAATATAATACAATTTCATACCACCACTGTCTGTTTGGTCAAGCGAACTATTACTAATCAAATTATTTTTAAATATTTTTATCGTATCTGATGTTGAACATGAACCAAACGTACGTGTTATTGTGCTTTTGTATACTCCATCGATATAATATTTAATACCCTTTTTTGTGGAATTTTGGTTTTCTGTTACAAATCTTAATAATTTTTTACTGTTTGCTTCATTAAAATTTGTGGCTGAAGCCGAATTGGTAGATCCAAATCTAAACTGGGCACGACGTTTATGATCCAATGTCAGATCAAACCAACACGATGAACTGTTTGTACCAAATATACGCGCACTTTTACCGTTTACAATTTTCACCTGAACATCAAGATTATATGAAGGGTTTACCGCAACACCCGTATCAAACCACTGGTTCCCATCGGACAATAAATATGCATTTGGGGTCAGTGTTGGACCGGTGCATTCCGGGTCGGTTATAACAATCGGGTCACCCGGTTCTTCGGGCATAACCCATGTGCCGCCACCACATTCACCATCACATATTGTATAAACGGTGCCATTTGCATTAACATGTAACGAATCCGCCGCCCACGTAGTGGTTGCAGGGGCGCAATACGTATTATTGCCAACCATAACTTTTAATTTGTGATCCGTGCTACACGAATTTTGTAAAGTGATAGAATGGTTTCCAATGCGCAAAACCTGTCCCATCGCCATACATGCGTATGTCGATATACCCAGTAATAAAAATACTCTCCCGTATCGCATCACGCTTAGGGTCCATTCTTATGGTATCAAAACAATTATGATGTGACACCAACCATACTAAGTGTAAAAAAAAACTTGTCACCAAGACAAGCGTTTTATGTGAAAAACGGAAAAATAATTTATTCAAACCAAATTACCGCACGGGTATTGCTTGACGTGCTGCCCACGGGAATTGTCACTTCACTTTTGGTAACGGTCACGGTTCCATTGCTTGCGGTAACACTGCTCACTATGGGACCCGTCCCCGATTCAACAACATTTGTTGATGTTAATTTATCTTGTTTTACCGCATCCATTGTGTTATATGCTCCTTCGACATACGACCTTGTTACCACTTTTGTATTGGGTGTAACCTCGGCAAAAACCGGTGCAGTCAAGAAAATTCCGATAAAGATGCATAAAACCTTCTTCATTTCGTAAATCTACCTGAACAATTATGTTGTATAAAAATACAATCATAATTGCCCAGATATAAATTTATTTGTTTTTATTACGGTTGTGTTGGGGCTGTTAATGTCACTTCTTGGTTTGTATCCGTATTCCAAGTTGTGTACACTTTCAACACTTTCGCACTTTGGGTATCAGCAGCAGTTTTTAATTCATTGATAGCAGCTGTTACCGTTTGTGCTGTCGTTTGCAAACCAGTATTACCAACTATTCCTTCCAAAGCATCTGCGTCTGCTTGTGCAGCATTTGCAGCAGATTGTGCAGTAGCGGCATTGGTTATACCTGTTTGTGCAGCGGTCATCGCAGCATTGGCAGCGGCCGCAGCGGATGCTTTTTGTGCTTCAGTAAAATGCGTATCTGTTAACGCTGCCGCAGTACCAGCAAAACCCGCTGCAGTATTAACTTCATTGATAGCACCAACTAAAGAATTTTTTTCTGTTGTTGTTAAATTATTTAAAACACCAACGCTTGTTTCCAACGCATCAACTTCGGATTGTGCAGTGGCGGCATTGGTTATACCTGTTTGTGCAGCGGTCATCGCAGCATTGGCAGCGGCCGCAGCGGATGCTTTTTGTGCTTCAGTAAAATGCGTATCTGTTAACGCTGCCGCAGTACCAGCAAAACCCGCTGCGGTATTAACTTCATTGATAGCACCAACTAAAGAATTTTTTTCTGTAGTTGTCAATGTTGTTAAATCACCTTCGGCTGCTTTTGCACGGGCATTTTCTGCGTTTGCAACTGCAACTGCGGCATTATATGCACCACGAACAAATGATGTTGATGCAACATTAGTGTTTGGGGTTGCATCCACTGGTTCCGCCGGAACTGTACCGATTGTCGGTGTTGCGTTCGCCGCCATTGGTAAAATCGCCAAAGCCGCGATTACCGATATGTTTAAGATTTTTTTCATTCTCTTTCTCCTTGTTTGTTTTTGGTTTACCTGTGCGCATTATATCATAATAAAAAATTTTTTTGAACAATATAATGCACTGTTTTTAATTTTTTTTTTTAGTTACCACTCAACACGTTATTTTCAAATGCTTCTGCACTCCATGTGGATTCTACCTCCATCGCCTGCCATGTTCCAGCACCGTAGGCATCGGTTTTGAAAACATATGTTGTGTTCGCAGATGTGGTCACATCCAACCCGATTGTCGATGGGTTATCGCCGGTTCCTGGTGTGACCTTGACACCGGTTCCCGCGGTGTAACCATTGGAATTTTCCAAATCGGTCACCCGTTTTACCAAACCACTGGTTGAATCACCGACTGTCGATTGCAAACTTTGAACGGCACCCTTCAAACCGGTCCCCGGCGTGTTGCCTTCACCCACGGTTCCAATATCACCGACCAATCCGGTCGCCGGATCGTTACCACTTGCGGGTGCACCAACAATGTTTTGCAAACTTTTTACCGCACCATCCGATATTCCACTTGCAACCTTGTACACGTATTTCAACCCGTCATCCACGTATCCCTTGGTTGTTAATGCCGCAGAACTGGCATCCGGAACCGGGTCCGCGTATGCGCCGATTGAAATCATCGATACTGATGCAATCAAACCATACAAAAAGTTTCTTTTCATTTCTATCGTTCCTCCTTTTTTTTGTTAGTTTTTTTGTTTGTCTCTCTCGCCCTATGGTTGACCTTGGGTGCCACCGGTTTGACCATCATGCAAAAAACTGGGGTCAAATACCTTTACAACCTTTGCATTGGCCAAGTCGCCTACAATCTGGTCAACGTATTGTTTGGTATAATAATTATTTTGCAGATATGTTTTTGTTTGGTCAATCGTATAATACTTTGTGACATCAACAAAGTCGGTTAAGTTGCCTATTTGTTGTTCCATTTCGGCAACCTTGTCCGGCAAAATCGCGATTTCTTCGGTCACGCCGATTATGTTGCCGGTAATATCAATCCCATCGCCCGGTTCCAATGTTTCCTGTTTTGTTGTCATTTGGTCTTCCAACGCTGCAACCCGATTCGTTAAATCGGACACATCTGTATTCGCACCACCGGACGGTGTTGTGTTATTTGACGGAATTTTTGAACTTATGCTTTTTACAATATTGCCATGAAGCCCCGACAACCGCATAGAATTCGCAGAACCCAATGTTGTTGACGTGGTAGTGCCCGAAACATTTGCACCACTGGTCGCCACGTTCTTCGGGCTAAGGTATGACCCCGATGTCCGTATGGATGATGCCCGCGTCGTGGTTGTTTTCGGGGGAACAACATTGTTGATTTGTGTGCCACCTGTATTTGTTGCGCCCAACCTTTTTACCGTCGGCGCCCCCACCGCCGGATACGTCAAAACACCCGTCGATACCAACGAAAACGCCAAAAACAATACGTTTCGATATAACATCATAGATTCCTATCAACACACATTTTATCATAAAAACACATAAAGAACAACGGTCAGATAATATGATTTGAAAATTTTATGCTTGACTTTTTTTTGTTTTTATTTTTTGGTGAAATTTTAATGAATTATTGTTGAAATAAATTTTGGGCATTATTATAATATTTTCATTCTTGGCAAGGGGGACGATATGAAAAAAATTCTTTTGTTAACAGGTGCGTTTTTTATTGGTGGGGTCGCGAACGCACAAACAACATATTACGCTTCGGTAAAAATGGGGCTGGGGGACGTCACCATATACCAAGATGATACTAAACTTGAAGATTATTTTGCCGAATTTGGTTTTGAATCTTCTGGACTTCTATTGGAAATATCGCCTGCGATTGGAATTGATTGGGCCGTAAATCCCGAAGGTTGGTTACATTTTAGGTTGGAAGCCGAATTGGGATATAATTACTATCATGAAAACATAAAATTAAAACTCGATGATATTAGAATGGAAATAGATTTTAATCAACTTTTCCTTTTGGCGAATTGGTATGCGAATTTCAGAATTGACAGGTTTGTTCCATATGTCGGGGTGGGCTTGGGGCACGGTTGGGGAACACTGACATTAAACGATGAAAGCGATGGAACCGAAGAATCCATAGATGCCAATGGTGAAATTTATGCGTTGCATTTTGGCTTGGGTTACAGATATTCTGATATAACAACCTTTGATTTGGGTGCACGAAGGGTTTATGTTCCCGCCGAAGACGATGGTCAATATGTATTCGATAGCATAAGATTGGGGGCGAGATTCCGCATATAACGTGTAACTTGCCGTTGCGGGATGCTCGCTTTTTATCCTGCACCCCATCTGCTCAACTGACATACGGATTAACAGCAAGCCCGCAATTTGCCCAGATTTCCTTGGATTGCGGCGTGTAAGGCCCATAAATCAGCCGCTTTTTCGCGTATAGCTGTGTAGCCCCTGTGTAGCTGTTTTTTTATGTGTAGCCCCTGTGTAGCAAAAAAATTGCACTATCGTGTAGCCACATGTGCCAAAAACATACAAAAGAGAGAATGCACAAACCAACTTTTACGGAATGGTTTAAGTATTATCTAACGCGTTTGATTTCAATGCCGACAACTTGTTCGCGTTGTAATTCTTCGCGGGATACAAATTTAGTAATTGTGTCCATAAGTTCGGTCATATCTTTAAAACCAGAACGTTTTATATCAATCTTTTTAAACAAAGATTCAAAATCACGTGCAACGTGCATATTTAATATTTCACAGATAATGGATTCATTTGGGTTTTCTGCATCATATAACAAAAATCTATCACCAGTTTTCATTTTTTTACGTTTTTCATCATATGCGCGTAATTCAATATCTTTTTGTCCAGATTTTATCAATTCAAAATACTTATGCCGAACACTCATAGTGAATTGATATGGAATATCTGGTATAATGTTTGGGTTGTTTGTCATAGTATCAATCTATTGTTTATCTGTTCTTCTGGCAAAAACGACGCATCGCATCGTATGCCAACCCCAGACCCACGCTAGCCATTTTGTTTTCTGATGACAGTTTTGCATTTGGAAAATAAGATTGCATTACATGGCTTATATACGGTATTTCTGTTGAACCGCCGGTTAAAATTACCAATTCAATATCTGTATTCTTGATTTTTGCGATGTTCAGGCATTCTTGAACAGATTGTTCGATCTTCTTAACATCTTGTTCAATAGCCATTTCAAATGTTCTGCGATTTGTTTTAATGGTTGGTTTATCGGACAAAAAATCTAATTTAACATCATATTCTGCTGCACTCGATAACGCGATTTTTGCGTTTTCCACATAGTCAAGGTTTTGATGTCCCAAGCGATTTTCGATAATTTCATAAAGACGTTTTGTCTTTTCTGGCTCTAATCCCCAAACAACGTAACCCTTGATCATATTTAATGTTTTGTAATTATATACATCGTTCACAGAACTCCATGTGGAAAGGCTAATAAAAGGTGCTGTTGGTAAATAAATATTCTTATCGTATGCTTTATATTCGGTTCCCAAACCAAAACATGGCATAAATGATTTCATAGATAATGCTTTATCAAAATCATTACCCCCAATACGAACACCAGTATTTGCCAAAACATCGGATGTTCTATCAAAGTTAAATTTGCGTTCAGGTGATAATCTGATAACAGTGAAATCAGAGGTTCCGCCCCCAATATCTACAACAAAAGCCAATTTATCAGATTTTATATCTTGTTCGTGTGCAAATGCTGCCGCGATAGGTTCATATTGAAACGCAACTTGTTTGAATCCTGCCGCAATAGCAATTTTTTCCAATTCTTGTTCTGCACGTTTGTCGCCTTCAGGGTCGTCATCGCGAAAATGAACAGGGCGCCCCATAACTACGCTTTCTACATCTTGGCCTGCTGCCTTATCGATTTTTTGTTTCAAATATTTTACAAAATACCCAACGATAGCATCAAAACGCACTGACTTACCATTGATGACTGTGCCACCTTTCATCAAAGATGTCCCCAGAACACGTTTCATGCTGCGCATAAAACGTCCAGGATTATCGCCATCAGTATATTTTTTCTGGGCATCACGTCCATAATATACTTGATTTGATTTATCTGGGAAAAACAAAGCGGTCGGTATTGTGTCTTTACCGTTTTCTACATCAACCATACGAACAACTTTGCCATCAGAAATGGCGGCTGATGAGTTAGTGGTCCCAAAATCAATACCCGCAACATATTGTGTCATAACATCCCTTTTTTGCTTGAAATTTTATAATAAATTGCTTAAATGTCAAGTATAAGCTAGCCAAGGCAAAGATATGTTCGTTGTGATAGAGGGCGGCGATGCCGCTGGTAAAACTACTTTGATAAACGGATTGAAACAAAAAGTCCAGTTGGGATTAGGTGATTTGTCGGCAAAAAATACCGTGTTTCTTAAATCGCCAACAGCACCTTTTGATACTGTTTGGAAAAAAATAATAAAAACATCCGCACCTTTGACAAGGTTTTATCTTTTTCGATCTATTGCGCAAAATGATGTCGAAACCGCAAAAACACTTATGAAAAACGGAAAACACGTTATCCTTGAAAGGTATTTTTTATCCACAGAGGCATTTAATTGGGCATTAGACGAACAAAATAATATAACAGATCGCTCTATGCGTTCAGAAAATCACATAAATTATGGTGGACTCATTAAACCAGATTTAGGATTCTTTCTGGATGTTTCTGATGAAACACGAGAACAGAGATTACTGCAAAAACAAAAACGTTCTGACTGGGAAAATTATAAATTTCAAACGCTTTTTAATACAAAATTAAGAGAAATTGCCAGACGCGATAACTGGATTATGATAAACACAGATGATATGAATATAAATCAGGTCCTAGATTTTGTATCATCACAGATTGTACAATATCAGCGTTGATGTGATTGCCAGTTGTTGAATATAAGCGGATCATCACGATTTAATGTGAATTTTATTCCGCATTTTTTCAGATTATCAAAACAACTGTATACATTTTTTACAGGTGTTAATAATTCATTTGATTCTGGGCAAATATCGAATCTTGTTGTGCTGGCAAACAATTTTAATATTTTTTGATGTTTTGGTGACATCCATAAATAAGTGCCATGACCAATATTGTCTAATTTTAATTTGGATAGTTTTGTAAAATAATCATCGTAAAGACAATCTTGTTGTGTCCCGGTAATTATTTCGCCTGCATGCAGTCCAACAGATGCAGACAGCCCATAGATTTTCGTGGTTTCTAATATCTCAGATAAAATATTTAAATTTGAATTAAACAGTTCTTCATCTGGATATTCGTATCCAGATATATCAAATCCAATACAGTGTGATTTAAAGGTTTCTTGTTTCAACAAAGCACAAATATCTTTTAATGTATCATACGAATAGTTCTTTAATACACCATTATTGTTACGAATAAAAGTTATACAAATTTTCCCTGATGTGTTTTTATATAATTTCTCTATTTCTTCAAATCCATGTATCATTCCAAGATAGCGTGCATGTGTTTTGTCTATATCGATATCTGGTCCCGCAATAATTGTATAATCTGAAATTCCAAATTTTAACAAATTTAAAGATAATTGATATGAGGCAGATTTGTAAGTATTGTATGTTTCTTTATAATCAGCAGGTTTTGTTGCAGATTGTATCAGTGAATATACATCATTAAAAATTTTTTGATTAAGTTTATAATCATTTGTGAACATGCCACGCAAAGCCGCCGATAAATCCGTGGCAGATTGAATGGAATATTTGTTTATAAAATCAGGATTTCTAGGTTTTAACAGATTATACGCATAATCTGGTGATAAACTGCCTGTGAAATGCAAATGAACATCTTTCATTTTACTTTTCCTATCCATGTGCATAAATAGTCCATATGAACCAATCGTTTTGTTTTTACATTATTTTGTTCCGAAATAAAATTATGTTTATAATCTTTCGGGCAATACGGGTCTTTACACAGAAATGATTTTTTACCTGTTTGCACAGCATTAAACAAATAAGAACGCGCAGCACAACCGCCACCACAAATATATGCCTTATCGCATCCTTTGCACCCCTGCAACATTTCAGGATTCGCATTACGTTGGCGAAAAACCCTGAATTCATCAGAATTTATAATATCAGATAATTCATTTGTTAATAAATCTTTTGACGACTTATAATCATGCATATAAACACATGGTGACACAAATATCTTTTTATCTGGCGTTATTGAATGTATTCTGAAACTTGAAATACCACAAGGACAACGTTTTGTATTATTTATTCCCAGAGCTGTTCTAAGAACGCTTTCACCATTTTCTACATTATCACAATGTTGCATTAAATATTGAAAACCATTATAAAACTGCTCAATAGACATAACATATTTCATTTGATAGGAATTTAATGGCTTCATAGTATTTATGCGAACAAAAGCATCATATTTTTTGCATAACTTTATCAATGCAGATAAATGTTTTTCGGTAAAATTCCAGTTCATACCTGCCATAATAATACTATGCGGTTTGCCTGTTTGTTTGCATATATCCAAACAATGTATCGCGTCATCATATAAATCATCACCACGATTCAAATTATGTTCTTCTTTAAACGGAGAATCTAAACTGATATCAAAATCATTTATTTTTTCAAAAATATCGGGCCTGTATTCATACAAATATAACAGTGTATCACCACTGGTCGTTATACCTGCTGAAAGTCCATACGAATCAAGCCGTTCAATAATATAAGGTAACAAAGATTTAGATATATCTGGACCGTTAGTAAAAATTGGTTCATTTCCGCCCAGGTTTATTGTTTCAACATTGTTTTTAGCCAGTTGATCTATGATTCTGTCGACAATTTCCGGTGTCATATTTGCCCCTGGTTTGCGTGCCGACATAGAATAACAGTGTTTACATTTGTGCGGGCAATAATTTCCAAGTGTCCAACCAACGTTTTTTATAACGGATGGCGTTTCTGGCGCATCGCCAAATTCTGTTATTGGTCCCCGAATTTTATAATGTTCCATTGAATCATACATGATTATCTCACTTTTATAAATGGGTTAATGTTTGCGTTATATGTCAATTTTGATTTTTGATATAATTTGTCTATTTTTCGTTCTTGTTCTTGGAAAAATGGTTTATGGGTTATAATGGCTTTTTCAACAAAATCTATAACATCATTCGGGTTGGAGAGAATAAGATTCAATACATCACCCATAACTTCTAAATCTGTGTGTCTTATTTTCAAATATTCATGATAAAAATCTGCCATTTCAGATTTATTCAAGGCTTTTGGCGATGTCAGTGGGTCTATGGCTTTATCATAAAATGCCATATGTGCAGTATGCCAACGTTTCAGTGCGTTATATGCTATTCTGGCTTTTTCATCCAAAACATTGTAATTATAATTACCTAACAAAGGGTTTTTGCTGGTGTTAATACTACTGTTCACGATTTTCTTTTGAAATGGTGTTCCGGTTGCTGCAAACATTTCTGTAAATATGCCCTTGCTGATAATCCAATCGTATTTCTGCATATATTCGTAATTTTCTTGTAATTCATATATGGTGGTGTATGGATCAAATAAAATTTGTCCAGCTTGGACATAAAATCCATGTTTTTTGAATAAATCTAATGCCATACAGTTTTGTTCTACGGTTGCACCTTTGGCCATGCGTTTTAATGCACTGGTTGAAAAATTTTCAATCCCGCAAGAAAAAGAAAAAAATCCAGCTTGTTTTAAAGAACTCAGAATTTCGTCGTTAACTTTATCAGCCCTGATTGAACCACGTAAATAAAAAGATAAATTATTTTGTTCCATCTGTTGTGCAAATTCTTGACACCATTGGGCGTCCCTGGGGCCATCAATGAAAGAATCATCTATAACTTTAATATGTTCAACACCAAGCGTTTTTAGGTGCTTCATTTCAGATATAATGTTTTCTATGTTACGTCCACGCCATTTTGGTGTTTGTGATAATTTAAAAAACGAATTTATACTGCAAAACGCGCAATGCCCTGTACAACCACGTGCAGTTAATAGATGTACTGGTGTGCGTTTATCAATCGCCATTTGCATTGTGTCACGAACAGGGAAAGGCAAATCATCTAAACAATAAGAAATTTGCGCTATATTATTATGAATATTTATATCGTTTTGTTTATAGCACAGTCCGTTAATATTTGTCTGATTTGTGTTTGTTTGCAATGCGTTTGCCAATTCGCATATTGCATCTTCGCCTTCGCCACGAATAACATAATCAAAACCAGAATCTAGAAATAAATCAGGACTAAAAGTAGGACCAAATCCGCCGGCAACAAATTTAATGTTTCTCGCCTGCTTTACAGCAGTTAAAGTTTTTACTGCTTGATCTATATTCGATTGATATGCAGAAATCCCAACAAAAATTGGATTTGGTTCACTTAATATATTTTTTGCTAATTCATCCGGAGACCAACCATTTAACCAAGCATCAAGAATTTTTACATTATAACCATTATGTTGCAAAACAGTGGACAAATACCCCACGCCCAAATTTTCTTCGGCCGTCCTGTGGCTGATTGGTGCTGGGGTTGCCAAAATAATAAAATTATTTTTGTTCTGCGTATTTTGCGATTTCATTTTTTAAACTGGGGTCTGCAGGTAAATCCGCGAATTCTGACGGATTTATCCATTTGTAATCGGTGTGTTCGTCCGACAACTTCACATCTCCCCCCAAATATTTGGCCAACAAAGTAATGCCAACGGTTTGTCTCTCTTTGGCTGGTGTCATGAAAGACCATAAAGACCAAGGTCTGAATTCTATTTCTACATCTAATCCGGTTTCTTCAAAAACCTCGCGTTTTATACCATCTGTGGTTTTTTCACCATATTCAATTTTACCCCCAGGAATATCCCACAGTTCTGCAAATACATCTTCTTCACAACTGCGTTTTAAAACCAAAATTTTACCGTCTTTGTGTATAATTGCTTTCAGAGCAACTTTAAATTCTGCCATTTTTACTCTCCTGTTATGTTGACATATTGATACTACCGCATAAATTCATAAAATCAAGGTTTTTAGTAGATATTGTGTAGCGAATATGTAGATTTTTTGTTTTATGGATGCAATTAGCCACAAAAACGCAAAAAATTTAGCAGACACACGGACGACGATGCCGGTTTTCTGCGGGTTTTATGGGGGCGTTTTGTCGTGACACACGGACTAGTCCGTATGTTTTGATATATTTGGCATAAAAAACACCAATTTTTGTGAGTTGAAACTGGTGCAGAAATAAGTGGTTTGCCGCAGATTCCTGCGGTTTTTTAACTGGTTAGATTCAAGTAAAAAAACGACACACATATTAACAGCAAGCCCGCAATTTGCCCAGATTTCCTTGGGTTGCAGCGTGTAAGGCGCATGAATCAGCCACTTTTTCGCGTATAGCTGTGTAGCCACTGTGTAGCCGTTTTTGAATGTGTAGCTCCTGTGTAGCAAAAAAATTGCACTATCGTGTAGCCACATGTGCTCAAAACATACAAAAGAGAGAACTGGCCTACGGAAAATATATTGAAAATAATGGGAATATTTGCTACGGTTTTCCTAAGAAAAACAATAAGAAACAATATGGTGATACAGGATTTAAATATGGAAGATTTATTAACGTTTGAAGATGCATACAACGACGCAAAAGAACAAGGTGGTAAAATATCGGTGTTGCTGGGGAATGGGTTTAGCATGGCATATGATGCCAGAAGATTTTCTTTTACAAATTTATTAGAAACAGCAAAAAGCAAGGGAATAATAAAACCAGATGGAAAATTGAGCAAGATGTTTGATATTCTTAAAACTGCAGATTTTGAAAAGGTTATAAGAATTCTGGAAAATGGTAAAATAGTTACTCAAATATATGTGGCTCCATATGCAATAAGTAATATACAACTTGATATAAAAGATTTAAAAAAACATTTGGTCAATACTATCACAAATAATCATCCAGAGAAGGCTGTTAATATACCAGAAAAACGATCAAAAGCTTGTGCAAATTTTTTGATGAAATTTGATAAGTTGTATTCTTTAAATTATGACTTATTGGCGTATTGGGTTATTATGCAAAATGATTTGGACTTTACGGACGGTTTTGCCGGTAATGATGATACGGATTATGTGGTTTATACAGACTCAAAAGAGCATTCTTTGTTGTTCCTTCATGGTGCTTTACATTTGTTCGATTATAAGACAGATACTGTGAAATTGTGTTATAATAGGACAGGTGAAACATTAAAAAAACAAATTTATACCAGATTATTACAGGATGTTTACCCCGTCTTTATATCTGAAGGGACAAGCGATGAAAAATTAGATAAAATAAGACATAATTATTATCTCAGCCATTGTTATAAATCGTTAAAGAACCAAGGTGGAAACTTGTTTGTTTTTGGTACAATGCTAAAATCCAATGATGACCATATCAGAGAAGCAATAATAAAAGGGAAATTCAAAAGGTTGTATATTGGTGTATGGTCTGAACAAGAATTATCTCATGCACAATTGTTAAAAAACGAGTTTGAGGAAATGGGGACAGATAGAACCCCAAAAAAGGCGATTTTATATAATGCAAAAACAGTAAAACCATGGGGCTAAAAAGCAATAAAGGATTTACAGATGAGACTCGGTGAAATAAAAAATATATTAGATAAATATTTAACTCCAGAGCACATAATTGCGCTGGATGTTGAAAATAATAGAGCCTATGGCAATCAATACGTTGTTATCAAGAATTATAACAAACTGGTATTCATAGAAAATTTTGTTGCTGAACAAGGACTGATTGTGCAAGGTCGCGAAGTTTTTCTGAATGCGACGAAACCGAATAACCCAAATAGTTTGGAAGTGATAATGCAAACAGGGGTTGTAAACCAAATTTCGCAATATATAAATGCGTTAAATCAGTTTGTTAGAATTTATTACCTGACCCTGAACACAATTGTAAAACCTCAAGATCCGCAATTATTGAATATTAAACTGCCTGACAAAGACGATTTTTCTATCAAAGATATGGAAAAATTGATGAAAAAGTTACATGTGATTCTAAATGGCATTTCTGATGCGATAGATATCGCGGCATCTTTTGATATTGTCGGGGTTGATTCAGGTAGCAAATGGCTCGAAGTAAAAATAGGTGTTGGTCCAGAAAATACAACTAAATTATTCACAGTCATAATGGGCTTGCTTGGTATCGCCATTTTAACGCTTGAACTCAGAGAATCATACTACAAATCAGAAACAGCAAAATTGTCGTATGAAATACTAGAACAAGAATACAAAGAAAAGACCCCGTTTGATGAACACGTGATACGTATGGTTGATAAAAAGCGAGGTAGTGATATCGAAAATTTATTAAAACAAACGGGTGTTGATAAACCAGATGCCAAAAATAAAATGGATACAATAGTCGTTCATATTGTGGAGACTTTGCGTGATGGTGTAGAGTTTCATCCTTCCCTGAATCCGCCAGAATATATTAGAGAAGAATCAGGCGAAATCCATATTGATTATGATAAACTTCATGAAATCGAAGCAAAAGCCAAAAAGCCTAAACAAATAACAGAAGATAAATCAGAAAACACCGATGCTGGTGAGAAATAAACAAACCGCAGCAGATCAAATTTTGCTGGTTAATTCTTCAAAAGATTTGCATGCGTCTTCAAAGGATAATCTATCTGTATTTTTTGCATATGACATATTTGCGACGTATTGTTCATAATCAGATTTGAATTGTTTGTTGTGTTGTAACAGGGTAATAACATCTTTTACGCACACATCAAAGGTATATTGAGTCCGCATGCGATGGCTCATGTCGGATTTAAAAACATCAAGCATATTAGATTTAAAGGTTCTATCAATATCAATCTTTGGTGCCAAGAAAAACAGATCGTGCAGATGTCGCATATCCGCAGGATTGTATTGAGATTTTTCTGTATCTGTTGATAAAATTCGCCATAAAAATGAACTGATTTTATCTATAGTAGTATCTTCCAATGATACACATTTCAATTTGAATCCAGCATTTGTGCCAGCCAATTTGTCATAGAAAGAAGATATTTCTTTTTCCTCTGGTGCATAAAATAAATTATCTGTAAAAAACACCTCTAATTTTATATAAGGTCGCAATGCAGAGTGTGTTTGAACAATGTTTTCTGTGTCTACAAATCTAAACTCTATTTTACTGCTTTCGGGGACGGGTTCGGCAATAAGTTCAAAGCCATCCAAACTATGTGCAATATCAGTTAGCATTTTGCGAACATTGGCAGTTGATTTGGGGCGCGGAACAAATCTAAAATCAGCATCTTCACTGAAACGCTTGGTTAGCTCGTCATATGCACACACTAAACTGGTGCCGCCACCAAATATTAAATCACCATCAGCAGAATGAAACCTTGATACCAACTGTTGAATAACTTGAATCAGAAAATGCTCTTTGATCGGAAAAGCAATATCACAACCCTTTTCAATAGCTATTTGTTCAAAAAGTTCCATATTTAAAGACATACTTAAACTCTTATTGCGCTGGTATTATACCATCTGTTTTTATATTTGCTATTGATTTGTTCAAAAGAAACATCAAAGCCATTATAGCTTATGTTTCGTCTAACACGTTTATTTACAGCAATAACTCTGCCTGTTGGAATCTGTGTTGATAAATCAGCATTGTATTCACGCCAATAAGTTGATTTATCAGTTTTAACACCAAGTTTTTGTAATGCTTCTTCTGCTAAATCTCCTATAGTGGCGTTTGGTGCGACAAATCCATTACTAAAAGTACGAGTTTTTGCGTATATACCACGTCCGATCTTAATTAACGTACCATTTTTTACCAATATGCGTAAAACACGCAAGACTTGATCATAGTCATATTCTTTAACAAGATCATTAAAGTCCTTTAAGATAAAAGAATTATCTTTGCTTTTCTTTATTCGTAATAAAATTCTCTCTAAAAGAGTTCTCTTAGCTTTCATTATAAATTCCTTTTATGTCAATATACGACATTTAACATAGTGTCAATATACGACATTTTCTTATAAAAATCAAGTCTTTTTTAGAGAAAGATCTTTTAGAGAATATATATAGCTATATCAAGAGTTATTTATGAGCTAACAATAACTATTATTTTGATAGAAAAATATATACATTTTTCTATCAAAATCGATTCGTTTGAAAGTTATGATTTTTTGGTCGGGTGCCGTCGATGAGGGGGAGCAAAAAAATTTGACCAAAGTGCATTTTTATATGCTTTGATATGCTTTTGATACATTATGATACAATTTCATTGCTAAAAAAAGTGTGTTTTTCTGCGGCTTTTACAAGACTTTTATTTTTTAGCATGCTATAATTTGCATGTAAGGATATCAAAAATTGCTGTGATTTTAGATGATACTTTACGGCGTTTTTTGAACCGAACAAAACCATCAAAACCCAAAGGAGAAAAATATGGAACATGAGTTCTTGAATTATGGGGGGATGGAGAGAGAACCAAACTATAAACTTATAAATGTAAAGGAAGATGTTTTGAAAGATAGACTGCTTACACCAAGGGAGACAGCAGCATATCTTGGATCGTCTGTTTCGGCATTAAGCCAATATCGTGCGCTGGGTATTGGGCCTTTGTACTTCAAAATCGGCAAAATGGTGCGGTATCGCATATCAGATATAGATAAATGGCTGGAAGATAAGAAAAGCGGTGGAAAATAGTTGTTTCTACTGGATATTCCGTATTTATCGTGCATTGTGTAGCTGTAACAAAGGAGTACACATATGGCAGAACAATGGAAATGTTATACTAAACCGTTTCGGGATACATGGATACATCTGTTGCATTCGGATGTGAATTTACAGGTAAGTGACGGGACAATCCCTGGGCTATTCCTGCGATATTCGGCGGCAACACGCACTATCAGGTTTTTCTTGGGATGTAAAATAGATAAAAAGAAATGTAACCTTTATATCGGGCGATATAACGATTATTCAATCAAAGATATTCGCGAAATGGCGTGGAATATGCGGCATCAAATTGCCCAGGGCCAAGACCCACGTCGCGAAAGAATAGAACAACAAATGAAAGAAAAAGAGGCACTTGGTGAAAAATTCCAAGATTTATTCCCTCAATACATGGATAAATACGCAAAAGTTTACAAGAAACCACGAACACAAGACTCTAATTGGGGCGAATATCGATTATATCTAGGGCCTATGTTTGATAAATTATACATGCGTCAGATAGAAGAAAAGCATGTAATGGATGCCTATGCTAAATGGGTAAAAAGGACATCGTTTTCAACCGCAAATAAAGCTTTATCATTATTCTCAAATTTCTGGGATTGGTGCGAAATGTATAAATACGTAGATCGTAATACTAACCCATGCAAATATGTTCGCAAAGGGGCAAACAAAGCCTATAAACCACAAATACTGGATCAAGACGGCTATCGCGCATTATCGCATGCGCTGGAAGTCGGGCCAAAAGTATCAAGAATGCATCCACGATTATTTAATGCACTGCGGGTTTTAATGCTGACCGGATGTCGCGCATCAGAAATAACAGGGCTGGAAGTAGACGAACTGGCACTGATGCACAAAGTGATACATTTGAAAGACAGCAAGACCGGTGCCAGGGATGTTAAGTTATGTGATGCGGTTATACCGTATTTACAGGCTGCGCTGGATGAAGCAACTGCCTTGGGCAGTAAATATGTCTTCCCAGGTGTAGGCAATATCCGTCGCCCAATAAATAACATTCGCAAACCGTTTGAATGGGCACTGGAATACGCAAAGTTACCACACATGCGAATACACGACCTACGACACTCGTTCATCAGCATGGGGGCGAATATAGGCGAAAATATGGCCGCCATGAAAGAAGCGGCAGGTCACAGTCGTATAACCACCACCGAAGGCTACACTCATATCATGGACAGCAGCACCTATCGCGCGATAAATAACGTTGCAAATGCAATATGTGGCTAGTTGTGCGCTGGTGTATCGTGATGAATCAAATTCGCCCCGTTACAGGGGCGTTTTTATGGGGGTAACGGCGAGCGCAACACCTTGTTACACACACAACGTCAAAATGTGTTCGCAGTTCGCACTTTGTGGGTGTAAATCGCAGAAATCTGGCAAAGCAGGGGTGCGAACACATGCGAACACCTAGTGCGAACACCTAATGTGATTTGAAGGTATACTTGCGACCTTTGTTCTGACCGGTGGCAACCAAAAAACCTTTATCTACTAAAACAGAAAACAATTGTCGGACACGTTGAGGGGATTTGCCTGTGGCTTTTATTGCATCTGCAGCGGTGACTTCGCCCTTGGTAATAATGATCACTGCGATGGTTTTTAAGAACTTGTGTTCGGTATCGCTCAGCATATCGATAGTTATATCGCTAACTTTTTTATCGCTACTAGTGATATATTGACGTTGGTTTGCAAAGTCGTCATACATAAAAATTCACCTTTCATAGGGTTCGTTTTTGATTCTAACCCATTTTTCCGAAAAATCTAGTCTTTTAGAAAGCCGTCTAACTGTCCTGTATTGTGGCGTATCATAAAAAATCAAAAAGGTACTGTCTGGACATTTTTCTACTGAGGGTAACGGCGAGCGAGGCACTTCGCTAGCGTCAGAACAAAAAATAGGTGCGCAGGTGCGCACTTTGGGTATTTATTGTGTAAAAACAAAGCGTTAAGTGCGCACCTGGGGTGCGCACCAGGTTCGCACCCATGATTTCAGTTCTGAAATCACATCTGAAATCAGATACGATATCGTGTACGATTTCATATACGATATCGTGGGTAAAGAAAAAGAAAGAAGTAAGTAGTAAAGAAAAAGATAAATATAAAGAAAAAGATAATTGTAAAGAAAGAGAAAGAAGTAATGCAGGTTAAAATTGTTGAAAACCTGTTGAAAACTCACGCACATCTGTTGGTATAGTTTGTAATGCTTTGCAATGTGTTGATAACTATTTTGTGCGCACCAGATGTATCACAAAGTATCAATGTGTTTTGCTATGCAAGGATGATAGTTAGCAATATGGCTTGTTACATACAGAGCAAAAAAGGTGTCCGCAGTCCGCACTTTGGGTGTTTGTTTCGTAAAAACAATAAGTGCGTATCATTGGTGCGTGCCTAGTATGCATCAAAACAAAAAAGGTACTGTAACGGGAGTTTCAATCAAGGGTAACGGCGAGCGAGGCACTTCGCTACACACAGGATATTTTTTTAAGCCGCATGCCGCACCCACACCTTAAATTAGCCTGAAATTAGACCTGATATTAGCGGTAAAGATAAAGAAAAGTAGTATAGAAAAAGATAATGATAAAGATAAAAAATTGATAATTGTAAAGAAAAAGAAAGTAGTGTATACCGGTTCACAGTTGAAAATTTGTTAAAAAATTATGTGCATCTGTTGGTATAAATTGTAATGTGCTAATCTGTTCACAGATAAATCTATATCCAAAAATTTCTTATTTTTTTATCCAAATGTATTGTGGTGTATCATAATGTATCAACTGCAAAATCTGCAGAAAATAAGGCCTTTACAAATGAAATTTTTTCATGCATGGTGGTAATGAAGCAAAGGATTTTTTATGAACGATTTTGAGTTTGTTGTTGATTTGTTAAGTAAAACAGGTGCTGTTGGCAACTGCATTATAGACCTGGAAATAACGAAACGGAATTTTAATGCGTTAAAGGGCAACAATGATGTGCGGATACAAAAACAGCTCAACATCAGTTTGCAAAGATATCACAATGAAATTGACGAACTGCATAGAATAGTTGGCGTCAATCTGCCATCGCCAAACGAACCAATACCACATAACCCCAGAAACGAATTGCAATATATTACCGACAGAATCCCCGCATATGTAGCCTTACGAGAACTAAAAGGCGACCTCAGAGCATATGCAATAGATTGTCTGTTGCCTAAATCACCAATATATAAATCCGGAGCTGTATAATGCTGGGAACGAAAGGATATTTTTAAATGTAGTTGCGTAAGAAAATAAACTTAGTTTATATTGATTTTTTTGTGTAGCAGATGTACAATAAAACGGAGTATAAACAATTTACAACCTTATGGATGAAACATGGCTTTTAATGAAGATACCAGAGTAAAAATTCCCGCAATCTTAACGTTGACAAGATTGGGGTATAAATATTTGTCCTTGAAAGATAGACAAGATATTGATCCAAAAACAAACATATTTACTGATATCTTTTTTGAATGCCTGCAACAATTGAACCCAAACACAGAGGAAGAGGATCTAAAAAAGTATTTTAATAAATTGCAAACAATGTTGGATAATGATGATCTGGGGAAAGAATTTTACAATGCTTTGATAAACTCTTCAGGCATAAAACTAATAGACTGGGACAATATAGGTAGAAATCAACTGCATGTTTGTACAGAGTTAACATGTGGAAATAAAGACGATGATAATTTTAGGCCAGATATCACGTTGCTCATGAACGGCATGCCTTTAGCTTTTATAGAGGTCAAAAAGCCAAACAATCGCGAGGGTATATTGGCAGAACGAAACAGGATCAATGTTCGATTTAAAAATAGAAAGTTCCGTCGTTTTATCAACATCTCTCAGATTTTATTATTTTCTAACAACATGGAATATGACGAAGAAGATGTTGTGCCAATTCAGGGGGCTTTTTATGCTACAGCTAGCAAAAGTAAAGCATTTTTTAATCAGTTCAAAGAAGAACCAAATAACAAAGCTTATTTGTATGGGTTGTTGCGTGATGAAAATGATAAAATAGAAAACGAAGTTCTGCGTGACACGAATTATGCAGTCATGAAATCCAGTAAAGAGTTTGAGGTTAATAAACAACCGGATACTCCAACAAATAGAGCGATAATTTCTTTGTTTGCTCCAGAACGTATATTTGATTTTCTAAAATATGGCTTAGCGTACGTTGAATACGACGATGAAGATGGAAAGCATGTTTTGCAGAAACACATTATGCGTTATCCACAATTTTTTGCTAGCAAGGCAATACAAAACAAACTGGATAAAGGAGTAAAGAAAGGCATAATTTGGCATACCCAAGGGTCTGGGAAAACAGCATTGGCATACTTTAATGTGCGCTGGTTAACGGATTACTTTGCAAAAAAGAAGATATTACCAAAATTTTATTTCATTGTTGATAGAATCGATTTGCGAAATCAGGCGGCTAGTGAATTTTCAATTAGGGGGCTGAAAGTTAACAGTATAGAAAGCAAGGAAGATTTTATAAGTGATCTTAAGAAAAAATCTACGATCAGCAGTACAACTGGCGAACGTGAAATAACAGTGTTAAATATTCACAAGTTTTCAGAAGATGCCAGAGCAACAACAGAAAAAGATTATGATATAAAAACACAACGCGTTTATTTCATAGACGAAGCACATCGTAGTTACAATCCTAAAGGTAGTTTCTTGGCCAACTTGGCTCAGTCTGATCCAAATGCGATTATAATTTCTCTTACTGGCACTCCATTGTTGGGTAAAGGTGAAAAACGTATCGCCAGTACAGGTATATTTGGGGACTATATACACAAGTATTATTACAACCAGTCTATTGCTGATGGTTATACTTTACGTTTGATTCGTGAGGAAATAGAAACAGAATACAAAATACAATTAAAGGAAATTTTTGAAAAGTTAGAAGTCAAACAAGGTGATGCCCAAAAGAAACAGATTCTTGCTCATAAGAAATTCTGTACGCCATTATTGGAATACGTTGTAACAGATTTACGCAAAGCTCGCATACAGCACAATGATGATTCTATCGGTGGTATGGTGGTTTGTGATAGTTCTGAACAAGCGGAAATGTTATCAAAGTTGTTCAAAGAAAATTATGAAGACAAAGCGAAAGACAAACATACTCCGAATACAGCAGCTCTGATTTTACATAACGAAGGTGATAAACAGAGCAGAAAAGATGACATCAAAAGTTTTAAGAACGGAAAGATAGATATTCTGTTTGTTTATAACATGTTGTTGACAGGGTTTGATGCACCACGATTGAAAAAACTGTATTTAGGACGTGTCATAAAGGAACACAATCTATTGCAAACATTGACTCGAGTCAATCGTCCATATAACGATTTTCGTTACGGTTACGTGGTGGATTTCGCTGATATTAAAGCCGAATTTGATAAGACAAATCAAGCGTATTGGAAAGAATTACAGTCCGATTGGGGCGATGATATGAAGGGGTATGAAAACCTTTTCAAGTCAGCAGACGAGATAAAAGAAGACATAGAAAACATAAAGCATGTTCTGTGGGAATATGATACAAAGAATGCGGAGATATTCCAACAACAAATAAGCGAAATAAAAGACAAGTCGTTGCTTTTAGACTTGGTAAAAGCACTTAAAAAAGCGGCAGAGTTGTTCAATCTTATCAGATTGAATGGTTATACCGATCTGTTGGATAAATTAGATTTTCATCAATTTAAAATACTCCAATCAGAGGCAGAACATAGAATAGCTCTTATCAACCAGAAAGAGGCATTGTCTTCGGGTGAAGATATAACAGGTTTGTTGAACGAAGCTTTGGAAGACTCGATATTTATGTTTCGTAAAACTGGTGAAACACAATTAGATTTGGCAGCAAATACGTTTAAGGACACATTGCACAGAACTCGTGAGATGATGGGGCAAACTCCAGATAAAAAAGATCCAGAGTGGATTTCTTTGAAAGACGAAATAGAACGTTTGTTGAGAGATAAAAACTGGGAAGAGGCATCTGCAGAGGATATAAACGAAGGCACTAAGATACTAGAAGGTATTTATAGCAGAATTGCCGAATTAAACCGCAAAGACTCATTGCTTGCTCAGAAATACAATAATGATGTGAAGTATGTTCGGTTACACAAAGAATTTATGCGACAAGGCTTATCTAAAAACGAACAACAGGTATTTGATATCCTTATCGGAATAAAGAACGATACGGACGAAAAATTACTAAATTCAGACATTTTGAATAGCAATGAAAGTTACTTTGATGGCTATATACAACAGCAGGTTGTATTAAAATTCCGAGATGGTGGCGTTCATCTTAATCCGGAAGTTGCAAAACTTGTAAAAAATGCTATTGTCAAAGAGTACACAAATGAAAGAGAAGGTATTGTAGAATGAACGATTACACGATCCAGACAAAACAGTTAATCGATGAACTGAAAGCTATTTGCACCAGTAATGGTCTTGGTAATGATGGAAATGAATTTAAGATCATAACACAGGTCTTTTTGTACAAGTATTTAAACGACAAGTTTATGCACGAGATTAAACTGGCGGATCCAAAATTACATAATGCAGGAAACGTAGAAGCAATATTACAGAACTATTCGGACGATGATTATGAAATGTTGTTAATGTCTCTGCATCCTTCGGCGGCTCGACTGAAAAGAGAGCATTTCCTGTCTTTCTTGGCTGGTCATGCAAATGATGACGATTTTCATAAACGGTTTGATGATACATTGGCGGATATAGGTAGATTTAATGAGGCCATATTCTCTATCAAAACAGATAGCGGAGCAAAGGTAGTCTTGTTTGATGAATTATCACAATTCATTACTGATCCAAGCAAGCGAGACGGTTTCTGTCGTGCTATTATAGCAAGATTGACCGAGTTTAGTTTCGAACACGTATTCGATGCAGGATACGATTTCTTTGCAACAATATTTGAATACTTGATTAAAGATTACAATAAAGACGGCGGCGGCAAATATGCTGAGTATTATACACCTCATGCCGTTGCTCGTATAATGTCAGCTATTTTGGTTGACGGTAACCCGACAAATGTAAAGGTATATGACCCATCGGCAGGCTCGGGAACTTTGTTGATGAGTATCGCACACGCTATCGGTGACGATAAATGCACAATATATTCACAAGATATATCGCAGAAATCGTCTGGGATGTTGCGTCTGAATCTTGTGTTGAATAATTTGGTTAGTTCAATTCCTAACGTTATTCAGGGTAATACCATATTATCCCCAAGACATTTTGATAAAGAGGGCAATTTACAAAAGTTTGACTATATAGTATCTAATCCGCCATTTAAATTAGATTTTAGCGATTTCAGGGCAGATTTGGATAAGCCAGGTAATAACGAAAGATTCTTTGCTGGCATACCCGCTATACCGAATAAATCAAAGGATAAAATGGCAATATATTTGCTTTTTATTCAGCATATAATGTTTTCTTTAGCGGACGAGGGCAAAGCGGCTATCGTTGTGCCAACCGGATTTATTACCGCACAAAGTGGTATTGAACGCAAGATACGTGAAAGGATGATAGAGAAACAGTGGTTGAAAGGTGTTATTTCTATGCCATCCAATATTTTTGCAAATACTGGAACAAACGTGTCTGTTATATTCTTGGATAAATCAAATAAAGACAAAGTTGTATTGGTTGATGCCAGCAAACTTGGTACTAAGGTAAAAGATGGTAAAAATCAAAAGACAATTTTATCACCAGAAGAAGAACAAAAAATCATAGATGCATTCAGAAATAAGCAAGCTGTTGATGATTTTAGTGTGGTTCTGTCTTACGATGAAATAAAAGACAAAAACTATTCGTTCTCGGCCGGTCAGTATTTTGATGTAAAAATTGAATATGTCGACATTACGGCAGAAGAATTTGAAGCGAAAATGACCGCCCACAAACAAGCATTAAAAGATATGTTTTCTCAATCACACGATTTGGAAAACAATATCATAGAACAGTTAGGTAAATTGAAGTTTGGAGAATAGCAAAATGAAAATGAGAAGGTTGCATATTCATAATTATAGATCAGTAAAAGATTCTGATATTGATATGCAAGATTATTCTTTGCTTGTAGGAAGTAATAACGTTGGGAAAAGCAATGTAATTGATGCAATACGTTGTTTTTATGAGGATATTAAATTTGAACCAAGTGATTTGTGTAACAAGCACGATCCAGAAGATAGATTGTGTTGGATAGATGTAATTTTTGATTTGACGGATGATGAATATGATAGTTTAAAAGAAGAATATAAAATTGAAAAGAATAAATTAAAAGTAAGAAAGTTGTTGGTTCAAGATGGAGAAAGGAAGCCAGCGATATATGGGTATACTGCCAAAGGTATGGAAGATAGTCCTTTTTATGGCGCAAAAAATGTGCAACAAGGAAAATTAGGGCACATTGTTTATGTTCCAGCGATTTTAGATGTAAAAGAAAATACAAAGTTGACAGGATCGTCTTCTTTAAGAAACTTGTTAGAAATAGCTTTTAATAGCACCCTAGAAAAGGATGTAAATTATCAAGAAGTAGCAAAAAGTATAAATAAATTAACAAATTCTATGAAAGCAGAAGGTTCTGGGGCATTATCTAAACTAGAAACAGATATAAATAATGAGCTTGATGATTGGGGTATTAACATAAATTTTAAATTGCGAACACCATCTGCGAATGACATACTTAAAAATATGCTTGATTATAATATGCAAGAAAGTGATCAGGAGATTTCGTTAGAACGTTTGGGGACAGGTTTTCAAAGACATTTTATATACAATCTTATAAAATTAAGCAGTAATTATACGGAAGTAAAAGAAAAGAAAGATAAAGATTTTACCCCAAACATGACGTTGTTGTTATTCGAAGAGCCAGAAGTGTTTCTTCATCCAACAGCTCAAGAAAATTTATCTTTGTATTTACGCAAGTTTGCATCACACAGCACAAACCAAGTTTTGATTTCTACACATTCTAGTCAGTTTGTATCTATGAATATTATGGATATTTATTCTATAATAAGGTTAGAAAAACAAGATGATATTACTCATATTTATCAAATGAAATTATCTATAGATGAATTAGAAAAATGTAAAAATTTAGTGTTTTTCGATAGACCAAGGAGTGATTTGTTTTTTGCTACAAAGGTTATTTTAGTCGAGGGTGCTACAGAATATATGTTTTTTAATTATATAAAACAGAAAAATTTAATTGATACAGAAAGCACAACGAAAGTTTGTTGTATTGATACGTTGGGTAAGCAAAGCATGCCATATTTCATTAAAATATTAAAAAATTTTCATATAAAGTATTCAGTGCTATGGGATCTTGATACAAAACCAAATGTTGACCCAATGACAAATCAGCATAATAAGGCAATAGTCGAATCTTTTGATGAGCTAAAAGAATATCACTATTGTTTTGAGAAAAATATAGAAGTGTTTTTGACTGGTGAAGAATGGGATCATAATGGAAACAAGGTAGTATCTTTTATAAAGAAAGTAGAGAATGGGGAGGTGGCGGACGAGAAAAAAGATGAGCTGATACAGATTTTTCAGAATTTAATCACCAAGCAAGAAGGTTTAAATGAATAAAAAAGATTTGCTTGTTAGTTTGTTAAAAGAATCTGTTGATAAGTTATATCAGGAACAGGTTTGTTTGTTAGTTCGTTCTGGTATGGAACAAGCAGCGGTTGCTAGAGTGTTTTTTTACATGCAGATGGCACTTTATACAGATCCTAGGTTTATTCAGTTCAGATCGTTGTATTTAGATTCTGAATATAATAAAAATGGTGTTGCACCGAAAATATTATATGGTGCTTCTACTAGACCGGATTTAATTCTTCATAATAGATGTTGTGGAGAAACATCAACAAATGTATTGGTTGTAGAATTTAAAGTTGAAAATGAAAATATAGAAGATGACTATAGAAAATTACGTGGTTACACATCTCAATATGAACAATATAAATATTTTTTAGGTGTTTCTGTTAAATTAAATAGAGAAAATGCGTTGTACAAGTATTTCCAAAAAGGTCAGGAAAAAGATGAAGCAGGATTATGTGTAGAATAAGAAGACAGGAGTAAGTAATGCCCCAAAAAGATAGATTAAGAAGTTTGTATGATTTTCAGTATGGTTTAGGTAATGTTAATCCTGATAATGGTGGACAATATCCTGTTTACGGCAGTAATGGTATTATAGGGTACTATGATCAGTATAATTCTGAAGACGCGCCTGTTGTGGGGCATATTGGGGCAAATGCGGGCGTGGTTGTTTTTGGTAGAGGAAAACATTATGTTACATACAATGGGGTTATTTGTAAAACCAAAGACGGAATAAATAGCAAATACGCATATTATGTGTTGTTAAATGCTAATCCTAAGAAGTTAACACGAGGCAGTACCCAACCTTTTATATCCTATGATATATTGAACGATATTCCTATTTTAAACCACGAACAACAAGATCAAATAAAAATAGGGAATGTTCTTTCTGCGCTGGATGAAAAAATAGAATTGAATAACAAAATCAATCAAGAGCTAGAAAAAACGGCGAAAGATCTATATAACTATTGGTTCGTTCAGTTCGACTTTCCTGACGGAAATAAACGACCGCTTCTTTCCCGCATTTTCCACCTGTTAAAGCAAACCAGAAATTTGGAGGTGTGTCTTGCCTGACATAAAAGCATTTCGTCTTAAGGATATAGGTCTATCACAAACAGGACCGTTTGGAAGCCAATTGCATGAAAATGACTATGTTTCTGTTGGAACCCCAATAGTCACTGTCGAACATTTACAAGAGGAGGCCTTTTCTACTCAAAATCTTCCTTTTGTATCTGATAAAGATGTAAAACGCTTATCTAAATACGTGTTAAAAGAAGGCGATATTGTTTTCAGTAGAGTCGGCTCTGTTGATAGAAGTACATATGTATCTAAGAAAGAAGAAGGATGGTTGTTTTCTGGGCGTTGTTTAAGAGTTAGAATAGATAAAAACAAAGCAAATCCAAAGTTCATAAGCTTCTATTTCAGACTTCAGAAGTTTAAAAACATGATGCAAAACATATCTGTAGGGGCGACGATGCCATCCTTAAACACACATTTGATGGATAATATAAAACTTTATCTGCCAAGTTTACCCGAGCAAAATAATATCGCTGAAGTATTAGCCTCTATAGATGAAAAAATTTTATTAAACAAAAAATTAAATGATGAATTAGAAATTGCAGCAAAGGATCTATACAACTATTGGTTTGTCCAATTTGATTTTCCTGATAAAGATAAACGACCGTATAAATCCAGCGGCGGCAAGATGGTTTATAACGAGATTCTTAAACGTGAAATTCCAGAAGGTTGGGAAGTTGAAAGTATTGCTGATAACAAACTCTCAAAAATCTTAAAACCAGGAATAAAACAATTTGATGGACAAAAGATATATTTACCGACTGCCGCTGTAGAAAACGATCGTATTATAGATAAATCAAATTTGATTACTTATGACAATCGCGAAGGTCGTGCCAATATGGAACCTGTTGATAATTCTGTATGGTTTGCCAAAATGAAAAACACAAAGAAAGTATTATATTTTGGAGATTATTCATCTCAACGAATAAGTCAAACAATACTTTCTACTGGTATGCTAGGCTTAAAATGTGTTGAAAACGCTTTAGAATATATATGGAACTTTGTAAACGATGATTCTTTTGAAGCTGTAAAAAACAAGTTGTCTCATGGGGCTACTCAAGAAGGCGTCAATAATGATGATTTGTTGTATTTTCCAATGCTAATTCCATCAATAGAAACCTTACGTAATTATTCTGTGTTAGTAAAAGATTTATACAAACAGAAATATTTCAATGAAATTGAAAACGAATGTTTGGCAGAACTCAGGGATTTCTTGCTTCCGATGTTAATGAACGGTCAGGTTTCAGTTTCTTAATCTGATACTGACACTTGGCCATTCATAAGCATAGGCAATAAAAAGTCACGCAAATTAGACAATATTTCATTTTCTTGTTTGTTTTGTAATATTTGATTGATGATTTGCTTGTTTCGCATTTCAAAGTTTTTTAATAGCGTATCATTTGGAATTGCTATATTGAGGTTTCCCAATATTTCACCATTTAAAGATGCCCTTGTTGATGCCATACAAGCATTATATAAATAGTTATAAACAGAATCCGATTCTAAAAATTTACGTATATATTCTTGTCCATATAGTACATTAACTTTTATCTTTGATAGTGCTACATTGTATGCTCCCGCTAACCCATATCTAACACGTCCAGCATCGCCATATTTATCCATCATTATATCAAAAACATCGCACACTTTATTATTCTTAGACTCCTTGATATATGTTACATTTGTATCGCCTGCATAATCTCTATTTTGAATAAATCTAACATATCCATTTTGCGGTTGATAAATAAAAGTTGCTTTTGGTGGTTGTGCACCACTTATCCATTCAACGATATCAAGTAGATTTTTAACTTCCCAGCCCTCAGGAATTTCGCGTTTTAGTACGTCATTATAAACCATCTTGCCGCCGCTGGATTTATACGGTCGTTTATTTCCGTCAGGAAAGAGGTGTGCTAGCCTATGAGTTACATAAAAAGAGGT
Organism: Candidatus Enterousia sp.; assembly: GCA_045612805.1. Taxonomy (GTDB): domain Bacteria; phylum Pseudomonadota; class Alphaproteobacteria; order Rs-D84; family Rs-D84; genus Enterousia. Next base: position 284,068 of record JAZKZR010000010.1, read on the forward strand.
ATGGTATGATTTATGGATATATAAGGGTTAGTACGAATACACAAACGACCGATAATCAGAAATTTGAAATAGAACAATTCGCAAAAAAACAGGGAATAAGAATAGATAAATGGATAGAGGAAACTATTAGCTCCAGGCAAGAGCTATCTAAACGTAAGTTAGGTCTTTTAATAAAACAAATACAAAAAGGCGATGTTTTAATATCAAGCGAATTATCTCGTCTTGGACGAGATTTGTTGCAGATAATGGGAATTTTAAACCATTGTATGAATATAGGGGCTGATATATGGACAATAAAGGACAATTATCGGTTAGATGCTGGAATACAAGGTAAAATATTAGCTTTTGCGTTTGGGTTAACTGCAGAGCTAGAAAGAAATCTCATTTCACAACGCACAAAAGAGGCATTAGCGGCTCGTAGAGCAGCGGGTATGGTGTTAGGCCGGCCTTACGGTAGTAAAAGTAGTTATTTAAAACTGTCCGGACGGGAAAACTTTATATGCAATATGCTGAATAGAGGATGTTCAAAGACGCAGATAGCCAAAAAATTATGTGTTAACAGAGAGACATTAACAAATTTCATAAATAGTCAGGGGTTGTAATTATATAGTGAATTTTTTAGGTAGTATTAAAGGCACGTTTTCAAAATTGTTAACAAGTCTAGTTTGTATAACTGGACCGTTTTGGGTTTGGGTGACAATTGGTTGAAATTTGGTTGTGCTATTGCGTCTGTTTTTAACAAACTGCTTTAATCCATCATCTAAGTATGATGATATAACAAAGCGATTAGCATTAAAAATAGCAGGTTCGTTAATTCTGGAAACAGTTCTTTGTGCATATTTCCAAAATTTTGATATTTTACCGTATGACATTTGTCCGGGGCTCACTTTGGTAAAATCAGAAAATCCTGGTTGATAAACTTCTGGTTGCACAACCAATTTAGGTGATATTCTCAAAAATGTATGCGGATCCAACACAAAGCCTAATGGTTGATATAGCGGTGGAACGGTATCGTTAAGACATAGATAATGAGCTGGAAAATCACATGTTATAAAAGGCATATCAGTAAAATTATAAGTTAAATGCCAATCATATGCATATAGCAACATACCTATCTGACGGGCTTGTTGTAAATTACGTTTTTTTAATGCGAAGTTTAAATCCTGAGATTTTGGATCTACATTTTGTCCAAGTAATTGTAGAGATAAATAGTCGTACTCTTTTCTTGCTGGTGACATTGCAAACAAAATAGCAAGCCATGTTGCAAAATAGTACCTATCATGGTCTGAAATTTTCTCCCTTTTTAACCCTTGTAAAAATGGCCCAATATGTGGTTCTAAAGCTTTCAAATGATCCGATAAATATGTATCTGTGCCTTCTGTATCTAATTTATCCCAACCTAATTCATAACATATACGTTTTGTTGGGGCTTCAAACCATCTGTCTTCTTGTCTATCATAAACATGTAATTTATTTGTGTTTTTATCAATAAAACGACGTAAGTAAACCTGTGGCACAAAGTGGTCTTTGTTGTCTTGTTTGGGTAAAGATTTTGTTCCGTTGCTCATGTGTACCATATAGGTACAAAATCAGAAAAAACAATATGAGTTTTGGTATTTTAGTTTTATTCTCCAACGAACACGATCCCGAACCATTTGCGTAAAAGGGCTAGGTGGGCTTGGTATGTGGTTGCACTGGCTTGTTCTCGTTTGAATTCGGCGATTTCTTCGCTCGACAAGCCAAGTTCCCTGATAAGTCGATTAGCTAGCCCAATAAGGTAGAAAACGTTTCCTTGGGGGCTTTTCAGATCAATAACGATGCCTGTCGGATACTTTGCGTTGGGTATAGTGGGTATATCGTTGCGCTGGGTGGCTTTAAGGCGGGCGACCATCTGCACAAACTTGTTTTGGATACGGCGGAGCAGCCACGCCTGGCGACAAGTCAATTTGCCACCGTTTGTTCGGCGAATTGCGGCTTGTAACTCGCGCAAAGACCGACATGCGGCAAAGTACAGCATCATAAAATCTGTGCGATGGTTGGGCAAAATATCGTCAAAATGCGTATATTTCATAGACAATCCTTTTAAGGTTGTCGTATTTGGCATAATGTTTCGGCAAAAGTCCAGTTATTTGTTAAAAATATAGCAAGACATTAACTAAAAAGCCCCGTTTGGGGCTTTTTAATCAAGTTCTTTCAAATAATTGTTCAGCATATCTGTTAGAAGTTGACGACGTCTCGCAATAAATTCTGGGTATTTATCGATATTCCACAGAGTTTTATCTATAGGAATACAATGTTTTCTGAAGTTTTCTTCGCCTTTCTTTTCAAGAACTTCAGGAAGATATACAGCAGGATCATCATTCTTTATTAAAACATTGGTACGTTTTACAATGAATGTCTGGTTTGCTATGTCGTTAATTTCATCTCTATCATATCTATCTTTCAAAAAATCCTGAGGAAATATGTGGTGAAATTCGATCTGGTTTCGATTTGCTACATTGTTCATACTGATAACTTGTGGTGTGTTCCAATCCATTGCACCGTTGTGTCTCATCACAGTAAACATGGTCTTAAAAATACCACTGGCAGTATTTTTATTCTCAAAATCGATTGGTTGAAAATCCAGTCTACCAAATTGTATTTTAAGATTGTCTAACAATCCTTGTAAATTGTTGTTTTTTATCGCCAGCAAATCTTGGTCCAAGTAAGTTTCTGATGAACCACGAGAATAACGCCCCTTTGCGTTGGCCACAAGGAACCATTTTTTAATCAGTTTTGCTTCATTCTCGGTTAAAATATTATTCTTTGTATGGTATAAGAATGACAAAGAAACTATAAAGTAGGGGGACGAAAGCGTGGCATCTGTTTCAAGACCAAATGTATTTTTCAATTCATCCAATGCGTGTTCCAATGCTTTCTTCGCTTTTGGCCAAGCACTTTCCAGTTCTTCTTTTGTTAAAGACGGAACCACTCTAAATTTTGATTGTGATGTCATTATGGATATGAGAGTTCTTACAATAATACCTATACTTAAATCCCAGCCATACTTTTCACAATAATCAGTTTCTTTGTTAAATTTAACTAGAGCTCCCTCAGTTTCTTCTGTGGTTGGCCATTTTGCGGTTATGTGAGCCAGGGCTAGATCAGATCCTTTTAATTTTGTGCCGGCTTGATTAACTCTAACGAATATTTCAGTTACTTCCTCATAGGATTTTGATGCCGGTAAAGTCTGAACTTGCAAATCTCGATGCTCAATATTTTGCAATGCCTGGAATCGTTTTAGATATTTGTCTAGCCGTTTTTTGCCTTCTGGTGTTGTGGTATCTCCAGCTCTCTTTATGATGTCTTGGATATCAACTTTGCCAGAAAAAACTCCTACAACAGAAATCCAATTGTTCTGACTTTTCACCAATGGGTTTTCTACGACAAAAGCTCGTCGATTCATGTCATCAATGCGGTTTTTGTTTTCTTCCGCATCAGATGTAACCTTAATATCTTCATCTTCTTCAAACTCTGTTTCGTTATCATCGTCAGTAGCAACTTTGGTATTTTCTAATTTATCAGGATGGTCTAAATTAAAATAGATGTCAATTGCACGTTTTCTGCCGCGTACAATGACAGGTTCGCCACAGAGAATAGCCTTTAGAGATGTTAAACGTTGCTGACCATCTAATAGAAGATAGTAAGATTCATATTTTGTATCTTCTTGAGAAACAGCAAAGTCTCGTGTAGGTATTTTTTGAGTTGTTTCCCATCTTAAAATTGTGCCAACTGGATAGTTTCTATATAAAGAATCAAGCAAATCTCTCACCTGTGTAGATTTCCAAATATATGCTCGTTGCATTTCTGGTAAACGCATTCTGTTTGATTTTATTTCGTCAATGAGGCTTCTTAATTCTGTCATTTGATGGCTCCAAAAATTTAAAATAGGTTTACTAACCCATAAATTATACATCATAAATAATAAAAAAGCTAGGCAATGGATAAGATTATCGTAAGCATATTTGCAAAATGTTCAAAATATGTAGACAATTTTACGAGTTGAAAAAGCATAAGTTATTCATAAGACGACGGATAGGTTACGGATCCTGTGTAGCTATTGTGTAGCCAGAGGGGTGTTTTATGGCGTATTTTGGTGTATCGTAGTATGCGTAAATACAGAAGTGTTAAGTAAAGAAAAATGCCGCAAACCTGCGGGGTTTGCGGCGGAATTCCTTGGCTCGGGCAACTGGACTCGAACCAGTGACATACGGATTAACAGTCCGTTGTTCTACCGACTGAACTATGCCCGAATAACGCGACTTATAATAACCATAAAATCCGCACAAGTCAAGGACTTTCTAAACATTTTGCAAAGAATTTTCATCTGTCCCAGTAATCTGCCATTTTGGGCAAAAAATGTCCGGGTGTAGACAATGTGTAAAACGTTGTTAAAAATATCTGAAAGTCAAAATGTCTCTATAAATATATTCACATACAGTTTTGCTACAAACTAATATATTTTATAATTTGTTTTTGTTAGTTCACGGAGCGGCTATTCAGTTGTTCCCGAAAAAATATAAAAACGAGAATATTATTGTAACAATGTGCAGTTTTGTTGCTGTGTGTTCAATTTATGGTAGAAAATTAACATAGAAAGTTATTGTTTTATGATTGGCAGGCAGGATAAATCCAATTTTGCATAACCATCGCCAGCCAAAAGATTTTCCATTTCCTGCTTATTCAAGAATAAATCTGGGGTTTGATTTTTATACACTTTGTTAAAACCGTTCACCACATTATAGCCATTTATTACCTGCAGGCCACCGTTACCTTCAACCAACAACATCGGGGTCGAATAAGGCACTAATCTGTGGTTGCCCAGGTTCATAACTGTGCGGCCATCGGATCCCAGGTATGCCAAACCCATAGAATTAGACACAAAATCGGTAGCGATTGTTTTATATTGGTTTTTGCTGACCCTGCCAATTTTACGCATGTGCGGAAGACTGATTGCAAAATTGGTAGATTTGCCATTATATGAATCTTTAATCTGTTGCATTTTTTCAATAAAATCAATCGCCATACCATCGTCATTATCTATCCGGAACGTCAGCATAGTTGGTTCTTTCAAATCGTCCGGAATAAACATTGCGCCATCAGTATAAACATTACGCAGAAAATTGTATCTTTTTTCAAGATTATCAAACAAAGCACGTTTGTCGTCGGGAATTAAATTTGTATGATATATGCATAAAACAAAATCTTGATTAGTTTGTTGTGCAAATGATTCCAACGTCACATTACAGAAAATATTAAATCGATCAGAAAAATACGGCTCTTCATATAACTGTACCAGAGAACGCGAATTATTCGAATTCATAAAACTGTTTGGAATCGCATACCGCACCATACCAATTATCATAATAAAACCTTTTCATTGTTGGTTTCTATGATATAATGCCCCAAATGAATGTAAAGAAAAAAAGAGATTAGAATGATAGATTTTCATACGCACAGTAATGCTTCGGATGGGGCGTTGTCCCCAAGTGAATTGGTTGATTTGGCCGCCAAAAAGGGACTAAAATATATTGCTTTAACAGATCATAACAATGTCGATGGATTGCATGCGGCGGCAAAAGCGGCAGAGCAATGCGGTATCAACTTTATAAATGGGATAGAGGTTTCTTGTGAAAGAAATACACACATTATCGGATTATTTCTAAAACGGTTTGACGAGATAAATAACAAAGCCATTATTCGCAGGGAATACATAGAACAATCACTAAAAAACTATGGTTATACCAGGGAAAAATACGAAACAGTTATCGGGGCCAGGGATGCTTTTATCAAAATGATGATAGATACCGGCAAAGCACCGAATAAAACCTTTGTTATTGAGCATTTTCTGCAACCGCCGTTTGGATATGGCGAGGCAATAGATATGATTCATCGTGCCGGCGGTTTGGCAATATTGGCACATCCAAACAGGACAAAGGGTGTTGATAGCAATAATTTGCAAGAATTTATCCACGAGTTGAAACAATACGGAATTGATGGCATAGAGGTATATCAGTCCGGCCAAACAGATGAATATACAGATTTTGTTGCGGATTTGGCGCAAAGGAATGATTTACTGGCCAGTGGCGGCAGCGATTATCACAGCCCGAGCAAAATAAACAGGGAACTTGGGATGTATGGCGATATTGATAATCGAAAACCAATACCAATAGATATACTGGATAAACTTTTTACGTTTGTTATATAGAATCTATCGTCCTATAAACCAATTGTAATAACATGTTATTTATGGTATCATTTCTAATGGTGTGTGGAGGGCGTGTTAAACATGAAGATATCAGCGGACAAACTGTTACAAAATATCGTAATTGATTCACGACAACAATACGCCTTGTATCTTAAAACTAAGCAAGGTATTATTGAACAATACGGTGGCAAGGGTACTAATTCTTACACGAATTTTCGTATGGCGTCTGTGACGAAACAATTTGTTGCGTTTTCTGTTTTGACGCTTATTGAATCTGGTGCAGTCAATATAAATACAAACCTGTCACAAATTTTTGATGATTTACCGAAATATATGAAAAATATCACCATTCGCCATTTATTAACTCATACATCTGGACTTGTTGACTATGAAGACAGACCTAAAATTGGTCGCAAACAAATAACCGACACTAAAGTATTCGCCTATTTAAAAACATTAAAACGCGCATATTTTAAACCTGGAACAAAATATAGGTATAGTAATGGCGGATACATTATCCTGGGACAAATCATTGAGAAAATATCTGGGAAAAAATTACCATTTTTTGTCCGTAATGCAATATTATCACCCGCTGGTATGCACAATTCTGTTATATACACCAAAGGCGTTTCCGTGATAAAGAATCGGGCATATGGGCATAAAATAACGGGGAACAATCGAATAATCGTTTGCGACCAGGGTCCAAATACCGCCACCCAGGGTGATGGGGGGCTTTATTCATCTATACATGACCTAAAAAAATATCTTTGCTTTATTCAACATAATCCTTTGGCACAAAAAATGTTTGTTCCGAATATATTGCCAAACGGCACAAATACCAAATATGGATTCGGTTTACAGATATTAAAACACAAGAATTACAAAATTATATACCATTGTGGCGAAACAATAGGCACAAGCACAATTATTGGTTTTATACCACGTCTTGGTATTGAATTCGCATTTATGACAGCACTTAATGGCATAGATACCGAAATATTTTTAAAAAATCTTTTACGCTGTTTATAGTACAGCATACAATTTATATGCAACAATTATAATGCAACGTATTTTTGCTAAAACGGTTCGTGTTTTTACCTAATTTTTTCTCGTCTACACCACAGAATAAAGATAGATATTTGTGATATAAAAGTTCCCTGGAAAATTGTTCGTTTCACAAAAGCGGTAAAAATTTTATAAAGTTTATTTATTTTCTTGAAATTTGTTATATAAACTGCAAAAATCCACCAGGTGGACGGGGCGCAAAACCAAAAAATCGGGTACGCAGGTTGTGGTGCCTGGTTAATCTAACCAGTATGGAAGGATAAAATGTCTTTAACAATACCAAAGGTATCTGTTTTAACGCCGATTTATAATACAAATCCCAAACACTTGCGGGAAATGATTGAAAGTATTTTGAATCAGACCTTTACGGATTTTGAATTTCTGATTTTAAACGATTCGCCGGAAAATACAGAATTAGATAAAATTGTAAAATCATACAAAGATGAAAGAATCAAATATTTCAAAAACGGAAAAAATCTTGGAATTACACCGTCGCGGAACAAATTGCTAAAAATGGCGCGCGGGGAATATATCGCGATTTTTGACCATGATGATATATCAGTGCCGGATCGTTTGGCGCAAGAAGTTGAATATCTGGATATGAACCCACACGTTGGTGTTGTGTCTGGGTGGTTGCAATATTTTGGTGATCGCAATGATATATTAAAGAACCCGGAACACGATTTGAAAATACGAACTTTTTTAACACAGATGTGCTGTGTTGCGCATACTGCGGCAATGATACGAAAATCTATATTGATTGATAATAACATTGAATATGAAGAATATTATACCCCGGCCGAGGATTATCGCCTTTGGGCGCGTTTGATGAATATAACACATTTTTATAACATTCAAGGGGTTTTAGTCAAATACCGTTGGAATAATGCCAACACTTCGATAAAATACGCGAATTCAATGGGGTTGCATGGTGAAGAAATTGCGTTGGATATCAGAAACCGGTTCCCGGCGCATTGGAAATTATTTAATAAGCAACCTGATGCAAACAGAACTTTGTTTCGGTTACGTCTATTTGGTATAATTCCAATAATAAAACTAAAAAACAATTGGGTTTTATTGTTTGAGTTTATACCAGTAATTAAATTAAAATGGAAATGAAATGTCACCAAACGTTCAACCGGTTACGCGTAGACATAAATTATACAAAATCATTTATACAGGTTGTTACACCCGCTTCGTATTTTTGCACTTGTTGAAATTTAACATTTATAAATATCAACGTGTTTCATTCAAGCCGTTTTATCAAAGATTAGTAAAGTATAAAAATTCTGTTTTGTATTTTGATCACGTACTTGGTGGCGGAACGGCGGTATATTCAGATAGAAGAATTAAAGAATTATCTAAAAATTATAATGTAGTAGTATGTCAATATGATGGAAACATTAAACGATACATATTTTCGTGTAAGAATGAAAAAAAATGCATGATAACAAGGGATGCTAATTGCAAAATTTTAGGGTTGTTTTCGCATATAATAGTGAATAATTTAGCAGGGTACAAGAAACCGCTTGAAATTCTGGATTTGGTTGCACACACAAAAAATACAAATCCGATAATACGTATCGAATTTATGGTTCATGACTTTTTTTGCATATGCCCAGGAATTCATTTGTTTAGACCGAATTTAACATCATGTGTAAAAAACAACATCGTAAATTGTACCTGTTGCCAAAAATATCCAGGTTTTCCAAGTGTTGATACGTGGCGCGGAACATGGGAACGTTTTTTAACTGATACTGTGAACGATATAACAGTTTTTTCTGAAAGCAGTAAAAAAATATTACTTTCTGTTTATCCTTATATTGACCCTAAAGTTCGGGTTGTTCCACATAATGTGCCACCTATGCGCAAGGTGAATATAGAAGCACACGATAATATAAACATCGGCGTGATTGGTAATTTACACCCCATAAAAGGTCGCGCAATTGTTTGTGACATGGTCCAGATATTGCCAAAAGATGTAAATATTGTGTGTGTGGGATCACTAAGTGGTGATAGACCCGAACATTCGCAGTTTATATGTACCGGTACATATGATTTGGATGATTTGCCAGATATTATAGAAAAACATCGGATAGATATCGCGTTGATTCCATCGGTTGTGCCAGAAACATTTTCTTTCACCACATCGGAATGTATTCTGATGGGGGTACCTGTTGCATGCTTTAATATTGGTGCCCCAGCAGAAAGAGTTTCCAAATACAGGTACGGGTTGGTTATTAGTAAAATGGATGCCAAAACCGCGTTAAAAGAAATCTTGGATTTTGTTAATAAAATAAGGAATGGGGCTTTAAATGGATAAAATTACAGAATTAAATTTTGTTCGCAACAAATCAGTCTTGATTGTTGAACCGCATCCGTATCATGCGGAAACTTTGCCGGGAAATGCAAAGTATTTTGCCGATTTGGGGTACAATATTGATGTTTTTATGACGGATGAAAATGAACGCGAACAGCCGATGTGTCGTTGCCCCGATGTTGCGCGCGTTTTTACCGGGACATTGCATGATTTGGAAAGTTTTTTAATGCTGGATTATATAACAAAGTATGATTTCGTGTTTTTTAACAGTATTACCTATCGTTGTTCACAATATGTGCCATCAATGTTAAATATGCATAAAATGCCGAAATATGGTATTTTGGGTGTGGAACATGATGTTCTTTGGCGTGCGTGCGATAATTTTACCGAATTAAACAAGATGATTAATGCCAAACGTCTATTTGTTTTAAGTGATGTTGATAATATCCCACGCATGAATCCACATTGGTTTGGTGATGTAAAAATAACGCCCAAAAAAGACAAGGTTACATTTATCGCAGTCGGCGTTATTGATACATCGGTTAAAAATCATCAAATCATAGTGGAGGCGGTAAACCAACTTTTGGCAAATAATATTACTAATTTTGAAATAATTGTTATTGGACGCGGCAAAATGGATTTGCCCGAAAATGTGAAAAATTATGTTCGTATTTGTGGGCGTTTGAATTTTCCAGATATGTTCGCGGAAATAGAAAATGCTGATTTCTTGCTTGGGCTTTTGGATTTTAATAATCTGCAACATCATCGCTATTTGCAAGGCCAGGCATCCGGATCCGTCCAATTATCATACGGATTTCAAAAGCCATTGATAATGAACGAAGTTTTCGCCCGGCATTACGGATTCTGTGATGATGATTCTATCATGTATTCTGAAAATGATTTGGGGGGCGCCATGATTCGTGCGTATAAAATGTCGGCGAATGAATACCAAAATATGCAAACTGCATTATGTTCGACCGCAAACACGATTTACGAACAATCAAAAGAATCCCTAAGAAACACGATACAAATGTGTGAAAAAACGACACAACATATTCCGATTGTTTTTGCATTTGATGATAATTATGCTTTGCCGGCATCTGTGGCAATCAAGAGTTTAATAGATACGGCATCACCCAATACGATATATGACGTAATTGTTTTCTATGATAAATTAAAAAAACGCACGAAAAGAATTATTGAACAAATTTATCCGGTGCGGTGGGTAAGGGTGGATGGAACTTTATTAAAAGGCGCACCAACCGGATGGAGTGGTATCGCAACGTACTATCGTTTAATGCTTGCGGATTTATTGCCGGAATATGATCGTGTTATATGGTCTGATGTTGATGTTTTGTTCCGCGATGATTTATCTGAAATCTATAATATGGATATGGATGGGGCGGATTGGGCCGGTATTATCGCAGAAAGACAAGATGAAAAATATGGGGTCCACCAACATTTTTCGGAAAATAAAAAACCTTATGTGTTTATGCCGGGCTTTATGATTGCGAACACAAAACAATGGCGTGCAAAGGAAATGTTAAGTCGATTCCTGCAAACAATTCGTGATTTTGGCCCAAAACTTAAAATGTTTGATTTGGATGTTTTGAATTTGGGCGCTGATAAAATTGCGGCTGTGCCGTTTGATTATTGTGTGCTGGAAGAAATATGGAATCATCATGATATAAGAAATGCGCCGGAATACCCTTGGTTGGCCCGGGCCCAGGGGCATGATGCATTGATTTGTGCCAAAGAAAACCCGAAAATTATACATTATGCGGGGGCGCCAGTAAAAATATGGTTGCGGCCCTTAAAGGATATTTCGGATGAATATTTACCATATTTACTATCATCCCCAATGTTTAATAGCAAATATTGGTACCCATCGTTTCCGCGCAAATTACACTCGTTTTTGATATGGTTGGTAATAAAACTTATGCCAATAAAATCTGTACGACGTAACTTAAAAATAAAACGTAAAAAAATAATTTGTGAGGAGAAATAATGATGTTGCGATTTTTAATAAATCTTGTACCGATTGCCAAATACCGTAAACGTTTGTTATACCGGTATTTCCCATCGGCACGTCCGGGCTTTAATGTAAAGGAAAATACACGTATGCTTATGGTGTGTCCGCATCCAGACGATGAAATGTTGGGTGCCGGTGGCATGCTATTAAAGCACGCCAAACATTTTGATTGTATTTGTATGGCATCTGCGGGTGTAAAAACACCAGAAATTGATGCCGAACCGCGCGCGGATTTGCGTATTCGTGAATTTAATGCGGTTATGGATGCGGTCGGTATAAAAAACAGATGGATTTTTAAGACATTCGGTGTTCCACCTATGTACGACCAGATTGAAAAGTATTTTGATGATTATTGCAAAGTATTGGACCTGAAAAAGTACGATTATATTTTTTTACCGAATCCCAAGGATTCGCACCCAGAACATTTATTCATAACAAATAAGTTATTCAAAAAAATAATGCGTCATAACGGTTATAACCCAGATGTACAAATTTTGTTTTATGAAGTTTGGCGAACGATTTCTATTCCAGATTTCTTTTATGATATCTCAGATGTGGCCAAGAAAAAATTTGAAATTATTGGATTGTATAAATCACAAAATGGGTGGATAAATTATCCGTATCGTATCGAAGGTTTAAACCGATATCGCGGTATGCAAAACAACAACACCGATTATGCCGAGGCATTTAAAATTGTTTCTGTGAAAAAATATCTAAAAGGAACAAACAAATGATAAAAAGAAAACTTATTAAATTAATTCCAATAAAGAAAATTCGTCATAAATTGCATGAACAATACGATAAACAAGAGCTATATAAAAGACATCCGATTTATCGTGACAATTTCATAGGTTACGGCGTCGTTTTATCGCACGAAGAAAATATGGATTTTGGCGGAAAAGTATTTGTGGGTGACGATTCAAGATTTTATGCCGAAGCCGGACTTAAAATAGGTGCCTATACGAAATTCGGGCAACAATGTATTATTATGACCACAGAACACAATTATAAAAGTGATACACGAATCCCATATGACCATAGTGATATTGCAAGACCTGTTGAAATAGGAAAAAATTGTTGGATAGGGCTGCGTTCGATTATACTTGGGGGTATAAGGATAGAAGATGGTGCCATCGTTGGCGCGGGCAGTGTTGTGACAAAAAGTGTGCCAAAGTGTGCGATTGTTGCGGGAAATCCCGCGCGTATAGTTGGGTGGCGCGATATCCAAGAATACGAACGTTTGGAAAAAGCGGGTCTTAATTATCCACAAGACCAAGAACCTAAATATTCGCTTATTTGGGATAATTCTGGATTTAGACCGTTTATGCAAGAAGAGACAAGTAAATGAACCTTTTGGTAAAAATTTTAACATTTTGGATACCTGTGCGTGTATGGCGGCACAAATTACGTCATTGTGTTGAAAGATGGTTATCTGATTTAATACCACTGCAGGACAATTGGATTGTGTTTTATGATACTTTTTCAAAGTCTGGTAACGGCGATAGCATATATCCGCTTGCATCAGAGTTGCGTAAACATCATCCAACTATGCGTTTCTTTTTCGTATCAAACGTGCCACGCGATATAGAAATGGCCGATGAAGTTTTAGTCCTTGGGTCTAAACGTTATGATTACATCATGAAACGGGCAAAATATTTAATTTCTCCAATGGATGTCCCAAATGGCAAACGCCATGGTCAAATTTGGGTAATGACCTGGCATGGCGCACCACTAAAAACAATTGGTTTATTACGTCGAAACGATACAACCATGCGAGAGTATGTAAAATCTTTTCGTAATTGTAATTATTTTTGTAACACATCAAGTGTTTTTGCAGATTTATTCAAAAAATCTTTTGATTTAACTGATAGTATGTTTGTAAATACTGGTTTGCCAAGAAATGATATTTTGTTACATACAAATAGAGATGTTATTGCGGAATCTGTGCGTAAAAAACTTCATATTCCTAAGAACAAAAAAGTTTTATTTTATTGCCCAACGTGGCGACGAACAGATTGGCATCAACCCATGCCATTTGATATGGAAAAAATGAAACAAGAATTAGGAAAAGACTATATTCTATTGATACGTTCGCATGTTGGCAAGCATACGTGGGTTGATAAAAATGGGCACGATATAAATGATAGTGATATTAATAATGAATTTTTTGTAAATGTTGCAGACTATAATAATTTATCTGAATTGTATTTAATTACGGATGTTTTTATCACCGATTATTCGTCGGCTGTTTTTGATTTTTCTTTACTGGAACGCCCACAAATTTTATTTGCATATGACTTGGAACAGTATATCACAGAAATCGGGTTGACAATGGATTACTATAAATTTTCACCATTTCCGATTGTAAAGACGCAACAGGAATTGATAGATGCAATTAAAAATTCGTCGAAACAAAAACCAAATGATTTACACGAATTTAGACAACGTTATGCAGAATATGACAAAGGTTCTGCATCCCGGCAAATTTTATCGATAATTGGGTTGGAGGAATAAATGACAACTGTAATAACATACGGAACTTTTGATCTTTTACATACAGGACACATAAATATATTAAAACGTGCCAAAGAAATGGGTGATTTTTTAATAGTCGGGGTAACATCTGATAAATATGATCGTGAACGTGGCAAATTAAATATACGACAATCATTATTTGAAAGAATCGAGAATGTAAAACAAACAGGCCTGGCCGATAAAATCATAATTGAAGAATACATTGGTCAAAAGGCGGATGATATTCAAAAATATAACGTTGATAAATTTGTTATTGGTTCAGATTGGATTGGTAAATTTGATTGGTTGAAACAATATTGTGAAGTTATATATCTGCCACGAACCCAAGGTGTTTCTTCCACATTATTGAGAAACCAGCAGGATGGAATATTGAAAATAGGAATTATCGGTAACGGCAGAATTGCTTCTAGGTTTATGTTTGAATCTAAATATGTAAGTGGAATAGATGTCTGTGCGGTTTTTGGTAAAAATGCAAATCACGTTCGAACTTTTGCCGATAAATTTCAAATTGATAAAAATTTTACAGATTTAGACGCATTTTTTGATGTTGTTAATGCGGTATATATTGCGACTCCGCATGTCACACATTATGATTATATTAAACAAGCAATTTTGCATAATAAACACGTTTTGTGTGAGAAACCAATGGTGTTATTAAAATCCGAAGCGCAAGAGTTATATGATTTGGCTAAACAGAACAATGTCGTGTTGTTCGAGGCTGTAAAAACTGCCTATACCCCATGTTTTTCTCAATTGGTTGGTATCGCTAAAAATGGCACCATCGGAATAATCAAAAATGTCATCGCAACTTTCACAAAAATTATTCCTGACAAAAATTTACGCGAATGGAACAAAGATTTGGGCGGCGGCGCTTTTAATGAATTGGCATCATATCCCTTATTGGTCATTGCAAAATTATTGGGCACCCAGCCTCTGAAGGTTCATTTTACGTCATTTTTAGATAAAGATACGAATGTAGATTATATGACACGCGCAGATTTTATTTTCAATGACTCAATCGCAACCGCTATCACAGCCATAGGTGCCAAACAAGAGGGCAGTTTGGTTATCGCTGGGACCAATGGATACATATATGTACCGGCCCCGTGGTGGAAAACAGAATATTTTGAAGTAAGATTCGAAGATACATCAAAAAACATGAAATATTTTTCACGATTTGATGGGGATGGATTACGTTACGAATTGGCTGATTTTCTCGCTGCATTACATAGAACATCTGTGAATTATAAACTGGCGGCCCAAGAAAGTATTTTTATGGCAAATGTCATAGAGCAATTTAATAACGCACTTCGCACAAGTGAAAATATTGACATATTATAAAAGAGAAGGAATTACATGGTGTAATTCCTTCGTCTTTGTTTAGAGAGCAATTCCCGACACTTGCCATCCGCCATTTGCATTGCTTGAAGCATTTATCGAAAAACTTGTCGTCGTTTTTGCTGTTATTCCCGGAACGTTTTGTCCATCGGTATTTTTTTCTTGAAACAGCAGTAAAGTATAATTTGTATCAGACATCGTTACGGGCAAATTTATAGTTATAACCGCATCAGTCATAGATGTATAACCACCTTGTTCAACCCATCCACTTTTATATTTGCGGTACCATGTGTAATTATTTTCAGCCGTAGGCATTTGCGATTGAATAACATAATCGGAAATATTGCTCGTTCGCGAATCCAATGTGCCAATGCTTGTCGTATGTCCGCCAACCGTGGTTGATAAATCGGTTACGGTTTGCCGCAAAGTGCCGATGTCGCCAAGCGCGGTTATTTGTGCGCTGACGGTTGCGATGTCTTCGCTTATCGCCGCAATACGCGCCAACAATGTTGTCGCCGAATCTTTATCTGCGATTTCTGTGTATTGTGTGTGCAGTGTGTCGAATTCATCTTTCAAATCTTTCAACACTTCCATAAGATAATTCATATCTTGGTTAACCGTTGTCGGGTCGATTTTCGCCGTGGGTTGGTAATCGATTGTGCGACCCAGGGGCAGGGCGCGCGCGATTGTTATACTGTCCAACGCGGTCGGCGCGGTTTCAAAAACAACCTTGCCACCCGTATACGGAATGTCGGCGTCCACACCGCCCGGTGTGCCGATAACCTGGTACCCGGTCGCGGGTTCGCCGTTTTTTGTCACAATAACATTTGAATTTTCAAAATATGGAAAATTAAAGGTAAATTCCGTTGTTTCCCCGTTTCCCATGTATGATACTTTTTGCATTTTTTCTCCTTTTGTTATAACAAAAGGCCGCGCAATTACGCGCGACCAAATAAAAAACGGACAACATCCGCCCGCTTTCACATCGAGTATTATACCATAAAATTCGATAAAAAGCAACGATTTTTTCTTGATTTTTCATTATTTTTTCTATATAATGCGTGCTGATTTCGTGGGCGGGCGCGGAATCGGTCCGATTAACCCCGCAAGACCTCGCGGTTTTTCCAATAAAAATGGCTGCGACGGCAAACTTTGTATGAATTTATAATGAAAGATTTATCCAAAGATTTATTTAACCCAATTGCCGGGGAAGATTTCGTCAAAATGTTTGATGAAAACTATGGCAAACAAGAAACACTTCAGGGATACGCAACCAAGGGCACGGTCAAGGATATTCGTGGCGATTTCGTGTTGGTTGATGTTGGCCTTAAATCCGAAGGTCGCGTACCACTCAAAGAATTTGGCGCATCGGTTCCGGCCGTTGGCGACATTATCGACGTGTTCGTTGAACGCTATGAATCACGTGAAGGCACGGCGGTCTTGTCCTATGCCAAGGCGCGCGCCGAAAAGGCATGGAAAGAACTTGAAAAAATGGTTGCCGAAGGCATTGACCCCGAAGGGACAATTATCGATGTCGTTCGTGGTGGATATACCGTCGATATCAACGGCGTGTTCGCATTTATGCCATCGTCCCAGGTTGATCATAAACCAATCCGCGATGCGAAATCTATGATTGGATTAAAAGACAAATTCCGCGTGTTAAAAATGGATGCGTTGCGCACAAACGCAATCGTTTCCCGTCGCGCGATACAATCTGATACAATTGCCGCCGCCCAGAAAGAGGCATTAAAGAACATCGAACTTGGTGCGGTTTTGGAAGGGACGGTCAAGAACATTACCGATTACGGCGTGTTTATCGATTTGGGCGGTATCGATGGTTTGCTGCACGTGACAGATTTGTCTTGGAAACGTGTGAATCATCCGCGCGAATTGGTGCATGTTGGCGAAAAAATAAAGGTCAAGGTTATTCAATTTGACCCGGAAACGCATCGTATTTCACTGGGCGCGAAACAATTGGAAGAAGACCCGTGGGAAACCGCATCGCGCGCATTCAATGTTGGCGATACCGTCACCGGCAAGGTTTCATCGGTCACCGATTACGGTGCATTTATCGACCTGGGGAACAATATCGAAGGTTTGGTCCATATGTCCGAACTTTCATGGACAAACAAAAATATCCACCCGTCCAAGGTCCTTCAAAATGGCCAGGAAGTCAACGTTATGGTCCTTGATATTGACCAAGAAAAACGCCGTATTTCATTGGGTTATAAACAATTGCAACCAAACCCGTGGAAGCAATTTGCCGAAACCCACAATGTCGGCGATGTTATCACTGGGCCTATTAAGAATACAACCGAATTTGGGTTGTTTGTGGCGCTGACACCGGAATTGGACGGTATGGTTCACATTTCCGACCTGTCTTGGAATCGCCTTGATGAAGAAGAATTGAAAAAATTCGTTCGTGGCCAAGAAGTGACGGCGAAAATCTTGGACATCAATCCAGAAAAAGAACGCGTCACATTGGGTATTAAACAATTGACGGCGGGCGCGGACAACAACGCGGCATCTATCAAGAAAGGTGCGGTTTTGTCTGGGACGGTTTCCGCAATCACACCCGACGAATTGATTTTGGATTTACCGAATGATATTAAGGGTACAATCCGCCGTACCGATTTGTCGCGTGAAAAATCCGAACAGGATACATCCAAGTTCAAGGTTGGTGACACGGTAGAGGCATCTGTGGTATCTGTGGAAGGCAACAATGTTAAATTGTCCATCCGCGCGCTTCAGGTGACACTTGAAAAACAAGCGGTCAAAGAATACGCGAACGAGGCCGACAGTGGTTCCGTCCTTGGCGATATTCTTGGCGCCGCCATTGAAAACAGCAAGAAATAATCTTGCGACGGTTTTCAAAAAAATTACAAATCCCCATGGCTATGGGGATTTTTTTGTGGTATAATGACCGTGATAAAAAAAGGAAATATAATGAAACCAAAAATGATTCTTTTGATGGGGGGCCAAGGTGTGGGCAAGGGCACATTTGCGCGAATGCTTATGGAACGCGGAAAATACAAATATATTGAAACGGGTGCAATGTTGCGCGCGTTGCCACCGGAATCAAAACTTGCGGGGATTATCGCACGCGGCGAATTGGTGGCGGACGGTGATTTATTTGAATTACTTGCCACGCATTTTAATACGGATTCCGACATGATTCTTGATGGTTTCCCACGGACAGTGGGGCAATCAAAATGGATTGTCGAAAATTATTCGGATAAATTCGATATTCGTGTGATATATCTTAATGTGCCGGAATCGGTCATGATTTCGCGCATTGAAAAGCGCGTGCGTGAAGGTGGCAACCGCGCGGACGATGCGGACATCGCCATTGTTCGTCGTCGGTTGGATAATTTTTGGGGTATAACCATGCCGGCAATCGAATGGCTGCGAACCGCGCCCGGGATAAAGTTTTCCGATATCGATGTGACCGACCCGGACGCCGATAAAAACTTTGTAAAAATTCTTGCCGCATTAAATTAAACAATCCGGCGGCGAATGAATATAAACAGTGCGTATCCCAAAAGCAACGCCATAATAAGTGCAAAAATAACAACCCCGGTATCGCCATGTTCCGCAAAGGGCAGGGCAACATTCATCCCATAATATCCCACAACCAGTGTCGGCAACATTAAAATAATGTTCCACATAGTAAGGCGGTTAATATATGTGTTTGAATCCATATTGATGACGCTTTCAAATGTTTCTTTGATGGATTTTAGCATTTTCGTATAACTGGTCACGACCTCTATGCCCTGGGATAATTCAATCCGCGAATCTTCGACCAATTCCACACATTCATCGGTTTTTGCAAACCCGCGCACCTTTTCCAATTTATCCAACACCGAAAGGTTGCCTTTTAGTCCGGTCATATAAAGTGTATAACTGTTTTCCACATCGAGTAATGCCAGCAATTCGCGCTTTATTATTTGCTGTTGCAGGTTTTTCTTGGATTCCACCACGCGGCGATTCAGTTCTTTCAAACAACGCAGGTATGATTCCGCGATATAATACATAATGTTCAAAATAAACTCTTCGCGCGATGTTTTTTCAGATTTCTTTATCTTATCCAAAATATCGCACCGCTTGCGACAAACGGTAATGACGCGATTTGTCGAATAAATAATGGACAACGGTTCCGTGTGCCATTGTGTATCGGTTTCGCGGTTAACAATGGGAAAGCGGACAATTATAACCTTGTAATCATCTTCAACCTCTATGCGTGGTTGTTCGTCGGGGTCCAAAATGTCGGAAATGGTATCTTCATCAATCTTGTATTCGTCTTGCAGTTTTTCAAAATCATCATGATCGGGGTTTCCAACATTTATCCAGGAAAAAGATTTTAATTTTTCCGTATCAAACATATCCGCCCCCTTTTTTGCCGTTGCATTCTATTCCCATAAAATATAAAAAGCAAATTAAAAAAATTTGATTTTGCAAAGAAATCATGTATAATGCCCACGCGCGGGGGGCGGAGAGCAAATAAAAAGGATGCAAAATGCAATTACATTATGGTGATTGGTTTTATATAGATATAACTACGTATAGCCCCAGATTTGAAAAGGTTAATAGACGTGCGGAAGGATATGATATAACACCCAAGAGTGTGATGTATATGGTATCTGCGGCGCACGATTGCGCAAAACAAATTGGTGGAGATTTGCACTCAGCGTTGGCACAGTTGTCGATAGCACATCGGTTTATGGTGTTTAAAAAACCGGGACAACAAAACTTTACTGATATAGTACCGAAGTATTGTATCGTATTTGGTAAGGAAAGAGTGACATTTGATAATTTGTTTAATCGTGTAAAAACAATACCGATGTATGCAGATTACGAGATAAAACGTAATATTTTTTCTCGTTCTGATAAAAATTATAGTATTGAATGTGCATGGGAAAACAAAATAGTATTGACGAATGCCGGGGGTAATACCATCGTCGTTGACCCGGACAACTTCAAAATTGCGCATTCTGATTTGCCAGAATTTAGCGGGGATTTATTGCCTGTACTTGAAAAAATTATGACACCGGTTCAATTTAGTCCGATTCCGCCGGCACAAAAGGAAGAATTTTTTGGACCGAAGCGTTAACCACAACTTATAACCTAAACGCCCACGATTTATGTGGGCGTGTTCTTTTTATAAAAAATCATTTGAAAAGCGAAAGGATATTGTTATTATACACACATCATGAAACAAAAAATCTTCGCATTTTTATTGATTCTTTGCGCCGCACCGGCATTTGCGGAATATAAAACCAAGGCAAAATCCGTATTTTTGATGGACTATGATTCCGGGGCGGAAATTGTGTCTAAATCTGCGGATGAACTTATGCCACCGTCGTCAATGTTGAAACTGATGACATTGGCTGTTTTGTTTGATGGGGTAAAATCCGGTCAAATATCTTTGGATGACCGTTTCCCGGTTGGCAAAAACGCGGATTACCAGGATCCAGTTTGGTACCCGGCAAGCAAAATTTGCCTTTCCGCCGGCCAGGATATTTCCGTTCGCGACCTAATTTTGGGGCTGATTGTTTTGTCTGGCGGTGACGCGTCCGTTGTTGTCGCGGAAAAATTGGCGGAAACAGAGGAAAAATTTACCGATATGATGACGGCCAAGGCGCGTGCAATTGGTATGCCGGCATCAACCTTTGGCAACGCAAGTGGTTTGCCTAACGACAAAAATTTGATGACCAGTCGCGAACTTGCCACACTTGCATATCATATAATTGCGGATTATCCGGATTTGTATCCGATGTTTGCAACGCGGCGGTTTGAATTCGGCGAATATAAAACAGATTGGTGCCGCGATTGGGGCAAAACGCACACGGTGAATTATAATAAACTGCTGTTCATTATGCCGGGCGCGGACGGATTGAAGACCGGACATACGGACAAGGGCGGGTACGGCATGGTGGCAAGTGCGACCGCCGGTGGCCGCCGTTTAATCGGTGTTGTAAATGGCTTTCATGGCAAGGGTCACGATGCATTGGCGGCGGAAATGAAATCGCTGCTGAATCATGGGTTTAATACCACAATGACCCGGGTTTTCTATCGTCCGGGTGACGATGTGACGGCGGTGCCGGTCTGGTACGGGCGCGACGATACGGTTGTCGCAACGGTTGATCGGACATTCGCAATTACCATGCCAAAGGAAAACGGTTTGAACGGTGTTCGCGTGCTTGCGCGGTACACCGACCCGATGCCCGCACCAATTCATGCTGGCGACGTGTTGGGCCAGGTTATTGCCGAACATGATGGCAATGTTGTCGCGCGAACGAATTTAATTGCGAAAAATGATGTCGGCCGCGTTCGTTTCTTTGCGCGCGTATGGCGTAATATTGTTGTAATGCTGATGGGGCGTTAAATGGCACGCAAATCAAATATACCCATTTACGAATTTCCGCATCCGATGGACAATAATAACACAATCGGACATGATGCAACACTGCGTGCATTTATGGATGCATGGCAAAATCGCGACGCACATCCACTGCACCCGGTATGGATGCTGTGCGGTCCGCGCGGCATTGGCAAGGCGACACTTGCGTACCAAATTGCGCGGATGGTTTACGGCAATGTTGGCGATTTTTTCATAATCGACATGGAACGCAACATTGATAAAGACGGTCGGGTAAAATCGGACGGCAAATCGATTTCGGTCTATACGGTGCGTGGTGCGATTGAAAAAATGCAACTTTCATCCATGTCGGGTGGGTGGCGTGTGGTGCTGATTGATTCTGTGGATGCACTAACCACCGCGGCGGCGAACGCGATATTGAAATTGTTGGAAGAACCACCGGCAAAGACATTATTTTTACTTGTCACGCACCAGTTATCCAGTGTTCTGCCCACCGTGCGTTCACGTTCGCGCGTTGAAAAAATGCGGCCACTTTCTATTTCGGATTTGCGCCGTCTTTGTGCGCGATTTATGCCGGACGATGTTATCGATGACGAAACATTGCGTCTTGCCAATGGGTCGTTTGGGCGCATTGCGAATATAAAGCAATCGGGTGGTGATGTAATTTATGAACGCGTGATTGAATTTGTAACGAATCCGCGTGCATTACCATCGGACGCAATGAATATCGCACGGCAAATTGCACCGAATCCGGAACTTTATGGAATTTTGTTGGATGTAATCGCACACTTTAATTTGGCGGAATTGTATCCGACCGCAACACGGGCAATCGCGGATATTGCACGTGTGAATTTGGAACCGGAAATTTCATTATTCAAAATTATATTGGAAATACAAAAATGCTTATAGATACACATTGTCATTTAACATACGATTTTTCACGCCTTGGTGGCGCGAACGCGGTTATGGAACGCGCGGTTGCGGCGGGGGTAAAATATATGATATGCCCGACGGCGGACCCGGTGGATATTTTGCCGGCAATAAAGTTGGCGCATGCGCACGATAATGTTTTTGCGACAATTGGAATTCACCCCGAACATGCGGGAACAAATCCGGCGGACTATATCACGGACGAAATTTTAGGGGATTCACGCGTTTTGGCGGTTGGTGAAATCGGACTTGATTATCATGAACTGTCGGCCGACACGCGCGATGCACAAATTGAATTGTTTGAAAGGCAACTGGACATGGCGCGGCGTGCCGGACTTCCGGTTGCAATTCATACGCGCGATGCGGAAAGTGATACATTTGATATTTTGTCACGATATCCCGATATTTATGGCGTTATGCATTGTTTTACATCGGGTTATGATTTGGCGAAAAAAATGCTGGACCGCGGATATTATTTTTCGGCAAGCGGCATTTTAACCTTTAAGAACGCGGCCGACATTCGTGATGCATTTTCGCGGATTCCAATCGACAGATTGGTCGTCGAAACCGACAGCCCATATTGCGCGCCCGTTCCATACCGCGGCAAGATTTGCGAACCGGCCTATGTGGTTGAGACAACGCGTGTTTTATCGGAAATAAAAAATGTTTCATTTGAAAAAATGTGTGATATAGTAATGGAAAACGTAAAAAAACTCTATCCAAAGATAGAGTTATAGTATTTTTATATCCGAAACCATATTATCTATTTAAAATCTCCGACGCGCGCTTTAACGCCAACGAATTGAAATCAATTTTGCCGCCCCGCTTCAAATCGTCGGTATCAATTGTTCCTGAAAAATAGACAGCCATAAAATCATCATACGCCCCCGCGGGCAGTTTGCCTGATTTTTTCTGTTTCAAAACTTTGCTTATGTAATCTATACGCCGTCTTTCTTCGCGTACGGTTTCCGGAACCAATTCTTCATACAAAGAAGAAATAATAGCCGTCGTAACACGTGGATTAAACCCATCATAATAATCTTCTATGACGGGGTTGTCGCGTACGAATTTGACAACGCATTTCGCAGCCTTTTCGACGTCAAAAACCGCAAGTCCTAATGTTTGTTTGATTTGTTTTTCGTACCGCATAACAAAATCTACCGCAATCTCTTCTTGGGTCATGTTTTATCCTTTTTGTTCATGGGTTCATACTATTATACACCAAATACATACTAAATGCAAAATTTATTTGGATTTTACCATTTTTTAATATAGAATTACATATTATGCCACGCAGTATGATAAAATTTGGCCCTGTTTCTGAAAACCGCAAAGCGCGGTTCAGTTATGTTACCGAAGACACGATAGAGGCGGGCATCGAACTGACGGGGGCCGAGGTTAAGTCACTTCGTTACGGCCTGGTCACTATTGTTGATGGGTTTGTGCAGCGGCGCGGAACGGATTTATATCTTGCGGGCATCGAAATCCAAAAATTACCCACCGCGGCGCGCATTACAAACTTTGACGAACGTCGCCCACGGCGGCTTTTGTTGCACCGGGCGCAAATAAACCGCATGATTAGCCGGTTGAATGACCGTGGCGCAACCATATTTCCATTAAAACTCTATTTCAACAATCGTGGCCGGTTAAAGGTTTTGCTTGGCATCGGTCACGGTAAAAACCGTGCGGATAAACGTGAAACAATAAAGCGCCGCGAATGGGAAAAATCCCGCGCAAGGTTGCTGCGCAAGGGTTAGTTATTAGCGGTCAGTGTAATTAGCTGATAGATTCTGGGATAATCACACAATTGCGAACAAATTTCAAAATCTACTAACACTAGCCACTAACACTGTGTTATCAATCCCAGTAATCTTCACATCGTAAATTGTGCGGGGCGGGATGGGCGCGCCGCCAATTTTAACCGGAATATCATCCGGCGTGCGCGCGATATTATTGGATTCAACCAAAACCCGGCACATATTGCCGACCTGGCGCTCCATAAATTCACGCAAGTTTTCATCCGCAACGGCGGTTATTTTATGAACGCGCGCCCGTGCGATATTGCGCGGAACCGGGTTCGGCATATTCGCCGCCACCGTCCCGGGGCGGGGCGAAAAAGGAAATGCGTGAATCCTTATTGGTTTTAATTCGCGCGCCAATTCCAGGGTTTCGTTGAACAATTCTTCCGTTTCGCCCGGAAAACCACAGATTATATCCCAACTAAAACTAACACTTCCATTCGCAAGGCGCGCCAAATCGCGCACCGTGTTCGCCGTGTGTCGCCGCCGCATCGCGTGCAAAATCGTATCCGATCCCGACTGCATGGAAAGGTGCAAATGTGGCATAAAACGGGGTTCGCTTTTCATCATTTCAATAATGTCGCGTATCGCCGGCACCGCCGGGTCCACCGACGAAAGGCGCAGCCGTTCAATTTCCGGCACATCTTTTAACAACCGCCGGCACAAATCCGAAATCAAAAACGGCCGCCCGTCATAAACCCGAATATAAGATGCCGCATCCACACCGGTTAGCACGATTTCCCCAAACCCATCCGCGGTCGCCGCACGCACATTTGCCAAAATTTCATCATATTCGAACGACACCGCCGGCCCACGGAGCAGCCGCGTCACGCAATATGTACAATCATGATTGCATCCATTTTGAATTTGAATAAACTTTTTGGAAAGTTTGTTTTCTGTATCAAAATTACCAACAATTTCCGGACACGAATTGCCGCGATTTTTTTGCGAAAATTTGCTCAAATACGCATCTAAATCCATCTTTTTTTTGTTCGGAATAACCGCCGCCCCCGGAATTTTTTCAAACAGTCCCGGATTCCTTGTTGCGGCGCACCCGGTCACAAAAATTACCGCACCCGGGTTTTCGCGTGCGATTTTTCGCACCGCCTGGCCACATTGGCGTTCGGCCTCTGCGGTCACGGCACAGGTATTCACAATCACCGCGCAAACGCCGGCACGTGACAACATCCCGCCAATCCGTTCGCATTCCATCGCGTTAAGACGGCACCCGAAAGATAAAGTTTTTATATTTTTTTCTTGCATTTTGACCATTTTTGAATCATTATAGCGTGGCTAATGATACATTTCAACAAAGGAATTGAATATGGCACGCACGACTAATTCTGATACATTACCATTTGTGGAAAGCCGCTATGAACTGGGGATGCTTGCGTCACAGCGGGTTCGCGACCTGAACGGTGGGGCCGCGCCGGTGGTTGAACGCGACGGTGACAAACCGACGGTTGTGGCATTGCGCGAAATCGCAAGTGGAAAACTTGATATCGCGGGAATCCGTCACGAATTCGTGCAATCATATAAGGAAACACCGGCCATCGAAAACGCCGAAGAAACATTAGAGGTTAGCAGTGTTAATCCCGAACTGCGCGATATTGATGCGGAACTGGAAGATACATTGGTTGGTGATGCACCGGTTGATGCGGCGGAATTGGTTGCCGAAGATGTTATGGATGACGGCGCGGAATCCGACGAAGAATAAATAAAATCTAAAAAATTCGGAGATGTCGCATAGTTGGTCTAGTGCGCCACATTGGAAATGTGGTATACGGGCAACCGTATCATGGGTTCGAATCCCATCATCTCCGCCATGTTAAAATCAAAAAATCCACCGGATGGTGGATTTTTTGATTTTACCGGCGGAGATGATGGGATGTGTGCGAACGATAGTGCAGCACACAATCCGCGAATAAACAATTAGCAACCGTGTAAAAACGGATATGTGTAATAGAGTTTTTGCGTTTACGGTTGATTATTGTTTATCAAGACAGCAAATTAAATCTTAAAAATCCACCGGATGGTGGATTTTTTGATTTACAAAATCTGGCCTATTTTATTACCATGTCTCGAGAGAAAAGGGGTGATACATGGAAAATCTTGGTGTTTATGATGAATATATGAATAAAATTGGTACAGAATCGCGCGGAATTGTGCATGAACGTGGACTTTGGCACAAAACGGTTCATTGTTGGATGTATGACGACGACGGTAATATATATTTTCAAGAACGTGCGGATTCTGGGAAACTGTACACGACTGCATCGGGACATGTTTTGGGGGATGAAACGGTACGTGATGCTTTCCGGCGTGAAATTATGGAAGAAATTGGCGTCGACACGGATACATCGAATGCGATTCCGTTGCAAATCATGTTTTGGCGCCAAGATAAAGATGAAAAAAATTGGCATGACCGTGCATTTGCCCATGTCTATATAAATAAATTACCAATCGGATTTACAGATTTTTGTTTTCAACCCGATGAGGTCGGCGCCGTTGTTCGCGTGCGCGCCAAAGATTGTATGGATTTATTTATGGGGAAAATCCCTGAAATAACCGCAACACGAATAACATCAAATGGTATAAATTCGGTTAGTATCAATAAATCGGATTTTTTAACCGCACCCGACGAAACGCCGATCGTCAAATATGGGCATATATTGCAATCAATTATGCAAATTACGGGTAAATAATCAAAAAATTCCCCTTGCCCCGGGGGGCAAAAATGCGATAAAATGCGGACACAGGATCAGGGGGGATTTTGACACTAAATGGGTTATCTTTGGCGGCCGTCGCGCAAAATCGCAAGAAATATGGATCGAACACCATGCCTGATCCGCGTGTCAAAAGTGCGTGGAATTTCTTGGTCGATGTCTTTCGTACGAAAATAAACCTAATTTTGCTTATAATGGCGGGTTTGTTCATCGGTCTTGCACTGCTTGGTTATGGCGATATTATAGAGGCGATTGGTATCGGCATCGTTATCATTATCGTTGCGATTGTAAATGTTATTACTCATCTGCGCAGCCAACACAGCACTCTTGAATTGCGGCGGCGCGCATCGGTGCTTTTGTGCAATGTTATCCGCGGCGGACGAATCCGAAATATCGACAGCACCGAAATAGTTGTCGGCGATATAGTTTTGCTTCAGGCCGGCGAAAGAATCCCGGCGGACGGGTACTTGGTCCACGGGCATATTTCGGTAAATAATTCCGTTCTAAATGGCGAAAGTGAAGAGGTTCACAAATCTCCACTCCCAAATTTCAAATATAATCGTGCGGCCCCAATAACCGCGAACGATTACACCAATGCGAACTATGTCTTTGCCGGAACGACGGTTCATGGTGGTGGCGGCGCAATGATTGTCACACGCGTTGGAATGGATACCGAAAACGCCAAGATATTAAAAACCTTGTCCGATATCGGTGAAGAAAAAACGGCGTTGCAACGTGGACTTGACCGAATGGCGGGCATTGTTGGGCAAATTGGCGGAATTTGCGCGATTTGTATCGCGGTTATCATGGTTGTCATGCATTGGTATTTGGACGGATTTAACGGACTTGGCGATTTCGTGCTTACGGTGGCGCATGCGATAACATTGGGACTTACTATATTCGTGGCGGCGGTTCCCGAAGGTTTGCCGTTTATCATTGAAATCATAACCGCCCAAAACGCACACAAAATGACACGCGAAAACTTGCTTGCGAAAAATCCGAATAAAATTCCAGAGGCGGGCAATATACAATTACTTTGCACCGATAAAACCGGCACAATTACGTATGGGAAAATGCAACCTGTGGCAAATTATACCGGCGATGGCACAAACATTGGGTTTAACCAAAATACGGGCGGTATGGCCGTGCGATTGTTGATGAATAACATCGTCTTAAATGGGCGTGCCATGCTTGATGCGGGTGGGCAAATCGTTGGTGGCAACAGTACGGAACGCGCGCTGTTTGGTGCATTGGGATTAAATCATAAAACGGTGTCCACCATAAAGCGCGAAAACCCGGTTTTAACCAAAACCCTATTCGATAGTGCGACCAAGTTTTCCGCAACAACGGTTAAAACCAAGTCGGGGCCGCGCACCTATGTCATGGCGGCACCGGAAATTATCCTTGCACATTCGCGGTTTTATGTTGATGCGACCGGCGCAACGCATCCATTAAACCGGGCAACGGTGCGACGAATTATTGTGTCTAATGCCCGGCGTGCCATGCGTGTTATCGCAACGGCATATTATGATGGAACACATAAATCGGGCGAAATGCCAAACGATTTAGTATTCACCGGTGTTTCCGCGTTGCGTGACGATGTGCGCCCCGGTGTTGCGGATATGGTGACGGAATTGCAGGGTTCAGGTGTATCTGTTATGATGATAACGGGCGATATATTGGAAACGGCGCGTGTTATCGCCCGTGAAAGTAAAATTTTGCAAAGTGACGATGATATCGCCATAACCGCAACCGAATTTGATAAAATGTCCGACGCGGCGGTCAAACGCATTTTGCCGAAAATTCGTGTTATTGCGCGCGCAACCCCGCATACAAAATTACGCCTTGTTCAAATTGCCCAAGAAATGGGGCTTTGTATCGGCATGTGTGGCGATGGTACAAACGATGCGCCGGCGTTAAAGGGTGCGGATGTCGGATACGCCATGGGCGACAGCACCGATGTATGCAAGGAAGCAAGTGATATCATAATCACGGACAATAACTTTGTTTCCATTGGCAACAGTATCCTTATGGGCCGAACATTTATGCACAATGTGACGGGATTCTTGCGATTCCAATTGCCGATAAACTTTACACTGGCGGCGATAAGCATTTTGTTCCCACTGGTTATCGGTATAGAGGCATTGATGGCCGTACAGATATTGATAATAAACATTGTAATCGACAGTTTGAATTCACTTGCGTTCGGTGGCGAACCACCGCGCGCGGAATATATGACCGAACCGCCCGCGGGCAAGAACGCAAAACTTATTACCGGCGATACAATCGCGGGGGTTATATGGACGACAATCGCGGGTGTGTTTATATTCACACTGACCCTTGCTGAACCATTTGTTGCGATTTTTGGCGATGCGGCAATGTCCGCCCGGTTTGCGTTGATAATAATTATGGCAATGCTAAATGGATTCTGTGTTCGGGTGCGTGGTTTTGATATATTTTCAGGCCTATCCAAAAATCCAATGTTTTTGATTGTGACATTTGTTGTTTTTGCCGGCCTTTATGCATGTGTGACGTTCGGCGGTAATGTTTTGGCACTTGAACCACTAACCCCGGTACAGTGGCTGGCCACCGCCGGCCTTGGATTGCTTATCGTGCCAATAAACTTTATTTACAAGACGTTGCGATAGAAAAACCTTGAAATCCGATTTTTTAATGATAATCTATGCATACAGCATAAAAGGATAACAATATGATTTACGAAGAAGAACTTGTAAAAATGTATTCTGCACTGGAAACAAATCCGGTTAAAATATCGTATCCCAAAGGTCAGCCGTCGAATTATCCCATGACCCCAGAAGTCAAACAAAAATTAAAGAATTTTATGTGGGATAACCGTTTTGAAACGATTTACAATTTTGGACCTTGTAAAGTTATACATTATGAATCCCGAAAAAAGTATGGGGATCTTGGGGTTCAAGAATTACGGTTTTACACGGACGGTGATAATCTTGATTTTGCATCACTGCGGTATTATCAACAAACTGACGAGATGTTAGATCCTGATAAAAAACAGTTAATGCAGTTATATCAAAATGTTAAAAATAAACTTTTTAACAGAAACTTTACAAATCCATTTCAACGGCAAAAATAGAAAAATATAAAAGCGGGGCGATTGCCCCGCTCACTAACCACTAACACTACCCACTATTTTCTTGCTTTTTCAAAAAAAATGGTTTATTATGTGCCCGCTGAATAGAATCAGAACTGATTAAGCATCGGTGCGTTTTGGTCCCGGTGTGATAAGGTTTCTGTCAAATGTTTGGCACAGTTAAAAAAAACCAAAAGGATTAAATTATGGCAAGAAGTGGGGCAAAACGTAGTACCCGTAAACTTAAAATCGGACGCAGCCTTGGCGTTAATTTGTGGGGCCAGGCAAAATCCCCGTTTAACAAACGCAAATACAAACCGGGTCAGCATGGGCCAACATCACGTGGCGGTAATATGACCGACTATGCGAAACAGATGCGCGCAAAACAGACATTGAAAAATTACTATGGTAATGTCGGTGAAAAGAAATTCCGCGCGTATTACCTAGAGGCCGACAATATGCGGGGCGACACACCGGACAATCTTATTGGGTTATTGGAACGCCGTTTGGATGCGGTTGTTTATCGCGCAAAGTTTGCACCGACCGTCTTTTCTGCACGTCAATTGGTTAGCCACGGGCACATCTATGTCAATGGCAAACGCGTAAAAATCGCGTCATATCAGGTTAAACCGGGCGATGTCATCACGGTCAGTGACAAGGCAAAACAGATGCCGTTGGTCGTGTTGGCGTTGGAATCTGGCGAACGTAATACACCGGATTATATCAATGTGGACAGTGCGAATTTTGTTGCGACATTCACACGTGTTCCGGCATTTGCGGATGTTCCGTATCCGGTTCAAATGTTTCCTGAATTGGTCGTCGAATTTTATTCGCGGTAATATTGGAATCATTTGGAAAAAAATCAAAAGTCCGCCAATTCGGCGGATTTTTTATTCCCCTTCACTGTGTGAAGGGGGGGACCGGCGAAGCCGGTGGGGTAGTTTCCTTCACACCAACCCCCGCGGCACCGCTTTGCGGTGACGGGTTGATTTTTATATAAAAAAAGGTTATAATAACGCAAACAAATAGAATGGGTTTAAAATGTCTGAATCGAAAGTATTTTTAACAGGAATAAAGCCGACCGGAACGGTGCATTTGGGCAACTATATTGGTGCGTTGCGTCAAATTCGCGATATTTCGGCGACGCACAAGACAATCGTTTTTGTCGCGGATTTGCATGCGCTAAACATTATGCACGATGCCGATTTGATACGCAAACATACCTATGAAATCGCCGCAATTATTATGTCGATTGGGGTAAATATGGATAATGTCTTGCTGTTTCGGCAATCGGATGTGCCGGCGGTTTGCGAATTGTCGACAATTCTTACCAATGTCACGCCCAAGGGACTTATGGACCGCGCGCATTCATACAAGGCGGCGGTTGACCGTAATACGGCGGCGGGTGCGGATGCGGACGCCGGTGTAAATATGGGACTTTATACTTACCCGATTTTGATGGCGGCGGATATCTTGCTTTATGGGGCGGATGTTGTTCCCGTCGGCGCGGATCAAAAGCAACATGTTGAATTTGCGCGCGATATTGCCGGACACTTTAATACGATTTATGGCAATGTTTTAAAATTGCCCGATGCACAAATTTCCCCCGATGCGGGAATTATCCCGGGGCTTGATGGCCGGAAAATGAGTAAATCTTATGATAATGTAATTCCACTTATGGCGAATTCGGCGGAATTAAAGAAAAAAATCATGCGCATCATTACCGACAGCAAAACACCGGCGGAACCAAAAGATCCCGAAACTTCAACGATTTTTGGACTTTATCGGCACTTTGCGGATGCGGCGGAAACCGAAAAATTTGCCGAAATGTTTCGCGCGGGCGGTATGGGATATGGCACGGCGAAAACAATGCTGTTCGAAAAAATGGATTCGGTGTTGGCGCCAATGCGCGAAAAATACGAATACCTGATGTCGCACCGCGATGAATTGGATGTGGCGCTGGCAAATGGTGCGGAAATCGCGCGGAAAATTGCCGACAAAACTTTATCGCGCGTTCGGCGTGTGACACTTGGGAAAAAATAAAATGAAAAAGAAAGGAGAAAAGAAAATGAATAATAAATTACTTGGGTGCGCGGTTGCGGCCGTGTGCGTGTTGGTGTTGGGATGGGTTGCAATTGACCGTTTTGCGGAACCCCGAACAATTAGTGTTGACGGCGAATGCCTTACATCCGTGCCAAAGGATAGGACGGCAATAACACTGCGCGTAAGTGTGACGGATAAATCCGCGGCAAAATCTATGAAAATCGCATCGGCCAAGGTTGCGGAAATGAATGCTTTCTTAAAAACACTGGATGTAAAGGTGCAAACCAGTGAATTTAATTCATACGAAAAATCCGAATGGAACCACACGAAACAAAAATCTGAATTTGTTGGAATTGAAACAACAATCGCACTGGATGTGTCGGCGAATGATATTGACACGATTGAAACCGTCCTGAACAAATTTGCCGGTGCCCAAGATGTTTTTGTGACGAACCTGCGTATGTTTACATCGGCCGAAACGATGAAGCCGGTTTTGGAATCATGCCTTGGGACCGCGGTGGAAAACGCGCGCGACCGCGCAAACGGCCTTGCCGCGGGGGTCGGCAAACGGGCCGGTAAATTACTTGCTGTGTCATATTCAAACGGCGGGTCATATACCGTGCAACCTGCGAATTTCAGATTGGCCAAGGCGGAAATGATGACGATGGATGCCGGTGCGGGCTATGCCGGTGGTGCAATAACGGGCAAGGACACCGATGTTTCCGTCCGCGTTTCCGCAATCTTTGAAATAAAATAATATGCAGGACATAATCGACGAATTTATCGAATACCTGACTGTGACAAAGAATTATTCGGCGCACACGGCGATTGCGTATCGAACGGATATTGCGGATTTTATGGAATTTATGACACGGTTTTCTGGTGCGGCGCCCGCACTGGGGGATATCTCAACAATCGACACAATCGCGTTTCGTTCGTGGCTTGCCGATCGACAACGGCGCGAACTTTCGTTCAAATCTACGGCGCGGGCGTTGTCATCGGTGCGCGGATTATTTAAGTATATCGCCAAATATCACGTCATAAAAAACGAAGCGATTGATTTAATATCTTCACCAAAAATCCCCAAAAAATTATCCAAGGCAATTGAACCGTCGGACGTTGACGATATGCATGGCGCGATAAACGCAATTGATGAAAACGAACCATGGATTGCCGCGCGCGATTGGGCATTGGTGACGTTACTGTTCGGATGCGGCCTTCGTATATCAGAGGCATTATCGCTAAAAAATAGCGACATCGCCGGTGCACCAAGCGCGTTGCGCATTATGGGCAAGGGTTCCAAGGAACGAATTGTCCCCGTGTTGCCAGCCGTCAATCGCGCGATTGAAAAATATATTGCGTTGCGCCCGTCTGGAAATGCGGCGGACGATGAATTATTCCGCAGTGTGCGCGGTCTGGCCATGTCGGCGCGTATGGCGGAAAAGGTTATTGAAAAAGTGCGTGCGTTTTTACAATTGCCGGATTATGTCACGCCACACGCGTTGCGCCATACATTTGCAACGGCACTATTGTCGGACGGGGCGGATTTGCGCAGTTTACAGGAATTATTGGGGCATTCATCACTTTCCACAACGCAACTTTATACCAAGGTAAACATGTCCGAAATTATGAATATTTATGAAAAGTGCCATCCGCTTTCGGATGATGCGGAAAATTAGGTCTTTATACTGTTGCAAAAAATTATTTATTGTTATATGATATACGGACAACGAAAGGTTTTATATTATGTCACTTCGAATTTATAATGTTATGTCACGGCAAAAGGAAGAATTTGCCCCACTAACCCCGGGCAAGGTTAAAATGTATGCCTGCGGAATTACTGTTTCCGGCGATGCACATGTTGGGCACGCCTACCAATCGGTGGTTTTTGATGTAATAACCCGCTATTTGGCATATCGGGGTTATGATGTGACATATGTTCGGAATTATACCGATGTTGATGATAATATAATTAAAAATGCAAATGCCATTGGCATGGATCCTATGCAATTTGCCGAAGAACATATTGTCACAACCGATGCACAAATGGATGCATTGGGTAATAACCGGCCAACCGTTATGGCGCGCGCCACACGTTGCATTGACGACATCATAGAATTTATCAAAAAATTGATAGATGGCGGTCATGCATATGTTGCCGATACCGGTGATGTATATTTTAAATTGGACACTTTCCCGGGATACGGTAAATTGTCACACATAAATTTGGATAAAAACGAAATTGCGGTGCGTAAAGATACGGAACCGGGCAAACAAAACGAACTTGATTTTGCATTGTGGAAATCGGCAAAGCCCGGGGAAATTTATTGGGAATCGCCATGGGGACGCGGCCGCCCGGGATGGCATATTGAATGCAGTGCAATGAACATGCGATTCCTTGGTGAACAAATTGATATTCATGGCGGTGGACGCGATTTGGTTTTCCCGCATCATGAAAACGAAATTGCACAAACGGAATCTGTGACCGGCAAACAGTTTGCAAAATACTGGGTGCATTGCGGATTGGTGAAAATAAATGGTCAAAAAATGAGTAAATCTTTGGGAAACGGCATATTGTTGCGCGATATGCTTGCACAATATGATGCCGACACGATAAGGTTCGCATTACTTCGAAATACATATTCAAATGATATTGATATAACGGATGACTTTTTCCCGGTGGCACATAGGCACGTTTACCGTATGTATTCAACGCTTGCTGCCGCAAAAGACGCGGATAAATCAAAGGTTGATGCCACCAAAACCGCACAAAAAATTGTCGAAATCACAGCGGAATTTGAAAGCGCGATGGACGACAATTTTAATACATCGCACCTTATCGCGAATGCGTTCGGGTGGTTTGATTTTATTGATGCCGAATTGCGCAAACCACAACCAACATACGATGTGAATGCAATCGGTGAACATGTTGTGAAATTGTTTGGGGTGCTGAATATCTTGCAACAAGATGTGACAAAATATGTGTCGGATACCAAGAATGCATTTTTGCGCGATAAAAATATAAGTGAAGATTTCATAAACGAACGCATTGCCGAACGTGTACACGCGAAACAGGAACGCGACTTTGCGCGTTCGGACGCGGTTCGCGATGAATTACTGGCAATGGGGTTAAGTATTCGCGATACCCCCACCGGAACGGTTTGGGATGTAAAAATCTAAAAATTTTTTACAAAAAACCGCTTGAATATGGTGCCGGTTGTGCTATATTTAGTCACAGAATACAAAGAGGATACCCTATGAATTACCCGTATATGCCGAAATCTACTGCATTGTGGTTGATTGAAAACACTGCGCTGACCTTTGAACAGATTGCCGATTTTTGCGGTCTGCATGAATTAGAGGTTAAAAATATCGCCGATGCCGAAACCCAAAAGATTCAAGGTCTGAATCCCATTTTAAATGGCCAGGTCACACGCGAAGATATTGCACTTTGCGAATCCGACCCGACGGCGCGTCTTACACTCCAAGAAAGCATCGTTCGCGCGCAAAATGCCCAAAACAAAAAGGGAATTGGTTATACGCCAAAGATTTTGCGCCAAAATCGCCTTGGGGGAATTTTGTGGATTTTGAAAAATTGCCCTGAATTGACCGATGGACAAATTGCCCGCCTTATGCGCAGTACAAACAACACGGTTGCATCTGTCCGTAATAAAACGCATAAAAGTTATACGGAAATTCAAATTCAAAGCCCGATTGTGTTGGGGCTTGTTTCTGAATCCGCGTTGCACGATGCGATTGCCAAGGCGGCCAAGGAAAGTGCAAAGGCCACAAAAACCAAGAAAAAGAAATAAATTAAAAAATCATAAGGGTTTTTTATGTCCAAAAAACTTGATGATGCAACAAGGTTATTGGTTGATTCATTGCCGGAAAATCTGCAAAAACTTGCGGTTTCTTCGATGGAAAACGGGTATTTGTCGCAAATGGATTTTAATGCCGCCTGCGGTTCTGATGAAATTCCCGAAGAAGAACACCAAGAAGTCCTTGATTTCTTTAAACAGGACTTGGGACTAGAGGTTTTAGAGACCGGCAATTATCAAAAGGATATAGAACGGTATTATGATGACGATTCCGACGAAAATGCGGAAAAATATCGCAATTTGCTAAATAATGATGCGGAACAGGTGGATAACGACGAAGATTACGAACATTATGCCAAGCAATTGGAACGTAGTCAAACCGGCACACTTGTTTTGGGTGTCCAAGATTCCGTCCAATCATATTTAAAACAAATCGGCACGGTGCAATTACTAACCGCCGCGGGCGAGGTTGCAATCGCCCAACGTATAGAGGCCGCATCCCGTTTAATGATTTATGGCCTTTGCGAAAGCCCAATGACAATTCAGGCGATGCTTGATTGGTATCAACAATTATTGAACGAAGAAGTTCGTTTGCGCTATATAATAAATCTCGAAGCGATGTATTCCAGTGAATCCGAACAAAAATCGGTAGCGGCGCTTTCCGAAACATTAAAGTCCAAGGGTGTAGAGCAGGTTGATGACCTTTCCGATGAAGATTTCGAAGATTTAACCGAACCGACCGTTGATGATGATATGGATGACGACGAAGACGAAGATGAAGATGATGAAGAAATAAAGAAGGATGATGGCCCGCGTAGCACATCTGGCGTTCCAATCCCGGTTATGGAAGAAGCACTGATGCCGACCATTACCGAATTGTTTACCAAGATAAAACGCACATTTAATAGTATGCAAAAATTGCAGGCGATGCGTATGGAAAAACTGCTAACTTCGTCGAAACCGGACGAAGAATTAGAAGCAAAATACAACAAAATGCGCCTTACACTCTTTGAAAGCGTTAGCAAGATTCGCATGAACGATGACCGTATTGCAGAAATTATGGACCGTCTTACCGAACGTGACCAATTGCTTATGGGGCTCGAAGGGAAACTGTTGCGTCTTGCGCTTGCGAACAAGATTAAACGCGAAGATTTCTTGGCCGAATATATTGGCAACGAATTGAATCGCAATTGGGTAAAGAAACTGTTAAAACATAAAAACCAAAATTGGGTAAATTTTGCGAAAAAGCATGGTGACGATATATTAAAAATTCAATCTGAAATAACCGCAATCGCCGATGAAACCGGGCAACCGACCGCCGAATATAAAAAGGTTGTCGAACTTGTTCGCCGTGGCCAGACCGAAGCCGCACGTGCAAAACGCGAAATGATAGAGGCGAATTTGCGTCTTGTTATAAAATTTGCAAAAAAGAGCAGTAATAGGGGCCTGGGGCTTGATTTTTCCGATTTGGTTCAAGACGGCAATATCGGACTTATGAAGGCGGTTGATAAATTCGATTATCGTTTGGGCAATAAATTTTCAACCTATGCCACCAATTGGATTCAACAGGCGATACTGCGCAGCATCGCGGACCAGGCACGCACAATTCGTATCCCGGTGCATATGATTGATAATATACACAAAATTCAACGCGCATCGCGCCAATTTATGCATAAATACGGCCGTCAACCCACCGCCGAAGAATTATCTAAAATAATATATTTGCCGGTTGATAAAATTCACAAGGCAATGAAGGTCAATGTTCGTCCAATTTCTTTGGAGGCACCCGTCGGTACCGAAGACGATAGTTCGCGTATGGAAATAATTGCGGACGAAACGGCGAAAAATCCGTTCACTTCGGCGGCGCAAAAGAATCTGCGTAAAATTGTGACACAGATTTTGTCTGAATTGGACCCCAAGGAAGAAACCGTCCTGCGTCAACGTTTCGGGATGAGTACTAATAAAACCAGCACATTGGAAGAGGTTGGCGAATATATTGGGGTCACGCGCGAACGTATAAGACAAATTGAACAAAAGGCACTGAACAAGTTAAAGCACCCAACGCGGGCGCGCAAACTACGCAGCTTTTTGGAAGATTGATAACCACGGTCACCTTTTGGTGACCGTTATTTTAACCAAAGGAGAAAAACATGAAAAGATCATTACTTTGCTGTATTGGCGAATCTGGTTCTGGTAAAACAACATGGATTAATAATTTACCCAATGGTTTGTTTTATAACCTGCGTTCATATACAACGCGCACAAAACGCAAAGAAGAGAAAGAAGGTGAAAAATATTTTTTTGTGGATGAAACTAAATTTAATTCCGAAAAATTGGTAACAAAACTTTGGGTCAATCAAGATTTATGGACAGCGGAATCTGGTAAACCTAAATGGTTATACGGTGTCCCGGAATTTGAAATTCTCAATCATATTGGCGAAAATTTGATTTATGATGTTATTGAACCGCGTTATGCACAACAAATGATAGATTGGATTAATGCCCAAAAGTTCGCATCTGATTATAATATTAAAACCGCCTGGTTTGTCCCACCTGTTGATGACGATATCATTAAAAAACGTGCAAATATGCCGGATGATGAAAGGGTTCGCACACAAAATACATGCAATATTTTTGATATTTTCAAATCGTTGGGACACAAACCTGATTTTATATTACAACCACGTTGCAACAATTATGACCCAGACCTGGTTCGATATATCGGGGCACTATATTCAGATTATGAGCTTATGAAACTTATGCATCAAAAGGAACACGAAACGCAACAGCGTCACGGATAGTGTTAAACCTGGGCCGAAAGGGCGGAATATATAATCCCTAAATCGGTTTTCATCAGTGCGGCGGTCAGTTTGTCCGCCGTATCTGTTTGTTTTGCCGCGGTGATAATGCGGTCGAATGCACGCACGAATTGTGTGGCCTGAGAACGGAATACGGAATCCGCCTTTAACAAATCGCGAATTTGTTTTTTATTTGCGGCCTTTACAACCTTGGCCATCCATTTTGCAAAAATCGTCTTGTCGCCATCGTGATATTTTTTCCAAACTACATCTGGAATATCGTTGCCCATCGCGCGTGTAAGGTCGATCATTTGTTCATACATTTTGTCAAATTCACGCGTTGACTGTGCCAAAAAATCATGGCTACTTGCGCGGGGCATGGGATTGCCCTTGGTCGCGGTACTAATCGCCTCCATCGGGGCGGCGGCGCGTGCAACCGCCATTTGTTTGTTGAGTGTCTGCATCGTATCAACGGCCTTGGCGTAATCAGACATTAAATCAATCATCTGTTGACGCGATTGACCCGCCAATGTATCAAGTTTTGTTGCAGATTCAGAAACAGATTCCGTTGCACCCGCCACCGTATCGCGCATATCCGAAATCTTTTTATCTAATTCCGCAACAATCGCCCCAAGGCGCATTCCCGCATCGTCCGAACTTTGCGCCAACGCGGGTAGGGTGGCATAATACTTTTCAATAAGTTCAGATAACGGCTTTAACTGTGCGGTCGTATCCACCGACATTTTGATAAGTCCTTCGGATTGACCAGACAATTGCGTATGCGCCGCATTCATTTCGATAAGTGTTTCGCGCACACCCGTCGCCATGGATTTAACCGATTCAGAAAACGCACCGGCCGCGGCCTTGGTATCTTTTAGTGTCGTATTTGCAACACCCGACACAGTTTGCAATTCGGAAACAACATCGGTCGCAAATTCTTTAATCTCTGTTTCAAAATGATTGGTAAGACCGGAAAGTTCACTTGATATCCCACGCACAGAACTTTCTGTTTCGGTTGCACTTTTGATAACCGTTTCAACAATTTCGGTAAGTTTTCGCAATTGTTTTTCCACCGAAGATTCCGTCAACATAATTTGGGCCCCGACAATATTTGCGGTATTGGTAAGGGTGTTCATCTGACTGGTCAATTGTTTTTTGCTTTGCCTATCAAATGTTTCAAGTTTCGTAAGGTACGTGTTCAATACCTTATTATTATTATTCATGACGCCTTCATAATTTGTGGCGGACGTCTTGATATTTCCGAAACCTTCGACCGCACTTTTTGCTAATTCAGAAATTTCATTTTTCATTCCATCGGATTCATTCGTCATTTGTTGAAATTTCTCCGTCGTCGTATCAATTGTGCCGTTTAATTCGTTCGCAAGATTTGTTGTGTTTTCGGTCCAATTTGCAATTTTTTCATCAATCGTCGCAATTTTGTCGGATGAATCCTTGGTTGTCGCGGTGATTTTTTCCAATGTTTCACCAACCGTTGCGGCAAACCGATCGGTTGCATTTGCAACATCACCCCACGCGTCAGAATCAACGACACCGCGCAAACCCGCAACTGTATTATCAACCCGGTCGGTCATTTGCGAAACACGCATAACCGCATCATTTGCGATATTAACCAATGCCTCGTTACGTGTGGCAAGTTCGCCGCGTAATTTTTCCGCCACGCCAATTTGTGATTTTAATGTGTCGCGAATTTCGGCAAAACACCCAGATATTTTTGCAATTTCGTCCGCCATTATCGTTTGCAAAACACGCGACGCATCAACAATCTTGGCACGATCAGGCGCGGTTATAATATCAAGCATGGATTGCATCACGCGTTGCGACCGGCGGGAAATAAAGAACAGTGCAAACAATACACCAACAAGCAATGCCCCAATCACCGAACCAACCATAATCCATATATCAATCAAAGTCATTTTTCCCCCCAATAATGTGAAATTTTATTATTCCTTGCAGTTCGGTCTTATTTATAATAAAATTTAAACAATAAAGCAAGGATATAAATGATAAAAAAAGACCCGCTTTCACCCGAACAAGAATTCGCCGCAGAACCAACACGTAATGTTTGGGTCCAGGCGAACGCCGGCACCGGAAAAACAAGTGTTTTGATTGAACGATTGTTGCGTATTTTGTTTCGCGATAATGCGCCAAATTCCGGTATTCTGTGTCTTACCTATACCAATGCGGCGGCGGGTGAAATGCGCGGGCGCATACTTGGTGCATTGCGAAATTGGGCAATGGCGAATGACGACGAATTGCGTGAATTATTGGTTGGGGTTTCAAAAAATAAAACACCAACTGATGACGATTTGGCGCATGCACGGGCGGTGTTTTTTAAGTATATTGATACCCCGGATTTGCTTAAAATAAAAACAATTCATGGTTTCTGCGAAGAAATCCTGCACCGTTTCCCGACCGAGGCGGGGCTTGCCCCATCGTGGTCACTTATATCGGATGCGCCACAAAGGGTGTTGTTGCATGATGCACTCGATAAACTTATAAATTCTTCGTACAACGATGCAAATGTCAAAGATGCTTTTGATTACCTGGTTGGAACAATATCGGAACATAAAATTGACGATTTATTAAAGCATCTTGAACAACAATGTAAAAACTTTTTTATGATAACAGATTTTGTTAAATATAGGAATTATTTCATTGATACGATTAAAAAAAATCTAAATTTATTCAATGTAAAACTTGGCAATATCCCCGATGTCCCAGATGAAAAACTGCAAGAAATTTTGAACAGCGCCAGGACCGAAAAGAAAATAGGAACCAAACTTGGAAACTTAATAACTTTGACCGAACAATATATTAATCAGACAATAGATTTTGAGCAATATAAACATGCATACCTAACCAATGAAGGCACACCAATAAAAACCGGTCTAAATTATCCATTTTTGTCCGAAGAGGCTCGGCGGGTTTTTGAATTAAATGTTCGACGTATCAACGAAAAAATATATTATGATTCGATTGCGCTGTTTGATTTGTCGGCGGTGTTTGCAAAAAAATATATGGAATTAAAACGCGCACAAAATGTCCTTGATTTTGAAGATTTGATTTTATACACACATCGTTTGTTTTCAAACCCTGAAACAATGGGGTGGATTTTGTCGGCGCTTGATTTGTCGTTGTCGCACATTTTGGTTGACGAAGCCCAAGATACTGGCCCCGCCCAGTGGGAAATTTTACAAATGTTGGTTGGGGACTTTTTCGCCGAAGGCGATACGTCCGATATGCCGCATTCGTTGTTTGTGGTTGGTGACACAAAACAATCTATCTATGGTTTTCAAGGTGCCGATGCAAACGCGTTTATAAAAAGCAAACAAGAAATATCAAAATATATAAAAAATAGCGTTCGTGAAATTATGGATGTTCCGCTTACGCAAAGTTTTCGTTCCACGGAACCCATTTTGCAAACGGTTGATATGTTTTTTAGCGACGAAAATGTTGCGCGCGAAACAGGGTTTACAAACAATCAGCACAAATGCTTTCGTGTTGGTGCGCGTGGCATGGTTGAAATACACGAAATAATTTCTGCGCGAAATTCCGAACTTTCGTCTGACCGTGTTCGTAAAAATTATGTTGCCGATATTGCCGACAAA
The DNA here is from genome assembly GCA_045612805.1 of Candidatus Enterousia sp. Taxonomy (GTDB): domain Bacteria; phylum Pseudomonadota; class Alphaproteobacteria; order Rs-D84; family Rs-D84; genus Enterousia. The sequence goes on from JAZKZR010000010.1 coordinate 326,836, forward strand.
ATCGCCACACTTGTGGCAGGCGGAAAATATAAACCAAACGACTTTATGATTTTGGTGCGTCAACGCGCACCATTGGCCGCGCCGATGACTTTTGCACTTAAACAACGCGGAATACCGGTCGCGGGCAGCGATAGGATTGTTTTGCCCGAATTCCCGGTTATCAAAGATTTAATGAATCTGTTGCGTTTTTGTATGGATACAAAAGACGATTATAGTTTGTGTTGTGTTCTAAAAAGTCCAATGTTTAGATTTTCTGAAGATGATATTTATAAATTGTGCGCAAACCGAAATAAAGGCATGCCTGTTTTTGATTCGCTGGACAATTCACATCATGATACATTTGAAATTCTTTCGGATTTTATTCGGATTTATGCAGTGTCCGGCCCATATACGTTTTTTAGTTATGTTTTGAATCATTATAATATGCGCGAAGAAATGGTTGCGGCGTTGGGCGAACATATACTTGACCCATTGGAAGAATTTATGACAATTTGTTTGTCTTATGAAAGAACACGTCCGGGAACATTACGGCACTTTATTAAATGGTTTATAACGGGGGCAAGTGAGATAAAACGCGATATGGATACAAACAACGGTGTTCGAATTGTGACTGTCCACGGCAGCAAGGGTTTGCAATCACGTGTTGTGTTTTTAATTGATACTGTATCAATGCCGCGCCAGGTCGCACTATATGATTTAAGGGCGGGCGCGGACGATTTGCCGGTTTGGGTTTGGACGGCGCATGCACCAAAAGAATACAGCCCCGAATTTGAAGAAATCAAATCGCGTACCACCCGCACGATGAACGAAGAAAACTTTCGATTACTCTATGTTGCGATGACGCGTGCGCGTGATGAACTTTATATATACGGGTTTTCATCAAACACAAATGCGCCCGAACTTTCGTGGCATAATATGTTATGGAAAACTTTGTCGGCCAAGGTTGGTGTAAATGATGGCATAATAAGGATTTCAAATGAAGCAAACTAAATTACACAAAATTATACAAGACCTAGAATCAAAAGAATTCGCAACGCATGCGGGGACGGACATGCATGCACAAATGGCAAAGATTAAATTTTGTGATGGTGATTTTGTTGGCCCAGCGGATATAATTTCAAAAATAAAAAGCAATGCGGAATTGTTTGAAATTATGGGGGCGTTTTCACGCGCCGAAGTTCCATTGGCGGGATATATTGATGGCGCGTTCCTAAGTCGTCGCATAGACAGGTTATATGTAAACGAAAATACCAAAACCGTTATTGTTTTAGATTATAAAACGGACATAGATAAAAAACGGTATTATGAAAAATATCGCGTGCAATTAACGGAATACTATAAGTTATTAAAGGAAATTTTTCCGATGTTTAATATCAAATGTAAAATACTTTGGTTAAACGATTTTACACTGGAAAATGTAATATAAAGGGGTATTATTGCATTGATATGTTGACGCATTTAACGATTTCTAACATTGTTCTTATTGACAAACTAAATCTTGAATTTGGTTCGGGACTGAACATATTGACCGGCGAAACGGGCGCCGGAAAAAGTATATTGCTTGATGCGTTATCGCTTGCACTTGGGGCACGATCGGATGCGGGGCTTGTGCGACATGGTACGGACACGGCATCGGTCACGGCGGAATTTAATTCATACCCCGCGGCGGCTGCAACAATCTTGGACGAAATGGAAATTGAACACGACGATACAATTATTTTGCGCCGAACACTTGGCGCGGATGGCAAAAGTCGCGCATGGATAAATGACACGCCCGTGTCGGTGCGTGTTCTTAAAGCCGTTGGGGATTTGTTGGTTGAGATTCATGGACAATTTGCAAATCATACACTGCTTGATCCGACAACACACCGCGTGGCACTTGATAATTTTGCGGTAAAAAATCTTGATGATTTCGCAACATTTTTAACTAATGTTGCCAATGCATATAATGAATACCACACGGCAACAAAAAAATTACAAGAGGTTCAAAATTTCCTTGATAAAAATGCGGCGGAACAAGAATACCTTGAACATAACATCGCAGAATTGCGGGCACTAAATGTGCGCATTGGCGAAGAAAGCGAACTTGCTACAAAACGCGCCGATATGATAAATACCGAAAAGAACGCGGCGATTCTGGCGGACGCGGTTGCGGCAATGGGGCGCAGCGGCGACACATTGGATGCACAGATTTTTACAGTGGCGCATATCTTGGAACGTGTGCGGGGTGAAACAAATCCGTATTCGGAACAAATAGATGCGTTATATAATGCGGCGGAAATTGTTGCACGTGTATCCGCGCAAATTGCACCAAACGAAATTGATGCCGATACGATCGATTCAATCGAAGAACGGCTTTTTGCAATTCGCGCGGCGGCGCGCAAGCATCATGTTGCAGCCGATGATTTGCCACAAAAATTGATTGAAATGGAATCACAGTTAAATACGATAACTAATTCAGATGACGAATTAAAAAGGTTAAAGTCAATTGTTGCGCGCACACACGACGCATACCAATTGGCGGCGCGTGAACTTACCGAAAAACGCAGATACGCAGCGACCGAATTACGCACACGATTACTATCGGAATTGCCCGATTTGAAACTTGGAAACGCGGATTTTAATGTTGAAATCACGCCACGTGAACCATCGGCGACGGGCGCGGACGAAGTATTATTTATGATAAAGACCAATCCCGGAATGCCGTTTGCGCCATTACATCGTGCCGCGTCGGGTGGTGAACTGGCACGTTTAATGCTTGCCATGCGGGTGGTTTTGGCGGACAACGAATCTGCGCACACATTTGTTTTTGACGAGGTTGATACCGGCATCAGTGGTGCGACCGCGAGTGCCGTCGGCAATCGCCTGAACCGTCTTGCCCAAAATTCACAAGCGCTTGTTATAACCCATTCGGCCCAGGTTGCGGGCTTTGCCGACCGCCATTTCAAGATTGAAAAAACAACAAACGGCGAAACAACCACGACAACTGTCCGTGAAATTACGGGCGATGAAAGATTAAACGAAATCGCAC
>JAZKZR010000011.1:0-71772 GCA_045612805.1 Candidatus Enterousia sp.
GGGAACTAAAAACCGTCCCCGGACGGGGACGGATTGCCGTAATAGCCGAATGATAAGCCGGATTCTGTTCCGCCCATATTCAGTGTTGTTCCGGCACGTTCAACACCAAACAAATGGGTGGCAGGCACAATTAATCTGTGCAATGTGTTACCACAAAGCATCAAGCCCTCTACCCGTTTCCGATTTGGGACGATCATTGGAAACCTATTTGAAGTTGCTGCACACAGAGATTGCCCGTTTCACCCGGGTTAAACCCGTATCGTCACTGTTGCTCTAATCGTCAGATTGCTCTGCCCGGTAATTGGCCGGTGTGTTGTCCCAATGCAGTCCGGACTTTCCTCCGCCACGGAAAAAGTCGCGACGGCTATGCCTTTATTCAACTATTCGTGATTATAATACATAAATGAAAAAAAATTGCAAATACTTTTTATAAAAAATTTTAAAAAAGATGATTTTTTGGTTGCGTAAATTTTTACAATTTTCTACACTGAACCCATAGGAATGGAAGGAAAGGGATTGAATGTCACGTTTTCTGCGGTTTTTTAGGGTTTTTGTCGTTGCAGTTATATGCGGTTTTGGCGCACTTTCGGCGAATGCGGCCAATACGTCCAGTATTACCGTATGTGATGATTCTAGTGATGCGGGAAACGCATGTGTTAGGTTCGATTCGGCGAATGCCGGTGCACCGACATCTTTTACCACACCGCTTAATAATAATACAAAATTGACGACCTTTCCGTATAAACCGGGTTATGGATATGCCGGGCATTATACGGGACGTGATTGTGGCGGAACACAGATATTGGATCATACGGGTGTATGGACGGGAAATAGTGCCACAGGTGGTAATATTTATGCATGCTGGGTGCAGTTGGTTCATGGTGGAATTAATAATCCTTTTGGATATATAAAATTATTTGTTTTGAATAAAAACGGTGGTGATACGGTTGGTAATATGTGGCCGAATCTGGACCAGCCAGTTGAGTTTAATACTAGTGATTATAATTACGGTGGAATCGGTCGTAGTATAAGGTTTGAAAATCGTGGTGATTGGGTATATTTGCGGTGTTATGATTATGACAATCTAACCGGTGTTTGTAATGGTGATGTTAAGTGGTATATGCCCAGGGGGGGTGGGCAAGTTTTTGTCAGTGTTGACAAGTTTTTTTGGTCCATTGAGGGTGTACAGGAACTTCCAACGCGTTCGGGGTATGCGTTTGGGGGAATGTATGGCACCAGTGGTACAACTGGTGGAACACAGTATTGTAATGCAAGTGGTAATACCATAAATATGGCATATCATTTAAGCGCGTTCGATGATTTACCGGCGTTTAATACAATTTATGCCCGATGGAATCGGTTGAAGGTGAATCTAAGTGGTAATGGCGTTTCGCCAAGTACCGTGTACTTGCAATATGGGGATAATTGGTATCCGACTTTGGATAGGGGAACACCGATTGCCGCATTATATGCTATGCCGACCGACGGAAATAATGTGTTTAATGGATATTATACCGCACCACAATGTCAAGGTACACAGATTGTTAACGCAGAAGACGGAACATTCCGGACGGATAATGCGGCGCTGACCGCGATTACAGAGGATAATACAACGATTTATCCATGTTGGACGGCGCAGGCCACATGGGCGACGTTGACCATAAATAATCAAAATGGGGGAAGACCTTGGAAACTTTATTATCCGTTAAGTGGGTGTTCGATATCCGGGTATCATACCAGTCAAGATTGTTTGAATACCAATGTTGTGGTTTCATTATCGGATTGGTCGAATCACGGGGTGCCGACCAGACCTGGTTGGGTGTATGGTGGGCATTGGACCAATACGAATGGAACCGGAACACAGTATATAATGTCCCCATATGGAACGTTTAGTGATGAACACATAACGGGTGAAACGCAGGTATATGCAAAATGGTCGTTTAGTGTGGCTTTGCCATCGGGTCAGACGACGGGTCCGAATACGGGATGTCCAAGTGGGACGTATTGTTGTGTTTTTGGAACAGAATGTAATGCACCGTCGCCGACGGCTTCGGCACCATCGGGACAACAATTCGCCGGATGGGAATGCAAATTAAGGGTGAATAGTGAAACTACAAATACACCTTGTGCACAACAGGTTTATCCTGCTGGGGGAAATTTGGCGGATGCAACGCAGGTTTCAGGTGTTTCCAATATAACCGGAATCACCCTAACGGCGACATGGGAATCGACGGGCGCGACAGATGTATACAAAAGGGTTACTTTAAAGCCAAATGGCGGAACAAATGGCACACAGTATATTTATGAACGTTACCTTAATGATGTGACACAGGGGTTTTATACTTGCCAAACGGCAGGGTGTAACCAAGATGGATCTTCTTGTACATGCACTAATCCAACGGCAATTTCTGGGTCGTCAATATTTGATTCTGGGATATTGCGGCCGGATAATGACAATACGTTTTTTAATGGGTATTATACCAGTTCCAGTGGTGGTTCCGAAAGAATTGATTCTGATGGATACATACAGCCCGGTCTTTATGGAAATACGCCAGCAGTGTTGTATGCGAATTGGCTAGTGCCGCAAATTGTGCAATTGAATTTGGGTGAACATGGCAGTTGGGGGACATGTGGTGTCACCAGTATTCAGGTTGTCGCGGGTGAACCGCCATTGGAATCGCAGTTAAGTTGTGTTCCAACGGCCGATACAGGATGGCGTTTTATTGGGTATTACGATAGGGATAATGACAATGGCATACAATATTATGATGCCAATGGATATGCCGGGTACCCCGATGATGTGTGGCCAACCAGTAATGCCCCGACAGAGTTGATTGCGCGATATGAACAGATTAGATATGCGGTAAAGTATTATTGTGGTGGCACCACCCCCGTTTATACCAATTACGTATATAATGGTCAGCAATATACCGTATGGAATGGTGCGGGTGTGGGTGCCTGTGCAGGGACCGCCGCGTCGTCATCACAGGTGGGCAGTAAATTGGTCGGTTGGGGCTATGGTAATACGGGAAATTCGGGGACCGTGGCATATTCGGTCGGGCAAAACGTTGCTTCGTTCCCAATTACCAGCGATATGAATCTTTCCATGGTGCAAATGCCAATTTATCGTGTGACGTTGAATCATTGTGATACTGCAAATTCTAATTGTTCCGAATATCCAATCAGTAACAGTCCAAGTCCAAGTACGGTGTATTTTTCAAATGGCGATTGGTATAGCGATGCATCGGCCACCACCCCAATGAGTGCCATGAATCCAAAGCCGTTAAGGATTGGTTTTGATCTTGATGGATATTACAAGGGGAATACCTTGGTGATAGATATGGATGGTAATTTCAAAAATGGTCTGGCTGCGAATACGATAAATGCGAATAATACTTCGATTGTTGCCAATTGGAATGTGCGTACGTATAACATAACGTTGAATGCCCAGGGTGGCAGTGGTGGAACCACACATTTGTATTATCGTGTTGATAAGGGATGGCGTTTGAATTCGGTATTTGATGGGGAACCGGCAACGCAGATTACAAAACCGAATGCGCCAAGTGGAACCAATAAAATATTCAGTGGGTATTACACCGAACAAAATGGTGCCGGTACCCAGGTTATTGATGGCCAGGAAACGATACTTTATACCGGCACGGGTGCGGGTTCCGATGCGATGAATTTGATTTCCGGGCTTAATGATATGACATTTTATGCGAAATGGGATGATATGCCGTCCGCACCATCCAATGCGTTTACAATTACGACAACAAGTTTGGCCGCCGGGGAAACGTTTAGGTTTACATTGGCTGCCGGCGGTAATTTTTATATAGATTGGGGCGATGGAACGGTTGATAATATTGTTAGAAATTGGTATACCCCATTGCAATATGTGCATACTTATACCAGTGCGGCACCAAACGGAAAAACTATTAAAATCTGGGGGAATGCGACTGGATATGCTTCTTATAGCTCTGGGTATTCGGCAATACGTTTCAGTCAAGGAACAAATGCCTATGATAGTAATAATACACCGTTATTGATTGCGGGAATATCTGGATCGCTGGGGGCCGTTTTCCCAACGGTTGAAGATACTGGAATGTATCCTTCGACTATGCCTAATTTTTATGCAGCATTTAGTGGTTGTAGTAATTTAACAACCGATATTTCAACGCTTGGAACATTGTTTTCCTGGGTCGAAAATGGGGTGCGTCATGGTGTGACGGGGGCACCGGTCGGAGGATTTGCCAAGACTTTTGAAAATACCGGAATAACCGGCAATATCCCCGTGGCGTTATTTGCCGGGGTATCTGGGGCGGCGGGCGGAATGTTTCATGGGACCTTTAAGGGTTGCACGGGAATAGAATCGATACCGGCCGGACTCTTTTCTGGGGTTTCTGGGGTCGCAAATTCCATGTTTTATGAAACTTTTGAAGGTTGTACTGGGATAACATCAATACCTGTGAACTTGTTTAGTACAATTAGTGCCACGGGTAATGCGACAGATTCGGCAGTTTCAATGTTTCAGGGAACTTTTAAGAACACGGGGATTACCACCCTGCCCGCGACATTGTTTGGGCCGATAACCGCAAGTGGGGTTAGTAAAAGTTTTATTATGAGTGAAATGTTTGCTAATACCCCATTAGGTGCTAATACAAATTATTATATTCCGAAAACATTATTTATAAGCAATAATCAACCGATTATTAGTGACACAAATAGTGGTGGTACACTAATGACCGATATGTTTAATGGCACCAACCTTATAACTGATTGTAGCATTGTTGGTTTAACATATTATCAGACCGATTTTGATGATTATTGGGGTGGAAAAAAGATTTGTGCGCCAGCTGCAACGTTTAGTTGTGCACTGGGACCGGACAATCCGCTTGGGTCGGGCCCTGCCCCAGAACCGATATTTTGGGATTCGGATGCGGTGACTTCAGGTTCATTTACATTGCCGGCGGATGCGGGCTGTGTGGCGCCGGATTATTGGCATAAAACCAATAACTGGACATTGACGGTCAATGGATCAAATCATTATTGGCCCGTAAGTTCGGTGTTCCCTGGTACTTCTCCGAGTAACACTGGCATAACATGGGATGGTCAGCAGAGCATCAATTTCTATATGTCTTATCAAAAGAATATTTTCAGTGTGGCGTTGGACAAAAATCATAATGATGCGCAAAATGGATCTGTGACCACGTTGTATGAGGTTCAAGGTACCCGTTGGTCTTTGAATCCTGGTGGAAATGGCGAGGTTCTAAGTTTGGCGCCAAATCAATTGCCGACGCACGGTAATTTGGCGTTTGACGGATATTATGATGATCCAGACGAAGGCGAAGGCAATTTGATGGTTGCCGCAAATGGTGATATTGTGGCGTCGAATACAACACTTACCGATAATAGCCAAACATGGTATGCACATTGGACAACGAGTAATGGGCCATTTACGGTAACATTTAGTTGTGGTGATAATGGACATTGGGCAAGTGGTGTTACACCGTCCACTTTTACGCCCCAGTCAGACGTTTATTACAACGATCCACAGCATATGTTGACGGTTCCGGCGATTGCGGTTTGTACGCATAACCCCGGTACGAATAATCACGACGATCAAGGATATACAAATGCGGCTTGGGAGTGTCATTTTGCGAATAGTAATGGCCTTGTCGTGTTTGGGGAAAACACTGAATATACTACGGTGTATGGGTACCATGATCATTTGAACTGTGGTCCAAGTTGGGTGCCAGTGAGAAAGACGATTACATTAGATAAACATGGTGGAACGGGTGGAACAGACACGCTTTATACGATATATGGATCGGGGTCGAATGCCGGTGTTTACCTTGATTTGGATCGAACACAACAGATGAAAGTCGGTGAAAACCCGCTTACCAAGCCATCCAAAAGTGTGACATTGACACTTAGTTTGGGTAATTCGAACGCCAGCATATTTGTGAATAATCATGTTTATAATGGGTCTGTGGGTTTGCCATATGGGTTGGCATTCAAAGGGTATTATTCTTCCGCGTCTTCGTCGACCAGATATATAAAGAACATCGGATATATCACCAGTGGTGGTATGAGTGCGGGTGCCGGTTATACATCTGATAATAATACATGGCATGCCCAATGGGAACCGGTCGCGGTTGCCCCCGCGACAGGTAGTGTGCCTGTACCGACATGGGTGGGGCATGTATTTGCCGGATGGTGGAGCGAGGCAACTGGTGGAACACAGATAACGGATGGCACAGGTGACTTTGTGGGTGATGGTAATGCGCCGACAATAGATGCAAACACGACGTGGTATGCACATTGGACGGAATGTTCACATAACTTTGGGTCGAATCCGCATGCAACTAAGACGGCGATGACCGCGGTGGATGGTATGTGTGGGTATCATATTACGTGTGAAGTGCCGGTTAATGGATATAGCCAACATGGTGGAAATGATACAACGGGTGCTTTTGATTTTTACATATTGCCCAGTTCAACCGATACTTTGCCGGGGTGTTCGCCGCGTGTGTATCCCATTGAATATCGTAATGTTACGGAACACGGTGGAACAATGCCGGCAAATGCGGTCGGTTCATATACATATGGGGTGGGCACCGAGATTAATTTTGCACCGACATCCGTGTCAGAACAATTTGCATCTTGGTGTGTTGATGCGGGGTTATCAAGTTGTGTGACCGTGTCCCAGGCCCAACAACAAGGGTATTACTATCAAATAGGTAATACTGCATACGGAAACAAGGTGTACTATGCAAAATGGGGCGGTTGTATTGATGGGTATCAGACATACAACTATGATGTTATGGGAGCGGTAGATTATAACAATAATGGTGCCCCAGAAGGTCGGTATCCGGCCGGTGTATGTGCGCCTGGAAATTATGTTATAACCTGTGACAGTAATTGCCCGGCGGGCGAGACCTGTAATGCATGCTTGGAAAATTTTGTTTCTGTGGATGGGGTGCCGTTGCATTTGGGGCAAAGATACGGCATATATACCCAGGGATGGGAAACAATGGTATTTGTTACAGGTGCGTTGGGTGCAGTTTTGCCACATAGTGCGGGGGTTTATCCTGATTCTAATGGAAGATATTTGCCATTTGGCACAAATTACGGAATAAGGCCGTTGTATTCATATGCCGATATTGGTGGCGGAACAACAGATCCTTTGAGTATGCCGAGCGTTTCTGTGTGGCAACAGGACGATTATGCTGCGTATATGAGCAATTTAGCGCAATTGAACGGAAAAACATTTGGACGTGCACACTATAGCTTTAACGGATTGTGGACACATCAAACATCAGAAGAAGAACAGTATATGTATTTGCCAACTGTGAATGGTACAACCCCATGGTCGCAACGTAGTGCCGATGGTGAAAATTTATCAAAATTCTTTACATCGGATGCGACGGTCTATGCGCACTGGATACCGGATGTGTACACGATAACGTTGAATGCGAACGGGGGTGTGGATGGAGATGTAACGGTGTTAAAGGAAAAATGGAATACCGGGTGGTCCAAGGATAATGGGGCCAGTTATCCAACAGCGGCAAATTTTGGTGCATTGACATCCGCCGAACGGCCACAGAAGACGGGCCATACATTTGCCGGTTATTATACAGAACGGCAGACGCAAGTTGGACAATCTTGTCCAGGGACCAAGATAGTTAATGCCGACGGCAGTTTGAATGCAAGCGCATCAAGTTCAACCGGAATGACCGTGGGTAATGCGAAGTATTTCGGCACCGATGCAACGTTGTATGCGTGTTGGGCACCAGATGAGTATTATATCACATTGGAACCGAACCTTGGGACAGGGGCGCACGGAACAAGCAATGATACAATTATTTATACCAAATATGCGACGGGTGTTTATACTAATTCTGCACGAACCGATCAGTACAAGATGACGCCTAATCCGAATGGTGCAAATCCGGTAAGTTTGCCGACACGTTATTTCACCATTACTTATGATCCGAATTATGATAATGAAGAAACATGGGATCCTGTTCAGGTGTCGTCTACGTTTAATGGGTATCATCGTTTGACATCGGGTGGAACACAACCATTTATCGATAATACGGGATATATAACACCAAACGGAAATTCCGTGGCCAAGAATTACACCGATAATAACAGAATTTGGCATGCGCATTGGATAAATGGTACACATGATTTACTTTTGGCACATCGTAATGGGTATTTCATGGATGGGTGGTATGATGCGCCAGAGAATGGAAATTTGGTTGGGGAATATATGCAAACAAAAACCCCAACATCTGATATGACACTATATGCACATTGGAGTCCATGTAGTTGGACCCAGGGTGACCACAGTACCGCCCAATATGTTGCGCCATTAGAGACGGATGGCAATGTGTGTAAGTATCATATTACGTGCGATTCGGGTTATACACATGATGGTGATTCGCAGTTTGATGAAATAAAATACTCTGCAACTGGGACCTTGCCGGAGTGCAGTGCGAATAGGTATACAATTACATACAAGGATAATCCGGCGTATTACAATGGAAATTCAAATTTGTATCCGGAAAATACGGCTACACAGTATTACACATACAATCCAGATGATCCGGTGGTATTGAATCCTTGGGAAGATGAAGATGAGTTAAATAGTGCTTTGGCAGCGCATCGTGCATCATCGGTTCAATGGTGTGATATAAATGGTAATAATTGTAAAACGCAACTTGCGGCCGGCGAGACAGGCAACAAAACATTCTATGCCAAATGGACCTGTGCAACGGGGTATACGAATACATATACGTATGCTACAGATACGTACGAATATACCAATAATAATAGTTTTCATTTTGCACCAGGAATGTGTGCACCGGTGCGTTATCTTATAAATTGTACAAAGAATTGTCCAACATACACAAATAACGGGACAAATGTGACCGAAGCATGTAATGCATGTTTGGAAGATTTCAAATTGTTGTCTAGCAGTGATGCCGTGGGTAAATACAGATTCGGAAGTATTTATAATGGAAAGGCAATAGGCCGTGACACCATGAGTTGTGGTGGTATGCTTGTATCTGGTGGAATTTTACCGACACCTGTGTACGAAATGACAAATATACCCAGTGATTTATTGTTCAGGGCAAATTATGCGACAGATGCATGTTGGGTGTACAATGCACCTGAAGCGGTATCCACAAGTTATCTTAGCGATGACGCTAATTATGTAGATTTTATGGAGACGCTTGCCAGTCAGTCGTATAACAGTGGGCTGGATTTCGGTGCAAGGCATTATTATTTCGATGGTTTGTGGACTCATCAAACACTTGAAGATGATCAGTATAAATATATTGGCGCAGGAGGTTTGTCACCAACGGGTGGTGCTGCCTTTCATACCGAGGAAATGGCGGATATGTTTACATCCGATACAAATGTTTATGCGCATTGGGAACCCAAGGTGTACACAATTAGGTTATGCCCAGAAAACGGAACGTCATGCAGCGCCGGTGGCAGCATGAGTGGGGGCGGAAATTTGTATCAAAAGTGGGCAGAAGGTTGGCGTATGGGGTCAAGTGGAAACTTTAAGGTAGCGGCGGTTTTCAATAATAATCCGATAGCAATTCCAACATATGATGGACATGACTTTATGGGGTATTATACCGAACAACAATCGGGGGATAATTGCCAGGGGACCAAGATTATCAATGCCAATGGAACATTGAATATGGATGTGTCAAATGTCGTGGGTGCAATACAGTTTGAAAATGAAGAAGGTTCAACGTTGTATGCATGTTGGAATCCGAGTGCATATACGGTCACATATAATTGCGGTGTTGGGACCGGAAATGGGTCGACCGATAATTCACCAAGATATGGCCAGTTGTATACCCCGAAAGATTTGACGGCGGCGGGATGTGGAACGACGCTTGTTGGGCATTATTTCAATGGTTGGAATGTGACGCCGGGTCATAGCAACAGTGATATAAAAGATGCGGGTGTTGCGTTTAATTGGGATTATACCGCAGATCAAACCTTTACCGCACGTTGGGTCGCCAAGGAATACCATATAACATTTAATAAAAATGGTGGTAGTGGCGGAACCAGTGAGATTTGGGAACATTATGGCACGGCAAGTGGGTATTGGCACGATGCAAATCAGAACCATATTGCAATAATAACTTTGCCAACGTTGACTGGACATACATTTGCGGGTTATGCCCTTAATGGAACGGTGTATATACCGGGGACCACCCTGCCCGCGTCAACGTTGGATTTTGGGGACACAAGCAATAATTCGACGGTTGATATTACCCTTGTCGCACAGTGGGATACGAATGGGTATAATATCGATTACGATGAAAACGGTGGTTCGCGTTTGACATTGCCAGATGGGTATACTTTGTTGGAATATGTGTCGGGTGGAACGTTTGATACGGGGTTGTATATTGGAACGGATGATATATTTGAAATAAAGTATGCCACGACGGAGGCTTCGACTGCGTATCAATTTGGTTATCGTGGTGCAAATAGTTCCAGTTCAGCAAATAGTTTCCATGCAACCTATAGTAGTGGTTCACAGGTTGCATTGCTTGCTGTTAATAGCAGTAGCAATGCAAAGACATTTAAGGCGACACAAACGATAGATGTACCATTGACGATACGTTGGAATGGTTCGGTGGATATAAGACCAACGGCAAATGGAACCGCAATGAGCGTTTCTGGGTCAACGACCGAACAAACCAATCCAAGTCAGACGTTCGTTATTGGTGGTGAAAAGGTTAATGGAACTATTACGCAATCTAGTGCAGCGATTAGAATCTATTATTTCAGAACGTTTGATAGCGATGGTGTTTCGGTGACACATAACTTTGTTCCGGTCAAGAACAGTTCAAATGTAATTGGTATGTATGATACAATTACGGGTGCGTTCTTGACAAAGAAAACGACCAGAACGCCCACCGCGGGACCGGATGCAACGGATACCCAGGTTATTGATGATGCATATCCAAAGCGGTATACATACGATGTTGGGGCCAAGGTTTACGGTGTGCCGACACGCGCGCATAGTGTGTTCGATGGTTGGTGCGCAATAGAGATGCCTAATGGGTCTTTAAGACAGTGTCAAACAATAATGCCGTATACAATTGCGCCGAATGCAACGGGCGATAAGACGTTGCATGCAAGATGGACTTGCGAGGCGGGATATATTGAAAGTAGCGACAAGCAATCGTGTGTTGGAAATACAATTACGTTGGATTGGCAGGAAAATAACGGTGATTATGCGGATTTGACAAATGTAGAGTGCACGTATGGTGGAAATTTGACTTTGCCGGGGGTGCCGCCATATGATGCAAATCATGTGTTTAATGGTTGGAAAACATATGGTAATTCCGGAATATTTGCGGCAAATGCGCAGATTACGGGCGGATGTACGGATACATATACCGGTGTCACCAGTGGGACCAGTACCGCGATTACGGCGCAATGGTGCAATGCGTGTAATACAACCCATGCGACATGTGAATTGGATGCAAGTGAGCCGGGAACTTGTTCGTACAATAATGTTGATTGTGAGAGTGGATATCATATTAGCCCAAATTATGATCCAGAGGAACCGTATAACATGGTTTGTATCCCGTATACCATAACATATCAATCTGATGGTCATGGTAATGGCGCAACAGATGAGGTCCTTTACAATAGCACATTCACGACAAATGATGCCAAGAATTTATCGCAGTTTAATTGGGCTAATCATATTGTGACGGAATGGACACGCGTATCTGGGGGAGATTTCCCGAATGTTGGTGGGTCATATACATATAATGTTCAAAGTGATACGGTGTTAAAGGCAAACTGGGGCGAATGCCATTGCACGCCGGGCCTTTATGCAGAAAGTTGTGATGCAACGTCGTCAAACAATGAGTGTGAAGTGACCAATATTGTGTGTGATTTGGGGTATTCGGGTGGGACCGGCAGTTGTGAAGGTACAAATTGTACGGCTTGGTGTGCGGAAAACAATACGCATTCAATAATGTTGGTTCCAAGTCCCCAGGGCCAGGGAACTGGTGGAACAGCACGGCTTTATGTAATTGATACCAATGATGGTACGAATACAGGTGTTTACCTTGATACGGATCATCAACAAAAAATGACAGTGGATAGTAATCCGATTACTATGCCAACCCCAGTTGCGCATACGGTCACGTATGACAAAAACGCAAGTGATGCGGTTTTGATTGGAAATACAACCGTTGATACATTCCCTAAATTTGATGGTTATTATGCTTCATCTAGTGACAGTGACACGGATCAGTATATTACCGGTGATACCGGGAATGCCGCAACCAGTGGGTTTATAACAGCAAATGGTATCGTGGCAGGAACAGAGCCAGGAAATATGCGCAGATGGTTTGGTAAATGGACTTATGTTACCGTTAATTTGCCCGTCGCATATAGACCCGGGTATAAATTTGATGGATGGTACACTGACGCGGGAAATTATGTGGGGAGTGCCGGTGATGAATATATATCGCGATCACCGTTAATGACGTTGTATGCACATTGGTCACTGTGTGTGGCGGGGACTTATTGCCCAGGGTTTGAAACGGTGAATAATCAGACGGATTATAACGTGGTTCATAACTGTCCGACAAACTATCCAAATAGTGTCGCGGGCAGCGTAAGGATTAGTGATTGCTATTTGTTGTTGACGCCGGGGAAATGGGTTGAAACGACCAGTTTTGGTATGGTGAATTGTAGTGCGGATCATTATTGTGATGATAATGGGACAAAGGTTTATCATTCCGATGAAACAAATGATGGACGTCGGACGACTGGTATTCGTAAATCCTGTGCGGCAAATGCAGGCAGTTTTAGCAGGTCAGTCGCGGGCTCGGATGAGATAGGGGATTGTTATAAAAATGTCACATTAAATAAACGTGGCGGCAGTGGAACCCTGGGCGGGGCGTCCGGTACGGATAACGGGTCGACACCGTGTCGCTATAATCAAAATTGCACATTGCCGGATGCATCAATATTGCAATTGACGGGGTATACGTTCCATGCTGGTTGGACAGATCAGCCCGATACAGATTGCAACAGTACAACGCGCGTATTTGTTGTGCCAAATGATACCGATACATACTATGCGTGCCGAACCATGGATATATATAATGTGACATTAAAGGATGGTCAGAATACGGGTGTCACGTTTGCAACCGTGAATGTAAACTATGATTCCCCGATGCCAGATATTGATAGTAATGGTAATGATTTGGTTGTGCCAACGCACAGTCCGGTATCGCCGAATACAACGCATGTGTTCAAGGGGTATTTTAGCACCAGTGGACAATCATCCAGCAGTGGAACGCAATATTATAATGCGGATTTAACAAGTGCGCATAATTGGACCACGGAAGGTGATGGGACACTGTATGCAAAATGGTACATGAAGTGCGATCCAGGTTATTATTTGCCGGCCGGAAGTTATGCTTGTGCAGCTTGTCCGGCGGGGCGGTATTGTGTTGGTGGATCGGCGTATGCGTATAGTTCTGCACAAGACAAAGGTTTAAGCGGATATATTGCGGCGGGATATTACAGTACCGGTGGTGCATCAGTATCAACACCGACCGGGTCGGGTGACGGGTGCGCGACGGGATATTCGTGTGGTATTGTTGCCGGTGGGTATTACAGCACAGGTGGTGGGACAAGTGCGACACCAACAGCGGCGGACGATGGGTGTTTGAGTGGAAGTAGTCGGAGTTGTGGCAAGGTGGCCGGGACTTATTTCAGTAATGGGGGTGGTAAAACATCGACCCCAACGGCGACGGGATGCGTGACAGGTCAGTTTTGTGGCAGATGCCCGGCGACATATCGTTCCAATACGACCACGGGTAAGGCAAGTATTACGGAATGCGTGGCTTCTTGTACGGACGGGCAATGGATTGCAACGGCCGAAGATCCAACCGTGAATAATTCAAGCGCGGTGGGTTGCGCCACACCGGCCAGTAATAGATATTGGAGTAAAGCGCATACTGTTGCATATGGAAGTTCATCGCCGGTTGTTTCCGAACTGAATGCCCCAGGGCGGCATGTGTGTGCGTTTTCGGGGTATCAAACACCGACGACGACCAATCCAAGCGATCATGATGATCGGTCGGATTGTACGCGGACCGTGACGTTGAACAAGAATGGCGGTGCAACCGTTGATGGGGCACAGTGGCCAAATGGTGTGACGGATTCGGGTGGAACAGAGGATGCAACAGTCATATGTGTTGAAGGTGTAACGTGTAATTTTGGTGATCCAGCGAATTTGTTGGAACAGACCGGATACACATTCCAGCATAATTGGGCCGGTAATGAAATGTGTACATTTCCGATCGGAACATCGGTTGAAAATGCGAATGGGGCAAGTTACTATGCATGCAAAGATTATATTAACTATACATTGACCTATTCTTGCGGAACCGGGACAACGGGAACTGCGCCGAATCAACAGACCGGCATACATTATGGTGAAACGGTTTCGGTTTCGGGCGCGGGTGATTGCGCCAAGACGGGTCATACATTTGCCGGATGGGCGGTAAGTGACACATCGGACGTTATAACCGCGACCACATGGCCACACAATATTACGTGGGGTTATGATAGCAATAAGACCTTTACCGCACAATGGACGGCGAATACGTATGATATATCTTATGTTTATAATGGTGGGACGGCGGCATCGTTATTGCCAGATGGATATACATTGTTGGAATATATCGAATCGGATGGAAATCAGGTCATTGATACCGGTGTTATGGGTATAAATAAACGTGTCGTTTTGGATGCGATGTATACAGGAACAAATGTAAGTTCTTATAAGATCCCTGTTAGTTATGGTGGTGATTATGGGGCAACGTATGCGGCGGTTTATGCAAACAAGTGGGGGGTTAACAGTGGCCAGTTGATAACCGGTGCGGCAATAAATAATAGGAAAACCGTAGATGTAGTGTTTGATTTAGATAGTGCAAATAGTAACAAAAATCGTGCAACGATGACCATAAACGGAACAACCAAGAGTTATACACGTACCGGCGCCGCACGACCCGATGGAACGTTGAAATTGTTCGCAGCGCGGTTGTCGATTGGTGATGATGCTTTTGTTGGACAAATTTATGGTGCCAAGATTTATGACAAGGATACAAATGAACTTTTGTTCAATGGAATTCCGGCGCGGAACAGTAATGGCTATTTGGGGTTATATGATACGGTGACCGGTGAATTCTTTACAAACTTGGGTTCTGGTTCGTTTACCGCGGATGATCCAGTGGCAACAACCGTGCCGTATCCAAATCAATATACATATGGTGTTGGGGCGACGGTGACAGGTGGTGCCGTGCGTGCGAACAGTGTGTTTGATGGTTGGTGCCGGACCGCGGCACTTACAAACTGTGCGGCACCGCATGAAATTACCACAACCGATTTGGGTGATATAACATTGTATGCAAAATGGGGATGTGTGACGGGGTATCATAATGTTAATAATCAATGTGTTGTAAATGAATTCACATTAGTATATAACAAGAACGGTCATGGAACCCAGAACACGCCGGCCAATCAAACATGCACGTATGGCCAGCAAATTAACCTTGCAGCCGCGTTGTCAGAAACTGGATGGGTATTTAATGGGTGGACAATTGCGGGCGAAAATTATGTCGGTGGTGAAAGAATTACCTGTAATGAAGAATACCTTGGGGTGACGGGCGGAACGGTTAATGTTGATGTTAATGTCACGGCGGATTGGTCGGCACGGTGCAATAAAATTGTGTTGTCCAAGAATAGTGATGATGCTGACTATGGTGATATAAGATTTTTGTATGCAAAAACACTTGAAAATGATGGTGTAACCAATGGCAAGTGGTACAAGGATGATGCGTGTACAATTGAATACACATCAACGGATTACGCGGATGTTATACCGATGCGTTCGGGATGGGCGTTCCGTGGATTCTATGCAAATTCAGCTGATGCGGCGGATATAAATGCAACACAGACGAATGGTGCAAATCGTGTTATGACGCATACCGGTGCGCCAACCATTACGACCGGGCAGAATTTTGTAAATGGTCTAAATGCATCGGCAACACTGTATGCTGGTTGGGCACGGGATTGTAGTAGTTCGGTGGCACACGGGACGTGTTCGCGGACAATTGGTCAAAATACAACATATACAACAGGGTGTGCCAACGGGTATCATTATGGAACCGCACCAAATGGTGTGACATATAATCCGGCAACCAGTAATAATACCAGTGAATCGACATACTATCCGAATTGTGTTCCGAATACGATAACCATTATATTGGATAAAAATGGCGGAAGTGGAACATGCGCTGGTTCTGCGGGTACGGATTCAATTACAGTAACATGTAATTATGACGGGGTATGTGAAACGCCGGTTTGGAATGATACGATGTGTGCTATTGGTAAAAGTTCAAAAATGTTTGCCGGATGGAATACGGCGGCGGATGGCACGGGAACGCAGTATGGAACCGCCACGGATGCAGGTAATTTGCAAAATATAAATAATGGCACCGCGTCAACAACACTTTATGCAAAATGGGTTGATGTAATGTGTAATTTTGAGCACGGAACATTAAGATCATCCCGTGTGACTTTGAATATCCCGATTTGTTATATTAATTGTGATGCTGGGTACGAAAGAACGGGGCTATATGCAGGGGAAAAGCATAATCCGGTTGTTAATACTGGTCAATGTACACCGGCAAAATACGATATTTCTTATGAATTAAATGGGGGCAGTCGTGTTGGACCAAGCGGTTATACATTGTTAGAATATGTGACGGCGGATGGGAATCAGTATTTTGATACGGGAATCGCAATTAAAAAATCATATGAAATAAGAAGTAAGTTTGAGCCAACGGTGACCAATAAGTTCCTTTATGGTGTTCGTAGTGCGACAAGTAATGATACCGCAAGTGCAACGGCGTATATTGGTGGATCTTGGCGTTGGGGTAACAGGTACAAGAGCCCCACGGTGTCATTGAATACAATACACACGTCTGTACAAAACGTTAGTAATGTGGCGGTTGATGACGTGGCGATGTCATATACAGCCCAGAGTGCGGATTTTACCACACCGAATACATTGTTGTTTGGAACATCCCGTAATTATGATGGTATTAGCCCTAGTAGGTTTATTGGTAACATATATGAATTCAGAATATTGGATGGGAATCGTGATGATTTGATGAACCTTGTGCCGGCGCGGCGCGATAGTGATGACAAGGTTGGATTCTATGATACGGTTAGTGGCGAATTCTTTACAAGTATTGGCAGTGCGGATTTTGTTGCCGGTCCGGTGCTTTCGGAAACGTATACGGCGGCGTATCCGGCGGGTTATACGTTGGTTGATTACATTGAATCCACCGGGACACAATATATTGTGACGAATTTTACCCCAACGTCGGATTTCAAACATACAATCGTTTTCGAAGCCACAGGTAGCAGTAGTGCAACTACATATATTGCCGGAACCGTTTATACAGAAGGGCGTGCGGGTAATACGGCAATGAAAAATGGAAAGATTAGTGGTATTTATGGTAACGATGCATCTGATAGTTATATAAACCTTATGACCAATAATTCCAATAATGTTTCGGTTGTGAATAACAAGTCCGTTTTGGTTATGGATCTGCACAATAATGCTGCAAACACAATAACATTAAATGGTGAAAGCATCACGGGGACCAATACCGGGAAAATAACTTCTACATCACCAATGTCATTGTTTGCGTACGGTTCCAGTGGCAAGAGTTCCATTAAATTATATCGTGACACGATCGAACAGAATGGCGTAGTTGTACACGATTATGTTCCGGCAATACGAAACAGTGACAGTGTTGCGGGGTTATATGATACGATTACTGGTGATTTCCTTACCAATGCTGGAGACGGAACGTTTAATGTTGGTGATACATTGTTATCGTTGTACCCAGAGGAATATGTGTATGGTGTCGGTGCAAATGTTTATGGCGCGCCGGTACGTGAACACAGTGTGTTTGAAGGTTGGTGTCGGAATGCGGCACTGACCGATGGATGCACAATGGTACCGCATACAGTAGGCACGACAGAATATGGCAATAAAATTTTGTGGGCTAAATGGTCCTGTGTTGATGGGTATACTTTGAATTCGAATAATCAGTGTGTTGGAAATACAATTCATGTTGGATATCAAAATGGTGGACATGGGGGCACGCCGAATCCAACCACGGCAACGTGTACGTACGGTTCGACACTGCAATTGGCGGACGAAATGGGTGAAGTCGGGTATGTATTTACAGGTTGGAAGATAAAAAATGTTGTTTATGATGAATTGGAAAATATTGATTGCAATTTTGATACACTTGGGGTGTACAGTAATACCACCAGTAATTCGGTCCCGGCCGTTGCACAGTGGGAAGCCGAAGATTATGTGTTAACGTATAATTGTAATACAGATTGGGAACCGAATACACCGCCGTTATTACAAAATGTGTCTACGGATGAAACTGTGGTGGTGCGTCAAAACACATGTGTGAATCCGGGATACACTTTTGTAAAGTGGGCGGTTAGCGGGACAACCCCACAGGAATATAAAAACGCGGGCGATTCGTTTGAATGGGGTTATACGGAAAACAAAACGTTTAGTGCGGTATGGGAACGTGATGATACATCCGCCTTTACTGTGACGGTTAATATGCCGGCAAACAAGGCATTCAAATTCACAACAATTGCGACCGGTCAATTCTGGGTTGATTGGGATGATGGTTCGAATATTGAAGAATATGCGCCAACAACAATTACAACCAAGACATGGACGCATACATATACAACCGCGGGAACATATGATATAAAGATTGGTGGGCGCGCAACGGGGTATGCAATTAGTACTGATGGAACCCCAGAAAAGAAATCGGCGATAAGTTTCTTTAATGGAACACTTAGCAGTTCTACCAGTGTCGATGCCACGGTGACAACGGATGGAACCGAACAATACATTACCGCGGTTAGCGGAAAATTGGGTGATATATTCCCGACAATAACGGCCGGATCATATGGTGGTCAGCCGCGGTTCTATCGTACGTTCAAAAATACGACGAATATGGATATAACATTGCAATCGGTGGCTGATTTGTTCGATGGTGTAAATGGTACCCCGGTCCCATATATGTTTGCCGAAACATTTGATGGTTCGGCGGTGACGGGTGCGATACCGGCCGGGTTGTTCCCGGTGTCGGGTGCGGTAAAGGATAGTTTGTTCTTGTCCACGTTCCGTAATTGTACGGGGTTAACCGGGACGATACCTGCGAATTTATTTGTAAATATCAATGGTGCACCAAAGCAATATATGTTTAGTCGGACATTCCGTGGTTGTACGGGGCTTACGGGAATACCGGCGGGATTGTTTAAAAATATAAGTGGTGCACCGGCAAAAAGTATATATTCTCATACATTCCATGATTGTTCTAATATTGTCGGGACGTTATCCAGTGATTTGTTCGGAAGTTTGAATGGTCCAACAAAGCAGTATATGTTTTATGGTACATTCGAAGGATGCACCAAATTAACGGGCGATATGTCAAGTTCAACGGTTGCAATACCAAATGGTTTGTTCGGAACCGTTGGTACATCAACGACTGATGAAACATATACGTTCTATCATACATTTTACGGATGTAGCGCGTTGAATGGAACAATTGGCGGTGCGTTGTTTGGTGGACTAACCGGGGCGCCAGCGGAACATATGTTTGATGGTACATTTTATGGCTGTTCAAATTTGACAGGATCGATTCCACAGAATTTATTTGGTAATATGACCGGTGCACCGAAACAATATATGTTCCATGAAACGTTTATGGGCGATTCGGGCCTTAGCGGTTCGATACCAAGTAGATTGTTTGGCGGTATTACCGGTGTGCCGGCTTCTAATATGTTTAGAGAGACTTTCTATGGATGCTCTGGGTTGACAGGGACTATACCTGCAAATCTATTTGCAAATATTTCTGGACAGCCAGCAGTAAGCATGTTTTATTCAACATTTTACGGTTGCAGTCACCTTAGTGGTATAGGCGGGGCATTGTTTAGTGGAATATCTGGGCCGGCTAAGTCAGCTATGTTCTTTACAACGTTTAGCGGTTGTTCTGGGTTGCAAGGAGCAATACCGGCGGGATTATTCGGAACACCAACCACACCTGCAAATTGGATGTTCTGCCAAACCTTTTATGGGTGCAGTGGACTTACTGGTGAAATCCCAAGTAATTTGTTCAGTAGTGTGAATGGAACTGCGGCAGACTATATGTTCGATAGTACCTTTAGGGGGTGCAGCGGGCTTTCCGGGACGATACCAAGCGATTTGTTTGGAACGTTATCTGGTGCCGGCAAAGAAGGCATGTTCCGTAGAACATTCTATAATTGCAGTCACCTTACGGGTTATGTGCCAGAAGGATTGTTTGGAACAATGACCAAACCGTCCACTGTGCCAACCGATATGATGACCAAGGTATTCGCAGGATCTGGGTTGGACACGGTTTGCCCGTGTGGAACAACCAAAGTTGATAGTGTGTTTGAAACATATTGGGATTCCCTGACGGATGCGACAACCCCGGACAAGGTTTCTTGTCGAGTAGGTTTAAAACCAGGAGAACATTGGTATAATGGTGTTTGTACCACAGAATGTCCAGATACGGCGATTGATAGGTTGCATGTTGGTAATTTGGATCCGTATATCGTTTTGGCTGACAAGATTTCAACTGTGTCGGTAAATATTAAGAATAATGACACTATATGTTATGTTCCTTTGGCAAGGGGGGGGAGTGATAATAATCTGAATGTAAAGTATGGTAATCCGATATTCCATTTGGATAGGCCGAACGATACGCCACCCGCGGGATTTGGCCAAAGGTAAAAAAGTTTCACAACACAACAAACGTTAACCGGGCAAATGCCCGGTTTTTTAGTGGTTAGTCCGTCACGACCGCGGCGCGGTCATGCCGCGACGGGTGCAAGTGATTAGTGGGTTAGTAGTTTCTGAAATCAATCCGTAATTGTGAAATAATTCCAGATCACACTAACCACTAACACTTGGTTCCCATTGTGCGGGCGGATTTTAATGCCGTTTGTAACGATTCGCGTGCGATTTCATTTATGCGGCCCGAAAACGTGCGCATGTTCATTGAGTCCGCAAAGTTTTTTGTGAAAATTCCGGCAATATATTCAATTTGTGCCGGCGAAATCAGGAAAATATCGCTGGTTATATCCCGGGAATCCAACTGTTTTATCGAATTTTTCATCTTTCCCCCTGCTCTTTTTTTGCTTTTTGTTCTTGTTTATTGCTTTTATTGCATTATATCATAAAGTATCTTGACCGCAAGGTGTAAAATCTGCTATACAGATAGAAAATAAGACAAGGAAAAACAATGGCTATGAACATTATTCAAAAAATATTGGGGTCGGCGAATGACCGATTGGTAAAATCTTATAATAAAACCGTGTCGTTGATTAACGATTTGGAACCGAAATATCATGAAATGACTGATGATGAATTACGGGCGCAAACGGACGTGTTGCGCGGTCGAATTGCGTCGGGCGAAAAGGAAAAAAATGTCTTGCCGGATGCGTTTGCATTGGTACGTGAAGCGGCCAAACGTTCAATTGGGCTGCGCCACTTTGATGTGCAATTGATTGGCGGTATGGTTTTGAATAATGGTCAAATTGCGGAAATGAAAACCGGCGAAGGAAAAACACTGGTCGCGACATTGGCGTTGTATCTTAAGGCATTGCATGGGCGCGGGGCGCACCTTATTACCGTGAATGATTATCTGGCGTCACGCGATGCGAAATGGATGGGGCGTGTGTATGAATTTTTGGGGTTGTCTGTTGGAATTATTCAGCACGATATGACAGATGAAGAACGACGTGCGTCCTATGCGTGTGATATTACGTATGTGACCAATTCGGAACTTGGGTTTGATTATTTGCGCGACAATATGAAATTTTCAAAAAAGCAACAGGTTTTGCGTCCATTGTTTTTTGGTATCGTTGACGAAGTTGATAGCATTTTGATTGACGAGGCGCGAACCCCACTTATTATTTCCGGGCCGTCCGAAGATATTAGTGAACTTTACAATCGTGTTGATGCGGTTGTGGCAAAACTTGCCCCCGATGATTATAAAAAGGATGAAAAAGACCGGCATGTCACACTTACCGAAACTGGTGTGGATTCTGTGACAAAATTGCTAATGGATGCGGGGCTTCTTGTTGGTGATAATTTATATGCGCCGGAAAATGCCGCGGTGGTTATGCATGTGCAACAATCGTTGTTGGCGCACCATTTGTTCCAAAAAAATGTGAACTATGTTGTCAGAAATGGCGAGGTTTTAATCGTTGATGAATTTACCGGACGCGTTATGACCGGGCGGCGGTTTGGGCGCGGCCTGCACCAGGCGATAGAGGCCAAAGAACATGTCGCCGTACAACCGGAAAATCAGACAGTATCCAGTATTTCGTATCAGAATTTATTTCGGCTTTATGAAACACTTGCGGGGATGACCGGAACCGCAATGACCGAAGCTGCTGAATTTGAAGAAATTTATAAGTTGCGGGTTGTGTCGATTCCGACCAATCGTCCGGTTGCACGTGTGGATCATCATGACGAAATTTATAGGAACAAAGACGAAAAATATGACGCAATTATCAATCAGATAGATGAATGTGTTAAACGAAAACAACCGGTTTTGGTTGGCACCGTTTCAATCGAAAAATCTGAAGAGTTGGCCGAAATTGTTCGCAAACGGTTGAGCATAAATCCGGCGGTGTTAAATGCAAAGCATCATGAATCAGAGGCGAAAATTGTGGCCCAGGCGGGCGCACCGGGTGCGGTCACAATTGCGACAAATATGGCGGGACGCGGAACAGATATTAAACTTGGTGGAAACGCCGAAGATTTAATTGCTGATTTGGATAAAGATGCGCCGGATTATGAGCAGAAAAAGAAAGAGATTTATGATACGATTGAACAAAACAAGAAAATTGTTTTGGATGCGGGCGGCCTTTATGTGATTGGCACAGAACGGCACGAATCACGCCGTATTGATAACCAATTGCGTGGGCGCAGTGGGCGTCAAGGGGACCCCGGGGATTCAAAATTCTTTTTGGCGCTGGACGACGATTTAATGCGAATCTTTGGTGCAAGTCGTTTAAGTGGCATGCTTACCACGCTTGGCCTTAAACCGGGTGAAGCGATTACGCACCCATGGATAACCAAGGCATTGGAAAAGGCGCAGAAACGGGTCGAGGCCCGGTATTTCGAGGCACGAAAAGAATTGCTTAAATACGATGACGTTATGAATGAACAACGTGGTGTGGTGTATAAGCAACGCGATGATTTGATGACATCAAATGATTTGTCGGGCTTGGCGCATGAAATGATTGGCGATGTTGTAGAAATAATCTGTGAAAACAATATACCGGAAAAGGCGTTGCCGGCGGATTGGAATATAAAGGGGTTGCATGATGCAATGGTGCGGGTATTTGCGTTAGATATTACCGATATTGAAAGTTGGAAAACAGATGAAAATATCAATGAACGCAAGGCTTATGATACTTTGTTGCAATTGGCGATACAGCGGTATAATCAACAGGCCGAAAAATATGGCCCTGATATGATGCAGGCGGCGACGCGACAAATGATGCTTGGGGCGTTAGATTCGGTTTGGAAACAACACTTGCAACAAATGGATTATTTGCAAACCGGAATCGGACTGCGTGGGTATGCCCAGAAAAATCCGCTTTATGAATATAAACGTGAAGCGTTGGGGTTGTTTAAGAATACAATAAATAACTTTAAAATTATGTCGGTTGCGTATATTTCGCGTATGGAACTTACGCGGGCGGATGTCGATGCCACAGAAAAACAACGCGCCGAACATGATCAATCGTTAAATTCAGGGGCGGATGCGCGGCGAAATGCGCCCTGCCCGTGTGGTTCTGGATTAAAGTATAAGCATTGTTGTGGTAAATTGAAATAAAAAATCCCCGAATTTTCGGGGTTTTTTGTTAAGATAAAATTTGTTAAATTATGTTATGGACGGGAATATAATTTTTTTGCTATGGTTTTTGTTATGCAAGGGAACTTTATTCATCTTAGGACACATACGCGGCTTTCCATTGGGGCAAGTACCCTGCGGGTCAAGGATATTCCAAAGTTGTGTGCGGAAAACGGTATGTTTGCGTGTGCGATTACCGATACAAATATGATGTCGGGCTGTGCAGAATTTTCTGATGTTATGCCATCCGCAAAAATTCAACCGATAATCGGCGTGGAAATATCACTAAATCATCATACGGCGGATCCGAAGATTTTACGTGAATCATCGTTGTCAAGGGTGGTATTACTTGCCCAAGATCACACGGGGTATCTGAACCTTTGTGAACTTAGCCGTATAATGTATATGCGGGATGAAAATCATCATTTGGGGCCGTATATAACGTTTGAAGAACTGTCCGCCCACGCGGACGGCGTTATATGTTTGTCTGGGGCGCATTTGGGGCCGATTGGTATGGCAATTTTGAACGGTCAAGATACACTTGCACGGGAATACGCAGGGCGTTTTCTTAAAGTTTTTGGTGATAGGTTTTATATGGAAATTCAACGGCATGGTTTGGAAAATGAAATAAGAACAGAGCCGATGTTTTTAGAAATCGCCAAGGATTTAAACATACCGATTGTTGCAACGAATGATGTTTGTTTTGCACATGCCACGGATTACGAAGCGGCAGATGCACTAAGTTGTGTTTTGGGGCAAACAAAAGTTATCGATCCTGAACGCCCACGAAAGTCGTCGGAACAGTATTTTAAGACCGCGGCAGAGATGATAGAATTGTTTAACGATTTGCCGGAATCGATTGAAAATACTGTGCAAATTGCAAAACGATGTGCGTTTTTTGTAAATGTACATGAAAAGCCACTTTTGCCACGTTTTGGTGATGATTTTGAATCTGAATGTCAAATGTTGCGCGATATGACAATGAATGGTTTGGCGGATCGATTAAAGCAGCAAGGTATAACCGATACGAGTGCCTATTATGATCAGGCCAAATATGAATTAGATGTTATTATTGGTATGGGTTTTCCGGGGTATTTTCTTATTGTGGCCGATTATATCGATTGGTGCCGCAAGCATGATATTTTGACCGGACCGGGGCGTGGTTCGGGTGCCGGGTCAATCGTGGCGTGGGCCATGGGTATTACACATGTGAATCCGTTGAAATATGGGTTGTTGTTCGAAAGGTTTTTGAACCCGGACCGTATATCTATGCCGGATTTTGATGTGGATTTTGAACCGACGGGTATCGAACAGGTATTGGCGTATATATGTGATAAGTATGGCCATGATTCAGTGTGTAGAATTATCACGTTTGGCAGTTTACAGGCGCGTGGTGCAATTCGTGATATTGGGCGTGTTTATGGTATGCCATATTCAAAGTCGGATCGACTTTCAAAAATGATACCTATGGATGCAAAAACATTAAAGGAAGCCGTTGATACGTCGCAAGAAATTCAAAATGTATTAAGCACAGATTCGGACATGAATAAGGTTGTTTCTGTGGCTGAGGAATTGGAAGGTTCGTTCCGAAATTTGGGCCAGCATGCGTGTGGGGTGGTTATCGGTGACCGGCCGACAACAAAAATCGCCCCGGTGTATCGCGATCCGGCGAATCCGTTGCCGTCGTGTCAGTTTGATGGGCATTATTTGGAATCAGCGGGACTTATCAAGTTTGACTTTTTGGGTTTGGAAACCCTTGTTGTGTTAAAATACGCAACAAAACTTATTCAAAAAACGCGTCGTATTAATGTGATACTTGATGAAATTCCCACAGATGATAAGAAAACTTTGGAACTTTGGCAATCGGGTATGACCGAAGGTATATTCCAATTCGATGCCCCGTTTGTGCAACAAACATTGCGTAAAATGCACCCGACAAGTTTTTTGGAAATATCGGCGTTGAATGCGTTGAATCGTCCGGGGCCAATCGCCTTTATCCCGCAATTTATCGCGCGTATGCATGGCGAAGAAGAAATTGAATATGTGCACCCCAAGGCGGAACCGATATTAAAAGAAACATACGGAATAATCGTGTACCAAGAACAGGTTATGCAATTGACAAGGGCGCTTGCGGGGTTTACACGCGGGGAATCCGATACCGTGCGCAAGGCGATGGGTAAAAAGAAATTGGAATTACTTGCAAAATTAGAGATTAAATTTCAAGAAGGTTGCAAAAAAGAAGGAACTTTGGACGAGGCAACGGCCAAAGATTTGTGGGAAAAGTTCAAGGAATTTGCGAAATATGCGTTTAATAAATCGCACGCTATCGCCTATTCTATTGTGGCGAATCAATGCGCGTACCTTAAGGCACACTATACGCCGGAATTTTTGGCGGCATCCATGTCCAGTAATATGAATGACACGGACCAATTGTCATTGTTTGTTGATGATGCAAAGACAAATTTTGGAATTGAAATTGTTCCGCCGGATATAAATAAAAGTGAATCACTGTTCACCGTTGTTGATGGTAAAATTATTTATGCACTTGCCGCGATCAAGGGGGTTGGTGTTGCGGCAACCGATGCGATAATCGCGGAACGGGCCAAGGGACCATTCAAAAACATAACCGATTTTGCAAAACGCACAGCATCGATAATGAACAAACGAATTTTAGAAGCGTTCGCCAAGGTTGGTGTTCTGGATTCCATAAACCCAAATCGGGCAGAGATATTTATGAACGCGGACGCGATTTTATCCTATGCGTCAAAGTCCAAGGAAAGTGCAAATTCATTGTCACTGTTTGCAAATACGGTTGAAGACGATGTTGACGAAGATCGACTTGCCAAGAATTTGGTTAAAACCGCACCGTGGTCGTTCGGGCAAAAATTGGAAAATGAATTGTCGGCGTTGGGGTTCTATATTTCGGCACATCCGTTGGATCAATACAAACATTTAATAGAACGCGAACATTTGGCGACGAGTACAAAACTGGCTGAATTACCCGATCGCGCGAATGTGAAAATTGCGGCAAATGTGGCGTCTTATTCACATCGCAAAACCAAGGCGGGCAAAGATATGTTGACGATAAACGCATCGGATGGTGGTGGAAATATCGATGCGATTGCGTTTGGTGATGTGGCAAATGAATTGATGCCGATTGTTGCGACGGAAAGTGCGGTTGTGCTTTGTGGGCGGCTGTCGAACAAAGACGATAGGGTTTCGGTCTTTGTGGATTCGATAATACCACTTGCCGCGTGGGTGGCCCAGATTGCAAAGAAAATCACACTTGATATTCGCAACAAAAATGTCTTGGTTGATATTAAAAAGGCGCTTGCAACACTTTCACCCGGCCGGACCAAGGTTGTGTTGAACCTTTATTCGGGTGATAAAAAAACAACGCTTGCAATCAATGGCGGGGTTGAACTTGGAAAAAATACCGTTTCAGATTTCACGGGTTTGGGAATAAAGGTGGATATAGAATGACGAAGCATATTCCGGTTTTGTTAGGTTCGGTGATGAATTCGGTTGGCGATTTACGTGGTGCGCGCGTGTTGGATGCGACATTTGGCGCGGGTGGATATAGTCGCGCGTTTTTAAATGCGGGTGCAACGGTTGTTGCGTTTGATTGTGATCCGACGGTTATGGAAACGGCAAAAGAATTTTCTGATGAATTTGGCGCACGCTTTCGTTTTATTCCGAAAAGGTTTTCATCTATGGCGGAATTAGATGAAAAATTTGATGCGATTGTGTTTGATCTTGGGATATCTTCGATGCAAATTGATGATGCGTCGCGTGGGTTTTCTTTTCGGGCGGATGCGCCAATTGATATGCGCATGTCGATTGATGGCCCGACAATTGCGGATATGTTCGATGTTTGGACGGCGGATGATTTAACAAAAATTCTGCGCGATTTTGGCGATGTGCGTCCGGCGCGTGCAATTGCGTGCGCAATAAAGGATAAACGGCCCAAAACAACATTTGAATTAAAAGATTTAATTCATAGCCCGCGCGATATTGCCCCGGTGTTTCAGGCGTTGCGTATTGCCCTTAATGATGAAATGGGTGAAATTACGCGTGCGTTGGATGCGGTGCCGGGGTTATTAAATGTTGGTGGGCGGTGTATATGTGTGACCTTTCATTCAATCGAAGATAGAATTGTAAAAAATACATTTCGTGATTGGACATCCGTGGCGGGTGATGCGCGCATGCCAACACTTGGCAGGCCGCAATTTGAATTAATGCGGCCGCAAACACCGACGGATGATGAAATTAAAAATAATCCCCGCGCACGCAGTGCACATATGCGTGGGGTTATAAAATTGTGTTGACCGGGGCGGCATGATTTTTGTAGCATGCAAGGAAAGGATTAAAAAAACAAGGAAAGGAAAATGAAAAAATATTTGAAATTAGTGTTGTTTTCGTGCTTTTGTGCGATGTGTGTTATGTCGGTGGCATATGCGGTTTGTCCTGTTTGTACCATTGCGATTGGTGCCGGGTTGGAAGGTATGCGTATGCTTGGGGTTAAGGATGTTATTACCGGAATTTGGGCGGGGGGATTGACCGTTTCCCTTATTGGATGGACGGCAAATTATATGCGGCGCCGTAATGTTAAGGGATGGTTTTGGTATTTATTAAATGTCATGGTTTATGTCGCATTGTTGGCCGGTGTTTATTTTGTGCCGCGCGCAAACCCGATTGTAAAGTGGTGGGAAAATTGTATGTGGGGAATGGACCAATTCTTGCTTGGGTCGTTGGTTGGTGCAATTACATTTATATTGATGGAAATTTGGTATATGCGCATAAAGCGTAATAATGGTGGGCATGCCCTATTCCTGTTTCAAAAAGTTGTTATGCCGTTTGGTGGGTTGGTGGTGATGACGGTTATATTCTGGCTTATTATAAAGGTGTTGCCGGGTATGGGTATAGT
This sequence comes from Candidatus Enterousia sp., assembly GCA_045612805.1. Lineage (GTDB taxonomy): Bacteria > Pseudomonadota > Alphaproteobacteria > Rs-D84 > Rs-D84 > Enterousia. Next base: position 29,017 of record JAZKZR010000011.1, read on the forward strand.
GCTTTGTTAAAGATTTAATAAAAGGAAAGAAAAATGAAAGAAAAGAAAATGTCTTTGGAAGAAATGGTGCGGAAAATTGACGATTCGAAAAAGGTGAATCCGCTTGATTTATCGTCTGACCAGGATTTGTCCATCGCGTTGATGAATTTGGTGTCATTGGAAGAACATTTCTTTTTCAGTGGCGCCAAGACCAAGAAACCCGGGTTCTATGATTTAATAAATGTTGTGCGGAATATGCGCAAGGAACTTATGGAACGAATCGTTGATAAAAACAAACACGACGGGGCGGAGGTTTGGTGTATATCAAAACATCTGCTTGCGGCTTCTATGCGTTTGTACGAGGTTGGAACCAAGGCACTGGGGGCCGGAAACAAGGCGGACGCGTATAAAATGTTTGAAAAGGCGTATGAGTTATATTCGCTTTTTTGGGGACTGAATATGGATATGATCGATTTGGCCGGGGTAAAACAGATGGAACCGGTTTTGTATGATTCAGTGATAAAGACGGATAAAAAGAGCGAAAGGCAAGTCAAGGAAGAAATGGTTAAATCAAAGTCAACGGTACAGAAACTGGGCGATTGGGTAAAAAAAACGGTCAATTGTTGTATCGAATAATTTGGCTTGATTAAAATTCGTGATTTTTTCTATAATCACGTAAAGGGGAGTAAATTTTGATAGGAAGGATCGGAATTTTTGCGGGATGTGCGATTGCGGTGATTATGGCCGCGGTGGCTGATAACGCACAAAATCCGCGTGCCCTGTCCACCAATACCGATACAAAATCCGATACCAGGGTATTATCAAGAACGGCGACCGTTGGGGCGTTGACGCGGCGTGCGATTGGCGAATCGCGTACGCGCGCGGGCGCATCTTCACGCATGGCGACGCAATCACGGCGTGGGACAGTGGCGGGCGAAACGCGTGTCGCCCCCGATTCGAATCGGATGTCGATTGCGCGGTCGGGTGTGGCGCAACCCGCAAATCCGCGGGCCACGGCGCGCAGTGTGACGAACCCTGTGGCGGGGATGTCGCGGGCGGCGACAACGGCGCGCGCAACGGCGGTGTTTAATGATTTGTCCAAGATTGGTTCGGGGTATGCCGCGTGTCGCGAATCGTATGCGACATGTATGGATCAAATGTGTGCCAATGCAAATGATACATACCGTCGGTGTTTTTGTAGTGATAAATTTTTGAAATTCCGCGATGTAGAAGAATCTTTGGATGAAGCGATGATTATGTTGCAACAATTCCAAGATAATAATTTAGAGGCAATTGATAAAACCGCGGACGAAGTAAACGCCATGTATTCTGCCAGTGTTGGCGAGGCAGCGATAAAACGCGACACCAGTGCGTCGGCAAGATTACTGGATAATATAACAAAACTGTTGTCGGGTGGCGGAACGAATTCGACCGCGACGAATATGAATAATTCTATTGGTATATTGGATTTGGATTTTTCTGTGGACTTCGATGATGTTTGGTCGGATGGCGGATTTTCGTTGTTTGATACGGGAAATCAAGATTTGTCCACGTTGGAAGGTACGGCGTTGTTTAATGCGGCGCAACGGCAATGCACGCGCCTTAGTCAAAATATGTGTGAAAATAATGCGGTATTCAGCATGTCGCGCAGTTCGTATAATATACTTATAAGTCAGGATTGTAATACGTATGAAAAGGCATTGAACAAGAAAAAAGAAACCGTGGCCCAGGCGGTGCGGACGGCGGAAAAGTATCTGCGCGAGGCACGATTAGAGGAATATCGTGCGCATAATTCGATGGATGTGAACGAATGTTTGGCCAAGGTTCGGACGGCGATGTTGGCTGATACGGCGTGTGGGGAAAACTATAAACGGTGTTTGGATCCGACGGGGGCGTATGTTAATGGTGCAACTGGTGAACCGATTTATTCGCCGCGGCTGTTTCAGTTGGAAAAGACCATAAAGTTGCCAGGTGTTACGGATGACAATATAAATACAGACATATTGGGGGTGAATTCAACCTATGAAAAATTCTTGGATGGTTATCGTCAGTATGTGACCCAGCAACTTGATACTTGCCGCAGTATTGCCGATTTCGTATGGACGGAATTCAAACGTAACGCGATTATTGAAATTGCCCAGGCGCAGTCGAACAAGATAGAAGAAGTTAAATCATCATGCGTTGACACAATTGCGGAATGTTACGATGCACAGTCGCAAGCGATTGTAAAATTGGGTAGCAAAAAGACGGCGACGACCGCGGGGGCATTGGGGCGGTATACCGCACGTGATATGTGCCGGGAACAGGTTATGGCGTGTGCAACATTATATAGCCGTGATGGCACGGATTGCACATTTGATGAACGTGGACATGTAAGTAATGGCGGGACGTGCGGCCTTAGTTCATTGATAAGTTATGTAAACACGGTTGATGATTTGATGGTTGTTGAAAAGTGCAAGACGGCGGTCGATGAATACTTGGCCGACCTTTGCACGCCGGATGATGATACATATGAATATCCGTATAAGTGTAAGGGGTTAGGATCGGATACTTTGAAGGAATATATAACGAATTATATTAATGAATATTGTGGCGACCCAGTAGATAGCAGTAAGAAACCAAGTGATGATGCGCAGTTAAGTGCCTATATAGATTCCGCAACGAATGATATTGTGGCGGAAATGCAATATGAACTTGCCGACATTTGCGAGGGTTTTGACGGACATTGGGATAATGGTTGCGGTGACGGTAATGGTACGCTTACACGGTTCTATAGCAGGGTTTATGCTGGTGACAAAACAAAAGGGAAAGAGTTTGGGTGTTGTTATGAAAATTCGGAACTGATGGTGTGCGAAAATTATGGTGATGAATATGCGACGTGGAATGTGGCGACACAGCAATGCAACTTTATGGATGCGTGGTACAAAATGAAGTGTGAAACACAACTTGGCGGGTATTACGAAGACGAAATTTGTTATATACCGGAATAAAAGGAAAGAAAGATGTTAAAGGGCTATAAAATTTTGACCAGTTTTTGCGTTATCTGCGCGACACTTTATGGTGGCGCGTATGGCGCGGCAAGTGTTCGGGGTGGTGCGACATCGCGTGCCGGTTCGATACGGGCACTGGGGGCGGGAACGACCGCATCGGTCAAGACAACGACATCCAGGACGCAACCCACCACGACCGCGGCCAATGCAAATACTGAAAGCACGGAATCCGTGGGCGGTATGCGTATGTCGCACGCAACGGGGCTTGGTGGGTCAAAGTTGCCGGGGAAAATATCTGGGACCACAACATCAACATCGGGTGACAATCAAAATGTTGCGGAATTGCGCCAGGCAATAGAGCAACTGCGTAATGATTATGATGCGTTGGGGGAACAATATAACAATTTGCTGGGCGATGTATCAAATGTTTCCGACACGGCCCAGGTTGCACATGAAACCGCGACGAATAATACAAATACACTTACCGTTGTGCGCAGTGACCTTAGTGTTGCGAAATCTGATATCGAAGATTTAAAGGCAACCGGTGGTTTTGATGAAGAACGCGTGCAAGGGGTGCTGGATACAACACTGGCCCAGCGGAATTATGCAACACGCGATGAATTGGCCGCAACCGATGCTGTGGCGCGTGGTGCGGTCCAGGTTGCGGATTTACCACAAACGTTGAATGCATTAAATATCGCGGACAAAGATTATGTGGCAAGTCGCACCCAGGGTGTCGTGAACGATTCGCTTAATATCACATTGGAAAATTATTACACCAAGGGTCAGGTTAACGCCGCAATTGATGTCGCAAAGACCGGCATGGTTGATAAAAACTATGTCGATAATCAAATTGATGGTTTAGCACCCAAAACATATGTCGATAATCGCGTGGCCAGTATTCAAACCGGTGTTAGCGAAGGCGCAGTCCAAGGAATTATCAATAATTCAATTGATACACGTTTGGAAAATTATTATACCAAGGGCGATATTGATGACGCCATTGTTGATGCAATTGGTGCCGCCAAAGATGGTATGGCCGACCGGGATTATGTTGATAACCAGGTCCGTGATATGGCATCAACGGAATATGTTGATACCAAGGTTGCTGAAATAGAAAGTGGCGTTGATGCGGGCACACTTTACAATATCCTTGAAACACGTGGGTATAAAACCGGCACAGAGGTTCAGGGTATAGTGAACGATTCGATTAATAATACCGTGGCGAATTATTACACCAAGAGTCAGGTTGATAATGCGATTAATGTCGCGAAAAACGGTATGGCCGATAGAAATTATGTTGATAATCAAATTGATGGTTTGGCGCCGAAAAATTGGGTCAATACGGTTGTGGATGCCAAGGTTAATGCCCTGCCCTTGGGACTTGGTCGGGATGCGGTCAAGGCCGTGGTTGAAGAATATGGGTATAAAGATGAATTGGGCGTACGTGAAATTATGAACACGTCTGGGTATGTAAAAACAAGCGAACTTCCGGATTTGGTTAAACAATGGGCCCCAGGTGCGGAAATACAATATGCGGATGGGAAATTGTATTTTGTGGATAAGGATGGAAATGATCGTGTTGTTGATATCCGTGGGCTTGATGGTCAAGATGGTGACCAGGTTGAATTGCAAAAAAATGGCGATGCAATAGTGTGGCGCTATGTCAGTGGTGACGACCAATCGTGGCATAACCTTGTTAATATGTCCGATTTAATGGGTGCCGATGGCAAGTCGGTGGAATTGGGCGTTATGAATAATAATTTGGTTTGGAAAAAGGAAGGCGAATCTGGTTGGCAATATTTGTATGACCTGGGTAGTATAACTGGTACTGATGGGTGTGGTGTAAAGGCCGAAACAACAAATACCGCAAATGGAATGATGGTGAAATTACTAAAAGATTGTGCTGGTCAGACAGGCGATGGACAGCTTTTGACACAGTTTGAGGTTCTAAACGGTGCCGATGGGACGGTGAGTGAAGAACAGATTGTAGATGCACTTGAATCCAATCCGACATTTATGCAATTAAAAAAGAATGTACAAGATTTATCGGATGGGTTGAATAATACAAATAGTCAGGTAAACGAATTGTCCGACAAGGTTGATAATAACACAACGGGGTTGGTTGCGACAAATACACTGGCAAACAATGCGTGGAATAAAGTAAAAGATTTAGAATCAAGCAACAAAACCGCACGTGAATATGTTGATGCCGCAATTGGTGATTTGGGTTTTGATTTGCTAACGCGTCGTAATTATGCGAGTGTTGCGGCAAAATTGGGTGAGATTGATGATACAAAAACAGTGGCTGAGTATATTAATGCTCAAATTTCCAAGATCAATACAAGTATCCGGGTAGAAAGTGGGGATGATGGGATTACGTATATTTGCAAGACAGGAAATAATTGCACAACCAATCCTAATCCTTATACGGGGGATTGGGCGCGGATTTCCGTTGATGTGTCGGGGTATCTTACCAGGGCCGAGGCGGATGATTCTTTTGCGCCGATTGGTATAGTTGGTGCGGTGACCACGGCCCAGGATGCGGCAACCCAGGCACAAACCCAGGCAAGTCAGGCATGGGGTAAATTGAGTGATTTGGGTGGCGATACGGTAAAGGGTTATGTTGATAATACAATTAATGGCAGGGTTGGTTTCTTGGGAATTAATTTATTTAATGGTAAAGATTACAGTGTTGCAGATAAGTTGGGCTTTACAGCCACTCCTGGGACGGTGAAAGAGTATATTGATAAAGCCGTTAGCAGTGTTAATACCAAGATTAGAGTGGAACGGAGTCCCTATGACGGTAAAACATATATTTGTAAAAATGGGGATACGTGTGCGAGTCAACCTGGACCATATTCCACCGATGAATGGGTACCGGTGAGTGTTGATATGTCGGGGTATCTTACGGAAAACGATGCGGAAAGGGAGTTTGCGACGATTACTGCATTGAACGGGGTACAATCCACCGCGAACGAGGCAAAGACCGCCGCCACGGCCGCGCAAACCAGCGCGACCCAGGCACAAAATGCCGCAAATGACGCAAAAACAACAGCCGCCGCCGCCCAAACAACGGCGGACAAGGCGTGGGGCAAGTTAGAAAGTTTGGGTTCCAAGACCGTGACGGAATATGTTGATGAACAAGTTAACAGTACTGGGTCAACTATTCGGGTTGAAACTGGTTCCGATGGGTATACTTATATTTGTCGTACGGGGACCTGTTTGGATTCGCCGTCGTCATCATCCCCCTATTGGGCGCGGATAGAACTTAATATACCTTCCGAATACCTTACAGAAACAGAAGGAAATGCGTTATATGCACTGAAAACCCAAATTGGAGAGCTGGGGGGGAGTTTTACAAGTGTTGGTGCTAAAATTGGCCTTAATGATTATCAATATGGAAATACAACAGTAAAAGAATATGTTGATAACAAGGTTAGTAATATCAGTACTACTATTCAGGTACAAACAAGTAGTGTTGATGGGTTTACGTATATTTGTAAGAGAGGGAGTGGCTGTACGGGTGAACCGAGTGCAGACTCTAGTCAGTGGGCAAAGGTTAATGTGGATTTGTCGTCTATTAATACGATACTTAACGGATTTGGTGGTAATAATCAGCCAGCAAATGTAAAGAACTATATTGATACCAGTATTGGTTCTTTGGGGTATAGTACGAATGAATGGGGACAACAGACACCGTATAGCGTGTTAACGTACCTGCAGGCTAATTATGTGCCACGTACAAAATTGGGAGATAGTATTGCTGGTAATGCCAGTAAAACGGTGGAGCAGTATATTAGCGATAAGATTGGTCCTTTGGGGGTGTATTCGGATATATGGGGAAGTCCTCAATCTTACACAAGTGTAAAACAATATGTTGATGATAAGTTTGTTTTAAAGACAAGTATTGGTGATTTGGGGTCAAATGGCAGTGCAAATTATACGGTTGCACAAAAAATCGGTCTTAATACCGATGATACCAAGAATACTACGGTAAAAACTTATGTCGATAATCGGGTTGGTTCGTTGGGTAAAACAGATGGTTCGACATATGCAACAAGTGTGGCGGCAAAACTTGGAAATTTAATTATTAATGCTGATCAAACTGTCGCGGACTATATTCAATCAAAAATTGATGGCATTAGCAGGGATATTCAGGTTGAACAGGTTGGTAATGATACGTATATTTGTAAGACAGGAAATAATTGTTCAAAACCTGTGTTGGATTATTATCCGGCTCAATGGGCAAAGATAACGATTGATGTGTCGGGTTATTTGACGCAAGAAGCGGCGAATGTGTTGTATGCGGATAAATCCGTTCAGACGGCGGTGGAAAATTCGTCGACCGGCCTTAGTGCAACATATAATTTGGCGAGTGGTGCATCTGCGGCGGCGGCCATAGCAGATACCAAAGCGGGAAATGCGGCGACTGCGGCTGAGACGGCGCAAGGCACAGCAGACACAGCAAATACGACCGCAAATAATGCGTGGGATCGGGTGAAGAGTTTGGGCAAGGATGTGAATGGTTATGATTATACAACTGTTGCGGGGCGGCTTGGGTTTGGTACCGATAACAATACTAAAACTGTAAAGCAATATATTGACGATAAGGTTGCGGATGTAAAACCGACTATTATGACGGAAACATATCAGGGAACAACGTATATCTGTTCGTCTGGTAATTGTACGAATCATGCACCAGATACTGGTTGGGAAGAGTTGAGTGTTGATTTGTCTGCTTTGGATGACATAGAAGCGATACTTGACGGGTTTGGTGGAGAGGATGAACCGGAAAAAGTAAAGCAATATGTGGATAATAAATTTGGTAATCTTGGCACGTACGTAAATGATAATGGTCAGACGCGTTCGTATTCCGTGGAGAATAAACTTGGTCTTCCGAGTGATTATGCAAACAAGACGGTGACAAAATATATTGTCGATCGGCTTGGGTTCACAGACGACGATGCCAATAAAACCGTGGCGCAATATATTGCGGAACACGCGGCAAGTGGTGGGGTACAGGTAAAAACGGTTGGTGTTGACACATATATTTGTAGCGAGAATTGTGATATGGCAAATACTCCACCCTGCCCGGCGGGTAGTGGATCCACATGTGGTTGGCAGAAGTTAGAGGTGAATTTGAACGGTTATGCCACAGAGCAATATGTTAATGATGCGATTGGTACGCTAGGTGGCGATTATGCGAATGTTGGTGCCAAGATTGATATTAGTAGCGGAACGGTAAAATCCTATGTTGATGCGGTTGATAATAGAATTGGCAATTTGGGTGGACGCATGGTCGATAATGAGCGGAAACCGTATACAGTTAGTGAAAAGCTTGGGTTGCCCCAGGGCTATAGTGATGAAACCGTTGCAAAATATATTGTTGATTATGTTGCGGCGACTGCGGCAAGTGGTGGTGTTACGGTAAAGACCGTTACCAATAATGATGTCAGTGAGACATATATTTGCAGTGAAAATTGTGAAAACGAACCGCCGTGCCAGGCGAATGATACGTCCGACACTTGTGGTTGGCAGAAGTTAGAGGTGGATTTGAGTCAGTATCTTAAGAGTAGCGAGGCGGCGAGTACGTATTTGCCACAAAGCGGACTTAGATTGGTTCGTAGTGGAAAAAAGATACATCTGAAGCAGATGAGTGGTGCTATTGAGCTTCATGATTATGGCGAGATTGCCGACGTTTCTGAGTTTATGTGTGCATCATATAGGATGGAACCGCTTGTTCCGGGTGACGAAGGATATGATGCGAACAAAGAGTCATTTCAGTTGATATGTAACACGAATGAGTAATTGAGGGGATGAAAAAATGAGGAAAAATATGATTTTTGGTATGATTGGTTTTGTCTTGGCGGTTGTCACGTGTGGACAGGCATTTGCCGCACTGGGGCCGAATGACGTTTCAATGGGCGTGTTTTCGATTCCGAAGCCGGTCGACGGTAAAGACGGTTGTACACCCGTAATTACCGTTACGACAAAGGATGGTAATGGTTGCTATACCACAACAATTCAGAAAAAATTGCTACAAAGTGGTAGCTGTGTAAATGATGGTGACGAAATAGTTCGGGAAACCTGTGATGGTGAAAATGGTGCCGGTGGTGATGTTACCGTAACAGAGGAATATGTGCCCTATCCCGAATCGGCGCAAGATGCACCGAATCAAGAGGGGTATCTAAAGAAACTTGTGGATGGCGAGATTGTAGGAATAAATAGAGATAGTTGTGAGTTTGGCGAGGATCCACAAGGACGGAAATCTAAAAAATGTAAAGCACAAGGTAATGCTAAGACATGGCCTGATGTGACGGAAAACCATGACGTATATCAACAGGGGGATACTTATATTTTCGTGATTAGCGATGTTGAAGACGGCTTTCCAAGATATGAATATACCGCCCCAAGGTCATCTGATGGGGGTGTGGTCAGCAGGGGATTTACACAAAAGGTTTATGCATATGATGATGGTCGTCGGGTAACTGAAACGGGTGTCGCTGATGAATGTAAGGAGTATGCAAAACCCGGTAATCAAAGTGCGCGTGTTACAAAGTGTACTGTTCAAGATTATCAGTATCCTGCGAGTTTATTGACAACATGGGTGCCAAACACCACAACATATTGTTTGGGAAATCATTTAAGTGATTGCAACCAATATACTATACCCGTTGGGGCGGTTGATGTGTGTGCGGGTTTGACATCGTCCGATAATGCGTGGGAAACGACGGTTAGTGCCACAGAATCAGAGTATGTCGCCCATGTTTATCCGGTCGGTGGTGGTACATGCACAACAAATTGCACAGGGACCGTTGGTTATAAGTTAACAAAAGAAGTAATGTGTGACGGTAATGTGCGTACAAACACGGTAGATGACAAGTGTTCTTCGGCAACGGCACCGTTAAATGTCACTTGTGCAACGGGTTATGCGTATCAGCAATGCACGCCGGTGGATTCGCGTGCCAGTGTAAATTCTTATTCAGGGTGTTTTCCGGATCCATTGAATGGAAAGTATGCACTCAAGGATGAGATTGTTCCGGTTAGCTTGGCGGCGGATAATGATTACTTGTATTATTGCAAGGTGTCAGATTGTAATGTTGCTAGTTGCTGGGTTAATGGAACTGTTGGCGGGACGCCGTATTATAATGATGGAAATGGTTGTTGGGGGCGTGTGTCTGTCCAGGGGTTACAGGGGGAAAATGGCAAATCTTGTTTCGTGACCAATGATGGAACGAATTGGAATATGTGTTGTTCGCCAACCTATGCAGGAAATGATTGTTCGATAATAACTGATGATGATATTATAAATAAATTAAACGGCATGATGTGTCAGGTAAATTATACGCATAGGTATTTGCATGATGATGGTAATGGTGGATTTATAGCAAATACTACCAAAGACGATGCGCGCGGTGAACGTGTTATAGTGACAAATTCATGTAATACCGACACAGAAAATCTGGACACGTATTATGGTGAAGATGGTGCGCCGGGCGGAGATTACAATCCGTGTGATGGGTTGACAGCGGGATCAGCGGCGGCGTTGACAACGGTGCGCAACACAACTAATGTCTATGTCCCGCATGGAAACGGGTTAAATGGTACAACAACGGGTATAGGTTACTATACGGAAACCAATGTGATGTGCGATACAGATGGGAATAAAATAGTTAAGAAATATGATAAGTGTGATCCGGTTTCACTTGCGTCGGGGGCGTCACGGACCGTTGGGGGCAAAACATGTTCGGGGAATCAAACGCTTTTGATGTGCACACCGCAAGAAGAACCCACTACACCATATTATGTATGTAGTGATGCCGAAGTAACTGAGTATCCAAAATTGGTGTATGTGGCACCGACGGTTAATGATGGTAAATTTACCGCACGGGGGTATACAAAGTGGGTGCATAAATATACCAGCAGTGGGGCGGAAGTGGACGGTGCCGAAAGACATAATCCGGATGAATGTCATACGGTTTATAAACGAACGTTTGGTATGGCTGATAATGGTACCGGTGTAAGAACGGCAACCACAACGACGCAAAGTACCTTAAAATGTAAGGTTCAGACCCCCGGGACCACCGTGTGGGGTGTCGGTACCGAATATTGTTTGAATACCACAGATAGTGCGTCAACAAGTTGCGTTGGGTATGCTGAAAGTACTTCGGACGTGATAACATCCACATTAAGGTATCATTTGCCAATAATGGGGACGGGAGCGAATAGTAATAAGCCGCTAAAACCAGGATACACTTATAATGAGGAAGCATCTGGGGCGGTAGCTGTGCGTGGAACAAACCAAGAATATGACAAGTGTGAAACGCTTTTGACACGGACAAACAGTGGTTCAAGCACCGTGACCGCGTCTGTTACAAGGTGCACCGTTGGCGCGCCGACGGGAACGCCGGGGTTGGCAAGTCCGTATACAGCTGAGGCGCTATATTGCCTTGGGTATGCAAATGGTACCTGCCCTGATGGTTTGATCGATATTGGGTCGGCGATTGATGATGCTGCAGAAAACGATCCGTGTGCGGGGATTAGTGGGGCCGACAACCTTGCCAGGGCGGTTAAAAAGGTGGTAAGCCGGACATATACGCGCAGTACGAATAGTCAGGGGGCTTTGACATCGGTGTATAAAATGTGTGACGATACGGATCATACAGAATCTACGGCGGATGAATGTAAAGAAGTGGTGCCGACACCGGCTGGACAAACCTGTACGAATGGTGTTTGGATGCAGTGTAAGCGCCAGGCCGATGAAGGAACTGCGTCTGCAACGGCGCGTGGAACGACGTATGGGTACTGTGCGGCATATCCGCAGTGTGTCGGTAACGAGAGTTCGACAACCATAGTCAAAAAGACAGAACGGGCGTATACGGCACCAACTAAAACTGGAACAAATTCTTACTATAATACGCCCGGTAAAATGGTTACAAACAAGATCCCGTGCAATTCAAGTGCAAGCGCCATAGTTGATTCGTCAGAGGATGACCAGTGCGAAGAAATACCGGATACAAGTTCGATATGTCCGGCGAACAAGGTTCTTAAAACATGTAAGCGCAAGGGCGATGAAAATAGCACTGACAAGAAAGCCGAAACGACATATAACCTTTGCACGGCCGGGACTTCGATATTTGGGGCAATTTCTGATAATGACCCGTGTGGTGGTGACACAACCAGTGATGCCGCAAAGAAGAAGGTAAAAAGTATTCAGTATGAATATGTTACCCCGGTTTCTGGAACCCAATCAAAACGTGTCGGGTATAGTGTAAAGACGACGACGATGTGTAACCCAGCCGGAAATACAACTGAGTACATATACGATACTTGTGAACCACTTGCGGCAAGTGATAATTGTAAAAGCGGGACAACGTACAAGCCGTATTATAAATGTCATAAACAGATGTATGATGCCACCAGTGCAAATGCATCGAATCGCGAGTATAATGCATGTGATCCTTTGTCGGCGGCGGTTGCACTTTCCAGTGCGGTTGCGAACAAGTTGGATAGCGACGTTACATTCACAACGGGAACTTATGATAACAAAGATTATATTTTAATGAGTGCGGGTGGGGTGACCGGCAAACCCGTTGTGCCGGTTGAAAGCCTGCAAGGTGCATCGGCGTTAGAACTTTGGAAGGAGCAACAGACCGATAATACTACATGTCAAAAATTGTTTAGTAAAGATTGTAATGCTTTGGGATTGACGGAGTTTATGCAGGATATTTCTGATTACGGCACGTGGGCCCGAGAAGAACTTCAAGACAACCCAGATGCCAGTGCGAATGATTTGTCGCGTTCGTCGTATCGCGCAACATTACAACCGTGTCAGGGCGGAATTACGCTTACACCAAATGGGACGGATGGTAGTGGTGGAAATAAGTATACTATGACCTGTACAGAATAAAATATAAGGTAAATAAATCGAGAGGGTAAAAAATGAGAAAGAATATTTTCGTTTTTATGATTTTAGGGACGTGTGTGTCTTTGCCGGCGTTTGCGGACTATACAATAGGTAACTTTGTTGCGCCAAAGGGGGCGGATGGTATAAATGGGACGAATGGAACGGATTGCAGACCGACCGAGACCAGGACCCGTTGTTATGGAACGGGAAGTAGTAAATGTGGTGATACAACGCGCAGTGGGGTTAAAATCGTGACAACACAGTGTGATGGCAGTGGTTCAACAACTTCGTACATATACGATAATAATTGTGGAATTACGGTAGATAGCGTTGCCGATGTGACGGATGCGGCAACAAGTAAAGTTACCCACAAAAGAGTGACGTTCAAAAATACATGCACGAATGATATATTAACAACAACGGCTGATGTGCCGGTTGGGTGCACCCCGACATATACCACAAAATATATAAACAAGGAAACAAGTGGTACCTATTCTTATAATAATTCCTCTAGGAGTGAAAATACCGTTGGGGCGCGTACAACTGTGTCGGGTTGCGGGACAGATACAACCTTTGATACATATGATGGTAATGACGGAACATCGTTTAACTACAAAGGATCGGTTGCAAATTGTAGTGCTTTGAATAGTGTTTCCAATCCGGCGCAAAACGATGCGTATATAGTCAATGGTGACGGAAATGGAAAATTATGTATTTATAATGGCAGTTCTTGGCCAACATGTCCAAGCGGTTGTGCGGAATTTACCGGACCTGCGGGCGATAATAATTGTACTGGATACGAAGATTCAAATACGGCTGTAAAACACACTTTGCGGACATATAGTGGTCCATCGGGTTCGACAGAAAATGGCGGGGTGACAATTTATGCGACACGTGGTAAAATGGTGTTAACGCATGAAATGTGTAATACAAGTTTGACGGTTGATAATGAAAACGATCCATGTGTTCCGATTGTTGCACCAAGTGGTGTTACGTGTAATGGGACATACTTTGAATGTAAACCACAGGGAACTTATGCTGGTAATACCAATTATGCAAAATATAATGTGTGCGAGGCAACAACTGGAACAACATTTTCATCGGCGTTAAGTAATAAAGAGGATGCGGTCTGTGTTGGAACAAATGCTAATTCATCATCGGTGGAAAGGAAAAAAACGGTTTCGTATACCGCGCCGACGGGTTCCGGGACTGTTAAAACCGGGGTTGGTAAGGTGGTAAATAAGAGTGTAAAGTGCGATAACAGCGAAACAACAATAAGTTCGACCCCGGACAAGTGTGAAGAAATTGCAAAACCAAATGGTGTTTGTACAGCGTCCGGTAAAGTTTATTATAAATGTACGCAACAAAATAATGGTACCGAGTACAATCTTTGTGCGGATGGCAATTCGGTGTTAAGTGCGGCGCAGAGCGTGGCCGAAACGGCCGTGGCGGCGGTGGACCCGTGTGCGGGGAATAATACGAATTCTTCTACAATAATAAAAACAACATCAACAACTGCGTATAGTCGAGGGACCAAGACTGGTAATTTGTATCCGAATATAGGGTCCAAGACCGTTACTAAAACCGCGTGTGATGGGACAACCACATATACCACTACAGAACAAGATTCGTGTGTGGAAATCGCCAAGCCGTCGAATGTGTGTACTGCGGAGACATCGGCATATTTGCGTTGCACCACTTCATCGGTGACAACGGATACAACATATTACGTCTGTCAAAGTTTGGGTAATGGTAATAATTCATTGTCAAACAAAATATCTGCGGCACAGAGCGCAGCAGAAGCGGCACAAACAACGGCGAATGGCAAAATTGATGCAAATTATTTGACCGCAAATAATTATTTGACAACGAGTTCATTGGGAACCGCGGTTAGTGATGCAATTAACACAGAAGTAGAAAGTGGTGCGGAAGGTGCCTTTAAAGATTTTGTGACTAATGATACCCTGAATGATGCTATTTCTGAGAAAGCTGTCACGTTTGGTGGGGCGCAAATGACACTTGGTGAGGTTGTAGATTTGCTTAGTAGTGCGGTCGGGAACTGTTCTCGTAGTAGTGGTGGATTGGGGGCGAATGTAGATAGTATTAGTTGTACAGGTGGTTCGCTTGATGTAAGCACGCAAGGCAAGAATCCAAACAATTAAAGATACAGGGTGTGCACCCTGTATCTTTAAGTTTAGCAACTTATTTAACTACTCGCCTGCGGTTAGAGATTTTAGCAAATTCATTACGGATTCGCGTTGTTTGTCGTTTGCCAATTTCCAATACATACGGACCAATTCCAATGTTTCGGTGCGAATCAACGGGTCGTCCGAACTTGGCGAATGGACATGAATTGAACGCGATGATTTTGTTTCGTCCGGCATATTCCCCGGCAACCCCACAAAAAAGAACGAAACCGGTGTTTGCATCGCACGACCAATTTCAAACAGGCGCGATGCAGATATGCGGTTGTCCGCGGTTTCGTATTTTTGAATTTGCTGAAAAGTGACGCCACAGACACGCGCCAAATCCTTTAACGACATGCCCATCATTGTGCGTCGCAACTGCATGCGTTTGCCGATATGTTGGTCAACGGTTGATGGTATATATGCTTTCCCAGACATGTTTTGTCCTTTTATAAGATATGTTTCCCATATTTTATACAATGTTTCTTTTTGTTTTGCAATCAAAAAAGCCCTGTGTTATTATGTTTTCAATATGGGAGAAAAGATATGAAAAAAACAGTCGTTTTATGTATATTAGATGGTGTCGGATATAGCGAAAATGTAAAGCATAATGCGGTGGCAATGGCAAAGATGCCGTATTTTAATGGGCTGATAAAAAAATATCCGAATTCATTTTTGCGTGCGTCGGGGACGGCGGTTGGTTTGCCAGGAAATCTTATGGGAAATTCAGAGGTTGGACACATCTGTATCGGTGCCGGACGTGTGGTTATGCAGTATTTATTGCGATTCGCGCGTGAAGATTGGGCAAAAAACAAACCGTTAAACAAATTTATTGCTGATGTTCGGCGGGACGGCGGAATCGTGCATTTTGCGGGTCTGATGTCCGATGGGCGGGTGCATGCGGATGTGCTGGACGAAATAAAGATTATGAAATATATTTTGGATGCGGGACTAACGGTTTGTATCCACTTTATTGCCGATGGGCGTGATACGCCGCCACGGTCCGCGATGAAGTATGTGCGAACAATTAAACGGATGCTGGCGCCGTATTTTGCCGATGGACGTGCGTTCTTTGGAACATTGTCGGGACGATACTATACGATGGACCGGAATAAAAATATGGACCGGACGGAAAAGGCGTTCAATGCGATTGCAAATGCACGCGCGGATGCATCGGCACCAACGATAGAAGACGCAATCAAAAAATCCTATGCGGCGGGCGTGACGGATGAATTTTTTAAACCAACTATTATAAATCCAACGCCGATTTCACCGCGTGATGGGTTTGTTTTTGGTAATTATCGCAGTGATCGTGCGCGGCAAATCGTTCGCGCATTACTGGGCACACATGCGCATATACTTTGTTTTTCACAATATGGCGAAGGGTTAAACGAACATTGCCCTGCACTGCTTGTTGATGTCCCGGTGGAAAATACTTTGGGCGATGTGGTTGCGGCGGCGGGCCTGTCGCAATTACGAATTGCGGAAACGGAAAAGTATAATCATGTGACATATTTCATGGATGCGGAACGGACGATTGATTACCCGAACGAAGAAAAGGTCCTGATTGATTCACCGTCCGTTGCGACATTTGATATGAAACCTGAAATGTCTGCAAACGAAATTACGGCGGCATTGTTGAAACGCATTGGAAAATTTGATGCTATCATGTTGAACTTTGCCAACGGCGATATGGTTGGACATACAGGGAACGAGGCGGCAACCGTGCGGGCGATGGAATGTTTAGACGGGCAACTTTCGCAAATTGTGCCGGCGGTGCTTTCGGTTAGTGGAAAAATGCTGATTATCGCCGACCACGGTAATGCGGAAAAAATGTGGGACGATAAATCAAATGCCCCGTGGACCGCGCATACGAATAATCGGGTGCGTGCGATTTTGGTAAGCGAACCACCGTATAAAAAATTGCGTAATGGCGGCTTGGCCGATGTTGCACCAACAATTTTGAAGTTGTTGGGTGTGAAACAACCGGCGGATATGACGGGAAAGTCATTAGTGTAAGTAAAAATCCCGCATATGCGGAATTTTTAGCAATTTTCTATTAATAAATTTGATCTGTGGATAATTTTAATTATCAAGTTTTTTATCTTTACGTCGTTTGGCAAAGAATTCACGCAGCAATCTGGCGGACGCATCCGCGTATTCCGGCAATTGCACTATGTTTGGGTGCCAAAGGTGTCGGTCATTATCGAACACGCGTGCGTTTGCGGTAATACCGCCACCCTTGTCATCGGTCGCCGCAAAATAGATGTTGCGGATTCGCGCAAATGAAATTGCAGTTGCGCACATTGCGCACGGTTCCAATGAAACATAAATATCGCAATCGTCCAGGAACTTTTGCCCCAATTTTTTGCACGCGCGGTTTATCGCGACGATTTCCGCGTGCAATGTTGGGTTCATCTTTCGTTGGACCAAGTTTTCGCCACGCGCAATAATTTTCCCGTCGCGGACAATTACCGCGCCAACCGGAACGTCGCCACCCGCGCCCGCGCGCCGTGCCAAATTTAAAACTTGCGTCATTATATTCATTATTATAAACTGTAGCATATGGATTCAAAATTGCAAATTATTTCCGGGGAATTACGCGCGCGAAAGTTGCGGGTGCCCCACTCTGCGCGACCGACCCAGAATATGGCGCGGGCGGCGGTGTTTAATATGCTTGCCGAAATACTGTTGGAACCATATCAAAAATTGGCGGTTTGGGACGCGTTTGCGGGGTCCGGCGCATTGGGTTTAGAGGTTCTATCACGATACAATGATTCGACCGCGATTTTTACCGATGTTTCGGATGATTCTTTGAACGCGGTGCGACAAAATGTTCGTGATGTTGATTGGGCGCGGGTTAAGATTGACGCGTCTGACGCGGCAAGTCGTATCTGGAAATATGCGCCGCGTGTGGATTTGGTTTTTGTTGACCCGCCGTATGAAGATGCGCGTGTTGGAATTGACTTTGTGGCAAATTTGGCGGATTCTGTGCGTGCAGGTACGATTGTTGTCCAAGAAATTGAAAAGGTTGTGCCCTATTCGCCCGATGAAACAAAATGGGAAATTTTGCGTGATAAAACATACGGCCGGGCACGTTTTTTGATTTTACGGCGGCACGGCAATAAATAACTTGCATTTTCAATAATTTTGGTGCATAATGTGGCCCGCACAACACCCTTGGAGGTTGTGCAAAAGCTAACAATCCCCCGTCGCCAAGGCTTTGGGGGACAAGTAAAAAGGATAAAAAATGGCAATTGAATTAAATGCAGAGATTCGCAATGTTGCCGGCAAGGGGGCCGCACGTGCAATTCGTAATAACAAAAATATCCCCGCCGTCATTTATGGCGAAAAGAAAGATCCGGTCGCAATCGAAATTTCCGGTCGTGATTTTGCGCCGATTGTTCAAATTCCGGCGTTACGGACAAAACTGTTTCATATTACGACAAAAAATGGTAAAGAAGACGCAATGTTGATGGATATTCAATATCATCCGGTGTCTGACAAAATCGTTCATGTTGATTTCAAACGCATCGATGTTAAAAAGCCCGTTTGCGTTTCGGTTCCGGTAGAGGTTATAAATGCCGACACGTCCAAGGGGTTAAAACTGGGTGGTGTTTTGAACTTTGCGGTGCGTAAGGTTTCGTTGGTCGCACTGGTTGATAAATTACCGGAAAAAATCGTCCTTGATTTGGCGGATTTAACAATTGGTGACACCGTCCACGGTTCAGATTTGGTTTTGCCAGACGGTGTGGCACTGGGCCTGCACCAGGCGGAATTGGCGTTCGCCACAATCGGTGGTAAGATGCCGGAAGAAGCCGATGCGAAGAAACCGGCGGCGGCAACCGCGGCACCTGCGGCGGCACCAGCAAAAAAATAGTGTAAGTGGTAAGTTGTTAGTGAAAACGGCGCGTTGCGCCGTTTTGCTTTTTTCACTAATCGCTAATCACCCGTCCTGTTACCGCGAAGCGGTGACGGATAATTTTTATTCCTATGGTCTTGAAATGGGTTTTGTGATAACTATATTTGTGGCATACAAAGACAAATAAATATAGGAGTAAAAAAATGGGAAAAGTATTAGGTATCGATTTGGGGACGACTAATTCCGCCATGGCGTTCATGGACGGAAACGATCCAAAAATTATTGAAAATGCCGAAGGTGGCCGGACAACGCCGTCGGTTGTTGCAATTACATCGAACGGCGAACAGTTGGTCGGTATTACCGCCAAGAACCAGGCCGTGACGAATCCGGAAAATACTATTTATGAAATTAAACGTCTTATGGGGTTGCGCTATGATAGTCCAGAGGTTAAAGAGATTATGAAACGCGTGCCTTATAAAATCGTTGCGGGCGATAATGGTGATGCGTGGGTTGAAATTGATGGCAAAAAATATGCCCCGTCACAGATTTCGGCAATGATTCTTGGTAAACTTAAGAAAGATGCGGAAAATTATTTAGGTGAAACAGTAACCGATGCGGTTATTACTGTGCCGGCGTATTT
Organism: Candidatus Enterousia sp.; assembly: GCA_045612805.1. GTDB lineage: Bacteria > Pseudomonadota > Alphaproteobacteria > Rs-D84 > Rs-D84 > Enterousia. Next base: position 48,584 of record JAZKZR010000011.1, read on the forward strand.
TAACGATTCACAACGCCAGGCAACCAAAGATGCCGGTCGTATTGCGGGGTTAAATGTGTTGCGTATTGTGAACGAACCGACCGCGGCGGCGTTGGCGTATGGGTTGGATAAAAGCAAGGACGGCACGATTGTTGTTTATGACCTTGGGGGTGGAACGTTCGATGTGTCGGTGCTTGAAATCGTTGACGGCGTGTTCGAAGTGAAATCAACCAATGGTGATACGGCACTTGGTGGGTCGGACTTTGATGCGCGGATTTTGAAATATTTAATTGAAGAATTCAAGGCACAAACCGGTATTGACCTGTCGGGCGATAAATTGGCGTTGCAACGGTTAAAAGAGGCCGCCGAAAAGGCGAAAATCGAACTGTCGTCCAAGATGTCAACCGATATCAACCTGCCCTTCCTTACGGCGGATGCATCGGGGCCGAAACATTTCAATACGACATTGACGCGGGCAAAGTTGGAATCGTTGGTTGATGATTTGATTCAAAAAACAATCGAACCGTGCAAAAAGGCGTTAAAGGATGCGGGTATTGAAAAATCGCAAATCAATGAAGTTATCTTGGTTGGTGGTCAAACCCGTATGCCCAAGGTTGTTGAAACAGTCAAAGAATTCTTTGGTCGCGAACCGCACAAGGGCGTGAACCCGGACGAAGTTGTTGCAATGGGTGCCGCGATTCAGGGTGGCGTGTTAAAGGGCGATGTCAAAGATGTTTTGTTGTTGGATGTGACACCGTTGTCACTCGGGATTGAAACATTGGGTGGTGTGTTTACACGTCTTATTGACCGCAACACAACAATCCCAACCAAAAAGTCCCAGGTGTTTTCAACCGCCGAAGATAATCAATCGGCCGTGACAATTCGTGTGTTCCAAGGCGAACGCGACATGGCGGCGGATAATAAATTGCTGGGGCAATTTAATTTGGAAGGTATCGCACCTGCGCCACGTGGAATGCCGCAAATCGAAGTATCTTTTGATATCGACGCAAATGGTATTGTTCATGTGTCGGCGCGCGATAAAGGCACCGGCAAAGAACAGGCGATTTCGATTAAATCTGATGGTGGACTTTCCGAAGAAGAAATCAAACGCATGGTTGATGAAGCCGCCGCCAATGCCGACGCGGACAAGAAAAAACGCGAATTAGCAGAGGCGAAAAATAACGCGGAGGCCGCAATCAACGCGATTGAAAAGTCACTAAAAGAACATGGTGACAAAATAAGCGCGGATGATAGGGGCGCAATCGAATCGGCCAAGAAAGAATTAGCGGATGAATTGGCAAAGGCCGATGCGACCGCGGAATCACTGAAACAAAAGACCGAGGCGCTTACCGAAAAAGCCATGAAACTTGGCGAAGCGGTTTACAAGGCACAACAAGAGGCGCAAAATGCCGCAGGTGCAAATGCGTCGGACGACAATAAATCCGATGGCGCACGCGATGCCGATTTTTCGGAAAAATAGTGATGAGTGTTAGTGGTTAGTGTTAGTGCGGGCGCGAATGCGCCCGTTTTTTTAACACCATCCGCGTAATTTCATCGCCGTTGCGATGCGTTTTATTGAATACATATATGCGGCTTCGCGCATGCTGACGCTGTATTCGTGCTTTATTTTATAAATTGCGTCAAATGCGGAAATCATGGCGGTGCGTTCTTTATCCGCAACTTCGCTTTCCGGCCAATAATAGCCGTACCGATTTTGCACCCATTCAAAGTATGAAACCGTCACGCCACCGGCGTTCGCCAAAATGTCTGGCACAATCATTACGCCACGTTTTAATAACAATTCTTCGGCCTCAAGTGTTGTGGGGCCGTTTGCGCCCTCTACTATCAAATTGGTTTTGACGAGTGGTGCGGTATCGGTGTTTATTGTGTTTTCCATTGCGCAAGGACACAAAACATCCACCGGCAATCCCCAAAATTCGTTGGCGGTTATTACGGTTGCGTCCGGGAAATCGGCAATACTGCCCTTGTTTGTGTCCTTGTATTTCATAAGCGCATCAATGTCAATTCCGTTTTCGTTATAAAGAATAGTGTTCCATTCGGCGATTGCAACAACCCGTGCGCCCATGTCAAATGCACATTTGGCGGTGAAACTGCCCACGTTGCCGAAACCTTGGATTGCGATTGTTGCGTCGTTTATATCCTTGGCCATTGTTTTTAGTGCCGACGCGATAGTTGTTGCAATTCCAAAACCAGTTGCACTTGTCCGTCCCAATGAACCGTTCAATTCCACCGGTTTACCGGTAAATGTGCCAAAAGAATTGTCGCCCGAAAGTTTGATATATTCATCGATCATCCATGACATAATTTGTCCGTTTGTGTTGACATCCGGCGCCGGGACATCGGACTTTTCGCCGAGTATCGGATATATCGCATCAACATACCCGCGGCACAGACGTTCCAATTCGCCCGCCGATAATGTTTTTGGGTCAACGATAATTCCGCCCTTGCCGCCCCCATACGGCAAACCCGTCACCGCACATTTGAATGTCATCCAAATTGAAAGTGCGGAAACCTCATCACGCGATACGGCGGGATGAAAACGGATTCCGCCCTTGGACGGTCCCAGTGCGGTATTATGTTGCGCGCGGAAACCTGTAAAGGTTTTAATAGATCCATCGTCCATTTTAAGGGGAATTTGCACCTCTATAATACGGGCGGGATTTTTAAGAATTTCATAAATGTTGTTACCCAGGCCCAATTTATCGCATGCAGATTTTACGCGTGCCTGGGCCGCCAATAATGGATTAAGGTTTTCATTTGCCATGATTTATCTCCTTTGTGTTTCTTATGGTATACGCCAATATATGAAAAAAATCAATAACATTCGCCAAGTTCTATGATACCACGGGCGCGCGCAGACATGTTTTGTTGCATAAATTTCAAATATTCCTCCACTGGGTGCGATGCAACATATTGTGCGCGTTGACTTGTAAAGAATTTTGGATAATATCCGCATTCCCGCGCAAGGCGTGTCCTGTCCGCATCCCAAAGGCATGCGGAAATATAATCAGGTGCCTTTAAGTTTAGCGAATGATTTTTAACTGCATATATAATGGATTCGCGGGTACCGAAATCCGGTGGAATGATTTCGTTCATAACCTGCTCTGCCAATGGGATTGCGTTGGGTCCATGTATGGTGTCGTCACCGTCATGCGTTCGTGCCATATCATGAAAAGCGCAGGCCAACACAACCCCAGTTGTGTCTTGCCCAAGGGCCAACGCGTAATCAATTCCACGAAAAACCACCGCCGCGGTATGCGTGTAAAGTCCATGATAACCGCCCTTTTGTTGAACGGTATATTTTTCAACGACCGGCATTATTTCGGTTAAATACCAATCGAATGTTTTGGAAATAGAAATTCGGTTTGTCATAACTGTTCTTTTTTTCTGCGTCCGCCTAATCTATCGCGTTTTTTATCAAATGTAAACAATTTTATTTTAAATTTTTGGTGGTGCGGGTAACCCGTAACGATTTCACCGCGTTGCACTTGTGAAATCTACTTGGTTTCGAACCCTCTTTACCGGGTTCTCTTCCGTTGCCACATGCAAAAATTAAACCGGCAAAATGCCGGTTGAATTTTTGGTGCGGGCGAAGGGAATCGAACCCTCGTCTAAAGCTTGGGAAGCTTTCGTGCTGCCATTATACCACGCCCGCGGTGTGTGATGGATTCTATATCAATCCAACACAATTGTCCAGCGGAAAAATTTTAGTGCGAATATGTGTTGGTATTTTTGTTTATAAGGACCTTTAATTCCTCAAATCTTTTGGCCTTTGCCCTGTATACTTTGGGTTTTGGCTTGTTTGATTGTAATGAATTTATTATGTTAATGATTTCTTGTAAAATATCAACACTGGCGGTTGTTGTGGCATTGTGCAACAAAACCTGAAAACGTTGAATTAATTCTTGCCATTCTTGGTCTGCCCGTGTTTTTGTTTTGTTGGTCATGTCAAGTACGGCGCGGTGTCTTTGTTCGTTCATGGTTATTACCTTTCGTGATCTATGTAAAACTTTGTTAAATCCCATCCGCCACGAAATCTTTTGTGATTACGTTGTGGCCGAATTGTTTTTTGCTTTGCACCGGTGGAAACAGCGCATACCTGTTGCCCACGTTTATAATAAGTTGTTTTTATGCTATAAGGATTTTCACTCATTTTTATACTCCATAAACACGTTGATTCTTTCTTTTACGCAGTTCTTGTTCAATACGGTTTCCCAAAATATGCAATGATTTCTCCACAATTGTTGTAGGAATTCCATATTTATGTGCTTCATTCAAAAGATCATTATATAAAGCTTTTGGTAAATTTTTCATTGTTGCTAATTGTCGTATTTGGCACATAATTGAATAAAGCATTTGTATCCTATCCGAAGGATTGCGAAGGTACGAATAAATGCGATTTAAATCAAAAGATTTTTCAAAACCTTGGCGCAGTGCGATTTCTTGTAATGCCTCTGATTGAGAACCAATTTCTTTAATAGAATAAGGCATTAAATAAACAGATTCGCTACAAATATTTGAACCTGGGTTATTCATGTATTTTATGAAAAATTCTTGAGGTGTCTTGGGTTCAATAGGGTTGTATATTCCTTGTTTGGTATATATTTGTCGTCCTAAACCTGGACGGTTTGAAACCATTTCAAGACCGTTGTGGCTTATTTTGGCCTGAATTCTTATTAATGCAAGACGAAATTGCCCTAATTCCGCAGGCGTAAATAATTCGTGTCTAGATTCCAGTGCTTGGACAAATTGTGTGGTGCATACAGTTATGGCATCCGGATTGTTCTCTAGATAGTTCAAAATTTCGGTTTTGTTAAATTTGTCGTTTGGCAGATTACCTTCGGTAAATGCGGCAATCTTTACATTGGTTGGTAACAGGGCTGTGTCCGTGTATTTTATTGCATCATAATGTTTCTTTTCTATAATAACGAAATTTACAACTTCTGGTGCAGGATGTTTTATATACCTGAAGTTTGCTGGATCTTTTTTACAGATGTACATTTGTAATTCGACCGACGGGTTGGCGCATCGATTAATTAGTTTTTGATTTTTATTTAATGCAACGATAATTTCAATGTCGGTCAGAACCTTTTCTGCCGGGGATGTTTCGGCATCACAACGTTCCATTGTATTCATTATTTGCGTCATCATAGAATTAAATTTTGTTTGGAATGTTTTATTATTTGTTACAAAATATTTCATGTTATAAATATATTGACTGTTCAAATATGTTAAAAGTTTCCGTGTTGCCCATTGTAACTTCGCTTTTTGGTTTTCACTATAATTACGAGTTAAATTGTATAATTCTTCGGTAATACGTACCATATCCTTGGTGCTAACAAAAACATTTTCTTGTTTCATAATAATGTCCTTTTTACTTCATTGGAATTTGTAACAATTGTTCTGGGAAAATCAAATCCGGGTTTTCAATGGCGTTGCGTTCGGCAATAATGCTAAACAATACCCCGCGACGCAAAAAGTTTCGTGCAATGACCCACAAACAATCGCCACGACGCACAGTATAAAACGTGTCGTTGTCACCCGTCATTTCCGGCATAACAAAATTATGATTTACGGTTGCGATTGTTTGGCCGTCCGCATCATGCAAACGAACCCCAAGTGTATATTCCCGCCCGGGTGTCAATTTGCCCACATCCGCGCCGATTCCAAAATTTTTGTAATCTGATACGCGTGTATCCCCAAGGAACATATCGTTTAATGTAAGTGAAACGCGCAGACGCGGCAACGCGTTCCCGGTGACAACAAGACGCCCGGTATCAAGATAGTCGATTTTCGAAACAATCAAATCGCCGTCTTTTAGTATTGCGGGCGATTGCATAACGTGACTGCCGTCCTTTGTCATAAGTAATGATACAGAATTGCGATAATCGACATCAGATACATAAAGGAACACCGTGTCTTCGGATTTTTTGTCCGGTTTCGTACCGACCAATGCCATTGTGTAATTGCCCGGTTTTAATCCGCGGCCCGGCGCATAGACAAATTCACCATCATCATTTGTACTTTCGGTCGCGATGATTTTGTTATTCAAAACAATCGAAACATTTTTATTAGGTTGCCACCGGCCCGCCACAACAATCATCCCGTTTGGTTTAATACGAACGATATCAAAGGACGGTTTGTCGGTTTCCGTTGTTGGTGATAGCTTTTGATTTGTTTTAATTGTTGTTTTAATTTCCACTGGGTTGGGCGCACGTACTATGACAACATCGCGGCCGGCATTTGTTTGTGAAAACATTGCCCAAATTGCAACGAACAAAACAATAATCGCGCAAGCAATAGGAAACCAGTATTCGCGCAATACGGATTTTTTTGTTTCTTCGTTATGCGTATCCAATTTTGGTTTTGGGCCCGAAACTTTTTCTTCTTCGGTATCATTAAGTGTTTTTAAAAACCGGCGTGTAAAGCGGCGGCGGCGCGAAAGCCATCCGTCTTGACGTGCAATTGCGTCATCAATCAAGTTGTCGGTGGAACGTTTTGTTTTGCCCATGGCGGCGGTATTATTGTTTGCCATTTTGTATCTCCCGTTATGTGATGTTTTTTCAATAGACAAAATAGCATAAAAAATGTTTCTTTGTCAACTTATTTGTGATATAATTGTTCGGAAAAATGGAGAAAATATGAAAAAGATAGCAATTATGACAACTGGTGGCGATTGCAGTGGCCTTAACACCGTGATAAATCGTGTTGTTTTGGGCGCAAGTATTCGCGGGTGGCGGGTTTACGGAATTGTTGATGGAACGGACGGGCTTTGTTGCAAACCGATAAATGTGATAGAAATGAATACGGAAACCGTGCCGATTGAAAAAGCCAGGCTTGCGGGCAGTTTCCTGCACAATGGGCATGCGTGTATGCTAAATTTTGAAAAGGCGGCGCAAACTGGGCGGATAAAAGAGTTTAATAAAACCCTGCGTGATGCATTGATAAAATTAAAGTTGGATGCGCTGATTTTGGTCGGTGGTAACGGCAGTTTTTCACTCGCCTGGTTAAATCGTGAGATTTATCGCGACCTGTCGTTGGTATGTATTCCAAAGACCATTGATTTTGACATCCCCCTTACCGACCGAACAATCGGGTTTGATACGGCGGTGGAACAATTGACAAGTTATTGTGACCAGATACTTTTGACGGCGCGCAGTCATCATCGATGGTTTGTGGTGCAAACAATGGGACGCGATTGTGGGCGACTTGCGCTGTATGCGGGAATTGCGGTTGGCGCCGATGCGATTTTGGTTCCGGAAATAAAGTTCGATGTTGATGAATTGGTGCAACATATAAAATTTGTGGACCGTGATTATGGTATTATTATGGTGTCCGAAGGCATAACACTGCGCGGGCATTCGGGGCGACCGGCGGATATGATTGCGCGCAAACTTACCGCGGCGGGAATTACGAACCGAACCGCATTTCCGGACTATGTTCAACGTGCGGGTGATACGGTGGCGGGCGATCGGTTGCTTGCCGCAAAAATGGCAACCTGTGCATTGGATGCAATTGAAAACAATGAAACATATGTTATGACGGCGCTGCGTGGAAATGATTGCGTGACGGTGCCACTCGCGGAATTCTATGCCGCGGGCGATGTTAGGGCCGACCCGAACATTCCGGCGGTCAAAACGGCGAACGCATATATTGAACCCGATGATCCGTTGTTGCGTGTGGCAAGTGATTTGGGTGTTTATGTTGGGGTTATGGATTAAATATAGCAACAACTTGACTTTTGGATATTTTTGGTGCAAAATACATTTGCAAATCCCAAAGATTGCCATTTGAATCAAACCTGTGTGCGGTATGCACAAGGCGCATCATCCGTTGAGTTTTCAACCTTGATGTTGGTTTTCTTTGTGGGTTAAAACAGTTTCTTTAAAAAAAGGAGTATAAAAATGGCAACTGTTATTCGTTTGGCACGCTATGGTGCAAAAAAACGTCCGTATTATCACATTGTTGTGACCGATTCACGCAATGCGCGTAATTCCGGTAATGTGTTAGAGGTCGTCGGTAAATATGACCCAATGTTGGCGCGCGACAATGAAAAACGCGTGATTCTTAAAATTGATGAAATCAAGGCGTGGATGGCAAAGGGCGCAAAGCCGTCGGATCGTGTTTATCGTTTTCTTGCTAATGCCGGGTTGGTAGCAAAACGTGTGATTCCGGTTCAAACAAAAAAGAATCTGCAATCAGAGAAAACATTGCAAAAAATCAAAGACAAGGCGGATAAATTAGCAAAACTGGCCGAAGAAAAAGCCGCGGCCGAAGCCGCCGCTAAGGCCGCAGCTGAGGCACCGGCGGAAGCCCCAGCAGCAGAATCCGTAACCGAAGCATTGGCGGAATAAAATAATGCCCTATCAGAAAAACAATTTGTCGCCGTATCAAAAATGGCTCTGTCGCAAAGCGTTGTGTTTTGTGTTTGACACGCTTGATTTTGACGGCGATTACGCCAAAAAACTGTTGCTTGAAAGTTATCTTTTAAACCTTGGAATTTTGCGTGAATATGCCCGGGACAATCATATGGATGAAATGTCTTTTATTTTGGACATTCGAAATGTTCTGTTAAAATCTGGAAAGGTACATGAAATCTGATAGTCACATCTTGGTTGGGAAAATTGTTGCGCCCCAAGGCATACGGGGTGAAGTCCGGGTTCAGACGTTTACCGAAAAACCGTCGGATTTTCAAAAACTGGCGGTTTTTGGCGATAAAATTCCGGTCGGTGCGTTGCATTTTGTACGCGCGCTTCCGAATACCAATATGGTTATTATGCGTGTGGACGGGTTTGCCGACCGAACGGCGGTGGAATCGTTGCGGGGCACAGAACTTTTTATAAACCGTGACGATTTGCCACCAACAAAATCGGATGAGTATTACCAGGTAGATCTGATTGGTATGACGGTTGTCCGTGATGGTGCGGAATTGGGGCGCCTTGTGTGCTTTCAAAACTTTGGTGCCGGCGACATTATGGAATTAGAAAATGGTGACATGGTGTCTTTTCAGGGGGCGAATGTAGATTTTGAAAAGAAGATAATAACAGCAGAATAAAAAAGGAAGATTCAAGATGAATATGTTTGAACGGTTTATTTATTCGATAGTAGTGGGGAAAACTTGCTTGCCACCGGAAAAGTGTCCAGGAATAAAGGCAGAACGTGACGGCAAAAACCCCGAAGAGGTTTGCATAATATGTGGGCAATGCTGGAACGAATTGAATAAAAAACAAAGGTAAAATATATGATGAAAGAATTTTATGCGTATTCAAGAGATAACGATATAAATGGCGGCAATTTGTATGTTGGGGGTGGCTATGCGACCCAAGTATTCTGGAAAAACTGTTCAAAAGGTAAAGATAAATGTGCGGTGGCAAAATACTTGGTCGAACAAGGCGCAATAATGAAAACACCACGGTCGCCTTTTATTGGACAATACTATTTGTTCAATTTTCCAACAAGCATGAATATTGATATAATTCGCAAAGCCGTTATCTCTATTCCTGATTTATGCCAAAAATGTCAGAAACAAAAATAAAAAATGCACTTTAATATACTGACCGTTTTTCCAGAAATGTTTCCCGGTACACTTGGTGCCGGGGTGGTTGGTCGTGCCTTGGCGGACGGAATTTGGTCGTATAATGTTATAAACATTCGCGATTTTGCCATAAATGATTACGGCAGTGTTGATGATGCGCAATTCGGTGGCGGTGCGGGGATGGTTATGCGCCCCGATGCGTTGGGGGCGGCGATAGATTCAATCGAAAAACCGGGACAAATTATATACTTTTCCCCGCGTGGGGCGCGTTTAGACCAAAAAATGGTGCGCGGGTTCGCGGGTGATGCGGAAAACGCGGTTTATACCCTGCTCTGTGGTCGGTACGAAGGAATTGACCAGCGGGTTATTGATGAATATAACATTATGGAATTATCCATTGGTGATTATATTTTATCTGGTGGTGAAATTGCCGCGCAAGTTTTTATTGACAGCGCGGTTCGCGTGTTGGATAATGTCCTTGGCGGTGGTGCGGAATCAACCGCAAATGAAAGTTTTGAAATCGGGGGGTTGGAATGGCCGTTATATACCCGCCCGTCGGTATGGCGTGGACGAAATGTCCCAGAAGTCCTGCTGTCTGGTCACCACGGCAATATAGAACGGTGGCGGAAACAACAATCGGACGAAATAACAAAAATGCGTCGTCCGGATTTAATAAAGGAAAATGAAAATGAACATAATTAAAAAAATCGAAGAAAAAAATATCGCAAAGGTCAAAGGCGACAAGGTTATTCCGAATTTCAAGGCGGGCGATACTTTGCGCGTGCATGTAAAAATCAAAGATGGCGACAAATTCCGTATTCAATTGTTCGAGGGTGTCGTGATTGCGCGTGATGGTGGCATGGGTAATACCGCATCGTTCACGGTTCGTCGTGAATCTTATGGTGTTGGCGTTGAACGCAAGTTCCCACTGTACAGCCCGGCAATCGAAAAAATTGAAAAGGTTCGTATTGGTCGCGTGCGTCGTGCGAAATTGTTCTTTTTACGGAAATTGTCCGGTAAAAAGGCGCGTATTGTCGAAGATTTGGCGGCAACAAGTGCGGAAAAAGGCACAAAGACCGAAAAGAGCGAAAAATAAATTCCCATCTGATTCACAAAAATCCCGCAAATGCGGGATTTTTTTAGTGCTAGCATCTTTTTTTACGTTTGTTGTGTTTTTGATAATATGCGGTTAGCAAGAATACGGTCACAATAAATACCAAATCTAGTGTGGCGATAAATATCACACCAACCTCTGGTGTTTCCAACAGAACATACCCCAAATAAGACAAATCGGTTGTAATCCATACGAACCAGGATGTTAAACTTAAATCATCGGCATGCCGTGTCTTTAATATCTTGATAATCTGGGGAATATAGGCAACAAATTCCAAAATGGTATAAACAGACAAAAACGCATAAGCAATTATTTCTTTCATAAAAATCCCCTTTCAAGACAACAGGGGAATTATATCATAAAACCGCATATGATGTAATAGAAAAAAACAGTTGAATTTAGGCTAGTTTTATAGTATAATAGCACGGATAGATTAGGAGTAAAATATGGTTAAAAATCCATTATTAAACGAAGATTATTGCTATCATTCCATTGGGGGCGATGTTTTCAGAATGGAATCTATATTAAAACATGGAATATTATCGCAAAGCGAATTATCAAAAACCGGAATGCCTGAAAGCTCCATGGGTGGGGGCGGCTACAATGGGACAAACAAGGTTTCTGTTTTTGTGTCGCCGTTATTTTGTGAATCTGAGGTTTTGGGCAACGGATACGCCGATGGAATAGTTTTTGTTTGTAAAGCCGATTATTCAATGCACGGTGTTGGGTCCGGCATACCATCTGAAGCCCATGTTGGTTGGGGTATTCCGCGGACCGACATCAAGGGTATTATGTTGCCAGATTCATTCTTTCATGCGCCAATCAGTAAATACTATCATTTTATGTGCGGTCTTGGACGATTACCGGATGTATGTAATTCATTCGCCAAATGGATGAAATCAGAGTGCGGTTATCAGGCAAGTGATTATACAGAATTGCTGAAAAAATTAAAGAAAGAAAAAGATGTATTAAAGTGGGATACAATCCGCGACCAAATAGGCAAATTGGTGTTTGGGGATTTGCAAAAAGCCGTTGATAAAAAGTTGGGTAAATCTGGTTCCACATTCGCAGATTTGGTAAAATATTATATCAAAGATACCAAATTGGTTTTATATAATCGTGAAGAATTGGAACAAGATAAAACATATAAGAATCGCCTTAAAACAAGAAAAATCAAAACTGCGACAAGGAATATGGGTCGCAGCATGGGGCTCATTAGCAGAGATATTGAGTTTATAACAATGGAAGAAGCCGGGCTAAAAAGTCCGACTATGAAAGTATTTCGTGGTTCCAGGGGATTAAAGCGGTAGTCGATACTTTCATTTTGCCTTGCAAATAAAAATCTGTGGCAATAGTTGTTTTTATAAAACCGATGTAAAGGACAGAATTTTTAACGTCCTCTGTTTTTGGCGAGCTCGGCAACTTTTTTCATAACATTATCATAAACAGTGCAACGACCAAAATAATTTGGGTCGGTACACAAATTCGGTTCGCTTTGTAAAAACAACCTATCATCATTTGTTTCAGACAAATGTTCTATAAACGCGCGATATTCACGAAAATGTTTCGATACCTTTTCGCACACCAACCCAGTGGCCGAACAAACATATGTATCTTGGGGTAAATTATAATCCCGTTCATACAAAGGTTCCAATTCAATTTTTTCAGACATTTTTATCTTCCTTTTTATTTTTGGATTTCGGTTGATTTTTTATCAAAAAATCTTTTTATTCTTTTGCAAGCGGACATTGTTTCTTCCGGTTTTTCTTGAATTCGTTTTTTTATCTCGGCGGTCCAAATTGGGCAATCGGGGACCAATGGCGGCAACCCCAGGCAAGCATTTACTTCCTTGACCGAAATCAAACGGTTGGATTTCGTATCCGCCAATTCGTCCACAAATGATTTAAAATCACGAAAATGTTCGCTGGCCCGTTCGCACACTTGGCCGTTCACACTGCAAATATATGTTTGTGTGTCCCAATCTTGCAATTCATACAAAGGTTCTAATTCAATTTCTTTTGACATTTTTATTTTCCTTTTTACCGTTGTTTGCCCATATATTTATCGAACCGTTGCAGGGCAGGATAACACTGTTTTTCAATATCCGGATACATCGGATGATTTTGGAATTTTTCAGATTCTAAATTCATATATTCTTTGTATGCATCCGCATTTTCCCTGTTATCAAATAACGAAATGTGAATACAGGGGCGTTTTGCATAAATGCCGGCCCCGGCATGAATGGAATCAATCAATTTCAACAGATAAACATAATAATCTGGCTGATTTTTACAAACCGTTATCGTTTTGAATACAGGCACACAACCACCAACCCCAATTAAATTGTCACTATCTTTTTGTATAACTATTGGATTATATCCGCCAAATACATCCAAGGGTATATCAATTGTTTTGCCAAATCGATAAGTGCAACGCAACCTGCGCCATGATGTTGTTTCGTTGGGATTATATCCCTTGTTAAACACATCAATGTTTTTTGTCATAAGGTTTGATATTTTTGCATTATCATTAACTTCGGAAATCAAGAATTCTTCATAATCTTTGATTTGACATAACAAATTGTAATATTTATTGCAATAATCGCCGTTGGCCAAATGATATTGTTCCACACCCAAATCAGTATCTTTGTTTTGCAACAAAACGCCATCGCCACGCATATAAACATAAAGACCATATACATTATTATTTTTAATATCACATTGCAATCCAAATAGACGCTTGTATGCCGTAGATGCCTCGAACAATGGTGTTGGAATTGTTTTTGAATTTGTTTTATCCATCATTTTATTGTCCTTTTTATATAGTTTAATCGCTATAATCTGCGGCGACAAGATGCCCCCGTGTCGCCACCAGTTGATGCCATGCGCTAAGGTATTTATCAATAATTGCCCCTGTCTCACTTGGTTTAGTTTTATACGGCACATCGATTCGCACACCACGAAACATCATCCAAACATTTGTTTGGTAATCATATGATATTTGGATTGATGCGTCAACCGCGGTTTCGATATGCGTACCAATTATTGGGGTGAATTCTATACTGAAATATGGTCGACCATCGAATTCATTTGGCATATGCATGACATAGGATCCAACCAGTTTGTTATCATCGGAATAGTATTTGTATGGTCGTATATGACTGCGAATAATTTGTTTAAGGGTTATTCCCGATTTTGGCTTTTTACAGTTAAACCGAAAATATACACCATTGGCATCACACGGCCGGCCATATTCTTCGGAATCGTGACATAGTGTCATAACTTTGGATTTTGCAAGATTTTTAACCCCGCCATTTTTATCAATTGCGCCACTTTTTACATCATCGCGATACGCGAAAAATAATTTTGACACCTCGTTCGGTTTGATAACGTCCCACAATATCCCATATTTAAAAACAACCTCGTTATAATATGTGTTTGAAATATCCCGAATTTTTTCAGGCACTGTTCGAACCAGACGTGCGGCCGCCAAACTGGCCAGGGTAAGTTCGGGGCAATCCGAAAATTTTTCTGGGTTGACTTCTTGCAAGGCACCAATTCGGACACGAAATATTTCCGGCAATTGATCGAGTTCGGTTTTATGCCGGTCCAATTCCTTATTCAGTTCGATTGTTTGTTGTTCGTAAAATTCATCCCATTCATCGGCCGCAATTTTTGCCAGCCGTTCATCCGAGCCAACCCCATAGACATATTTATCATACGAATTCGACATTTGTTGCCTTTTTATTATCGCGAAATTTCGGTTGGTTTTTTACCAAAAAATCTTTTTATTCTTTCGCAAGCGGACAGCGTTTCTTCCGGTTTTTCTGACTTACTTGGCAATATCACAGGACGAAAGTCACGGTAATGGCGGGCAGCATCCGCACAAATATATGCACAAATTCGTGCACAACTTGGGCCACTGCCTTGTGATGAAAGATAAACCCAATCAGATATTGTTCCATCATTAAATTTTACACGATACCACGCGTTTTCGCCAGCTTTGGCGCTTGGTTTCCCTGTTTGCGCACGATGCCCCCTGGTTTCAGATGACAAAACATGTAATTCTTGAACATTTGGATTGATTTCTCTTTGTATGGAACCAAAAATGCTAATTGCCAAGTCCGAGGACTCTATTTTTTCACCACGATAATGTGTCGATGGTTTACCACCAACAAAGATACCATTGGCATTTATTGTTATGTATTCTGTATTTGGAATATCAGATTTACGGACATCATTTTTACAAACATCATTGTTGAACTTGTCGGCGGTTTCCATAATTTCGTTCATTAAATCGGGCATTTTGCCATCCAGGAATGCCGCAACATACTCCTGTTGAAAATCCGACATACCACCACAATCATCCCAAAACCAATAAGACATTTTTATTTTCCTTTTTTTATCGATTATTTATTTGTGTTTTTTTACCAAAGTACGCCAACTGATAAAATACAGAATAAACTCTGTCTTGCAACTTTCTGATACGAATATCTTTGTTCCTTTGCTGTATAAACGCCTTGATCACCATTTTCTTAGTATCTGCATCCATACTATAATTGCCCGGTTGAATGGTGTGATGTTGCAGTAATCCTGATACAAAGTCCGATTCCGTTAACGTTGTAATTATACTGATTTCATCTTTACAACGTTGACACGTGTCTAACATAGTAAAAGATAGTTTTATTTTTTTGCCTAAATGCAAAACATTACAATTATACCTAAATGGATACGGAATATCAAAAAGTTCTGATCTTGCCACTTTCTTTCCCAAATATTCTATAGTCGGACGAAACTTTATTGGCTTATGTTCTAATATAGAACGAATAACTTTATTTACTTCGTTATCGCACATTTTAATACCTTTTTTATTTTTTACCGCATTTTATCCCAATATTTATCCCAACGTTGCAATGCCGGATAACATGCCTTTTCTAATTCCTGACTGGCGCGTACGACATTCTGATACTCCACCGTTCTTAACAAAGAATTCTGTGTCCGTGCATCTATAGTGGCCTGGGTCTCTTTGGCTTTTGTGGTTTTGCGGTCATCTTTTATATAAATATACATAAAGATCGATATTACACCCACAATGGCAATTAACTTTAATAAATCGCCCCAGGTTGCTTTTTCTTCTTCTGTACCAACATGTTCTTTATTAGGCATTATTATACCCCTGATAGTTATCGAATTTTTTCAGTTGATTTTGAAAGCAGTTCAATCAAAGTACCATAAGATTCGCCGTTAGCAATCGGCCAAATCTGATTTAGATTTGTATCTATGACAACATCTTTTGTCACGCCGTTTTGTATTAAAGGGCGATATTTTGCAACGTATCCATCAAAAGATTCAATGTATATTGGGCCAGTTTCATCAAATTTACCCTTTGGCATATAGAAATCGTTGGCTTTTTTTTGTAGTAATGGTTCGATATCCGATATATAAAGCAATTTATCACTGGTGGATAAAATTACGTACATTGACTTGTCCGGGAAAGTGGATGACTTGAAATTTTTCCGGTCATCTGCATCATACACCATGACATTGCGTTGAATGTTTATAAGATAAGTTACCTTATCAACATTCAACCGACCAAATCGTGCTGCTTTCGCAAAATTTGTTACAAAATTGCGAAATTCTGACAAATTTTTCACACTAGTGTCATACTCGTGTGTGCCGATAAAACGACCGTTTGGAGTATAATTTTCCATCACACGATTTGTTGTTAAACGAAAAGAAACTTTTGTTTGTAAATCCATTTTCTGTCCTTTTTTATCTTTGTCGGTTATTGTACCTTTGGACGCGCCGAGAAACCTTGGTCGATAAAGATTTGCCAAATGTATCGAGTGCACGTTGTGCATCAGTCGGGCACGCCCTTACATGCCCAAGCATTATGTTTTCGGTAATCTTGTCATCCTTGACAGATGCGGGGGTGGTTATCATTCTATCAAATATTTCCGGGTTCTTTTTTGATAAATAACGAACAATTGCACCACGATTGATACCATACCCACCAATATCATCAAAAGACAAACTATCATCCATGTTTTCTTTATATTTTAACATTTTTTTGCGGATATTATCTACCTCGAAATATTGTTGACAATCAAAATATGAATTAGCCAAGGCCCAGAAAACGATAACACACCAACTAAGCGGAACAATAAGTTGAACAGGGTCATTCGGGTTGTATGGGGCGCGTGCAGTTTCGATAAATTTGGTCAGTCCTGCATTAGCGGCGGCCCCCACCAACCAGTAACACCAACTTTTTAGAGAATTGGCGCGCATTAAAATCCATGGAATTTTAGTAAACTTTTTATTTTGTTCTTCGGTGATCTCGTCAGTTTTTTTTGTCGGTTGTGCGGTATCGTTTTCATTCGACAAACCGTCAATTTTTTCCTCGATTATGATTCCCGACGGCAAAGGCGTAGTGCCGACTGACGTGTCGCTTTTGAAAGATTTTTTGCACGATTTACGCATGTAATTGTTACTTTTTTCAAAATTCTTATCAAACTCAAACAAAAAGGGTATTTTAGGTTCCGAGAAATATATTAAACCATAATCACTAGCAATCTCATGGGGCACAAACCAATACGACATACTCTCGAAATCATCCCAAAACCAAGAAGACATCTTTTATCCTTTTTTTATTTTTACCGGCCTTTGGCGTGCATCAAACTATCGCGATAGTGTTCGACCGCCTGTTTATATTCCAAGTAATCCGACGGCAGAGTTTTTTCATATGCTTCAACCTGTTTATTCACGCGTTGCGTTTTTTTATGTTCTACATAGCTTATTATACCTATAGCTATAATAATCGATCCCCACAACATAAAGGCAATACCAGTTCGTTGTTCCGAGGTCATATGTTTTTTGCCTGTTTTTTTTCGTTCTTTGATACGCAAAAAATCAAGTGCGTTTTGTTGTCTTTCTTTTGATTTATCGGCATATTTAGAATTACACAACCTATACAATTCTTCCAAATCCGGCCGTTCCCCATAAAACCTATAAGTTTGGTAATTTATGTCTATATTGTATTTCGTACCATTATTATAACATCTCTGAATTTGAAAATATTTTTTCCTACCAATATATACACTGTAAATACCATTATCACTTAAATCTTCCACCCAGGCCCTTTTATCACGGATAATATCCAAACATTTTTGGATCATTGGGGCATCAGATTGTATTTCTTTTTCTTCAAAATTATCGTTATTCGCCATTTTGGACTCCTTTGATTTTATGGGTATGGTACTATAAAATCACGGTAAGTCAACGATAAATACCCCCACTTGCACTAACACCCGTCACGACATGTCGTGACGCGGTTACACTTTTTTTAATTTGACTTGCCGGCGATATGGCGGTAGTATATGGGTGATGAAAAAAATTCTTGTTTCTTTATTGACCGTATTTACCGCGTTTGGGGCGCATGCGTATGTTGATCGCGACACCGCGGTTTTACAGGTTATGAACAAGGCCGCCGGCAAGACCCAGACGATTATGGCACCCGTGGGGCGGGAAGCACGTTTTGAAAAATTGAACTTTTTGGTGCGTGCGTGCAAGCAATCTGACCCGTTTGAGGCGGAAAATTTTTACGCATTTACGGAAATTTCACTCCCCGATGGGGGTATGATTTATAGTAATTGGTTGGACCGGAATAATCCTGGGAAAAACCCGGTACAAAATGCCGACTATGATATATGGTTGTTGCGGTGTGAATAGTTTTTAGTTTCGGGGGGATAATATGAAAAAAATCATTGTTCGTGGAATCGTCTTTTTGGTGGGACTTGGTGTGTTGTTGATGGCGATATTTGTGTTCTTTACATTACCGCGCAAAGACGCCGCGTTGGAAAGTGCGTATTTAAAAGATTGGCGCGGTGCGACGGTTGAACGGCGAATTGCCGCCGCGCGTGTTTTAACCGCGTCTGAAAATAATCTTGAACTGTTGGTGGCGTGTGTTGATAAGATGGCGACATTGCCGGATTCGGCGGATATGCCGGTGCGCGATGCAATGGAACTTTGTTTTGTTGGAATACAATTAAAGAACACTGTGTATGAAGAAGAATAATGTGGCGGGCGATATTTCTGTTTCTTTTGGTTGGTTGTGTGGGCGGCAATGTGGACGCGGATTTTGGCGCAAAATATATTGGTGTGCGGTATGCAACCGATCCATTGGGTGAAATGAAATCGCCGGACGCCGACCCGCTTATTCGATTTGATGCGTTTGATTGCACAACATTTGTTGAAACGGTTTTGGCCGGGGGCGATGTGCAAAAATTAAATAAAATTAGGTATTCGGACGGCGTGCCGGACCTTGTTCGGCGAAACCATTTTATTGAAACAGATTGGCTTTTCAGCAATTCCGATATTGTTCAAAATGTAAGTAATCGTTATGCGCCAACCGCCATACATACGGTCACAATTGATAAAAAAAATTGGTTCCGGATCATGCACAATATGGACACGGACTTTTCGCCGCGTACCGCGCGTTTGGAATATATTCCGTATAAATATGCCACGGATATTCGGGTCACGAAACCGGTTGTTGTGTTGTTTTTGCGCGACAATCCAAAGATTCGTGATAAAATTGGTACCGATTTGGCGGTGCGACATATGGGATTTTTGTTGCCGGACGGGCGGTTCCGTCATGCATCGCAACGCGCGGGCGCGGTTGTTGAAACACCATTTCGTGAATATGTGCAAAGAATGATGGAAAGTGAAAAAAATTTAGGTATAATGATTTTGGAAATAAAGAAATGATAAACGATACAATTATTAAAATGGATATGGGCGCGGCCATTGGTGATACGTTGGATGGCGCGGCCGTTTTATGCTTGGGCATTGAATCTTCGTGTGATGAAACCAGTGCGGCAGTCGTCGATTCAAACCGAAATATACTTTCACATATAATTTATTCGCAAATCCCGGAACACCAAAAATATGGTGGTGTGGTGCCGGAATTGGCGGCGCGTGCGCATATATTGGCCATTGATGAAGTTATTGGTTTGGCGCTTGCGCGGGCGGGAAAAAGATTGGATGATATTGATGTTATTGCGGCGACCGCGGGGCCGGGCCTGATTGGTGGTGTTTTGGTTGGGTGGATGGCGGCAACCGGCATGGCCCAGGCAACCGGCAAACCACTGGTTGCGGTGAATCATTTGGAAGGTCACGCATTGGTGCCCCGCCTTTGCGCCACAACCGCGGATGATAGCAAAGCAAATGTCGATGTAGAATTTCCGTATTTACTAATGCTTGCGTCCGGTGGACATTGTCAGATTTTATTGGTGCGTGGTGTTGGACAATATGAATTGATTGGGCAAACTTTGGATGATAGCGCGGGCGAAGCGTTTGATAAGGTTGCAAAAATGTTGGGCCTGGGGTATCCGGGCGGGCCGGTTGTGGATGCGCATGCCAAATTGGGCAATCCGCGGGCGTTTGATTTTCCGCGACCACTGACCGACAAACCCGGCTGTGATTTTTCATTTAGTGGTATTAAAACCGCGGCGCGTGCAACGTTGGCCAAACATGAAGCCCCCTATTCTGACGAATTTATAAATGATTTCTGTGCATCGTTTCAGGCGTCTGTCGTTGATTGTATTATAAACCGTTTGAACAACGCGATGAAGACGGATGTCGTTCGGGTGTGCGCGCCAAGGACACTGGTGGTTGCGGGTGGCGTCGCGAAAAATAGCGCGATACGCGCGGCGATGGAAGAATTGGCGCGTCGCCACAATATGATTTTTGCCGCGCCGCCGATGAACCTGTGTACCGATAATGGCGCAATGATTGCCTGGGCGGGAATTGAAAACTATCGTGTGGGCAAAATTGTTCGGGAACCAATTGCACCGCGCCCGCGTTGGCCACTTACGGAATTATAGGGGGCAAAATGCAAAAACCGGAACCGTTTGTTAAACCTGATATGATTTTTTCCGTGACAGATGCGTCGGCGTTGCTTAAAAATGTTGTTGAAACGGCGTTCCCGGTTATAAAGATTCGGGGGGAACTTTCGCAAATTACGCGTGCGACATCGGGACACATGTATATGACGATAAAGGATTCCGGGGCCGCGATGTCTGTGATTATATGGCGCGGAACACCCGTGAATTTTGCGTTATCCGATGGACTAGAGGTTATAATTACCGGGCGGCTTACCACATATCCGGCACGCAGTAATTATCAGATTGTGGCTTCTAGTATCGAAATGGCGGGTGTTGGTGCAATCCTTAAAATGCTGGAAGAACGGAAACAGAAATTGGCGCGCGAGGGGTTGTTTGATGTGGCCCGTAAAAAGCCATTGCCCAAATTACCAACGACAATCGGCGTGGTCACCAGTCCGACCGGTGCCGCATTCCAAGATATTCAAAATCGTCTGCGTGAACGATTTCCGGTGCATGTAATTTTATACCCCGCAACCGTCCAAGGTGCCACCGCCGCGGCCGAGGTTGCCGCCGGCGTTGAATATTTTAACCGCGCAAAAAATGTCGATGTTATAATTGTTGCGCGTGGCGGTGGGGCATTGGAAGATTTGTTGCCTTTTTCCGAAGAAATTGTTGTGCGTGCGGTTGCAAACAGTGAAATTCCGGTTATAACGGGCGTTGGACACGAACCGGATTGGATGCTGGTTGATTTTGCGGCGGACCACCGCGCACCCACCCCGACGGGCGCGGCCGAAGCCGTTGTTCCAACAAAAATATCATTGATTCAGGATCTTGAAAACCTGGGCCATAGGTCGTCGGTTGGTTTTGCCACAAAATTTCAGAACCTTAGACAGAAAATCGAAAATATAAATATAAAAAGTCCGCGGCAAATGGTTATGGAACGCGCGCAACGTTTGGACGACATTACACGAACACTGGGCGTTATAATAAATGCGAAAATGACGGATGCGAAACATAAAATGGAAATTGTTGCGCGCGCACCCGATATAATGAATAACAAAATGCTAAATTTAAGACGTGGTTTGGAACACAATGGGCAAATGCTAAACTCATTGGGGTATAAAAATGTGTTGGCACGAGGGTACGCAATCGCACGTGCGACGGATGGCATGATTATATCAAGCGCGGCGGTACCATCCAAAATCGCATCGGTTGAATTTGCAGATGGGGTTGTGAATGTATAATAAACACCGCCATTTTGGCGGTGTTTGTTTAAGTGCGACATGTTTATTTTGTCTTTCCTTGTGTCGCCCACGCTTGCGACATTTGACGTGCAACAGAATCAGCATAAGATAGAACACGGTTAAATTCATCATAACGCGCATCAACCTTTTCTCGTTCGTGCTTTAATTCACGAATTTGGCGTTCCAATTCCGCCGACCCCGTGAATTTTACCTCTGGCTTTGTAACGGCAATTACTTCACTGTAATTGATATGCATTCCGATATTATCTCCCGGTGTCGCATAAAATGATTTCGAACCAATATTTGGCACGTTTTCACCTAACCACACTGGGGTTGTAGCAATTTCATAATCGGTATCATGCACAAATATTTCGGTTTTTGAAACCTTGCCATCTTTAGTTTTCTTTGCAATGCGCCATTTACCGCCCCCAAGGGTTTCAACGTTATATTCCGCATTTTGATCAGCAAAGAAATCAACCGGTAATTTGGAATCATACAACCATAATTTCTTTTCCGTAACCAATGCCGAGTTATTAAGTTCCCAATCACAATAACCAACATAGCAACCGCCTTCACTATATTCAACACAACCAGCATTTACAGCGTTCATTCCGCCAGCAAAGTGTTTGGCGTGTTTTCGTTCGATTGATTTACGGCGGGGGTACATTTCATTACACATTTCAAGTGTGGTTTCTTTTACTGTTTTGACAATTTCCTGCTGGCGTGACTCACCATAAGATGTTTTTTCAAGGTTTAACGATTTAACAATCGATTCAACCGCCCAATCAGAAAACCATTCAAATTCTGTGTTTGGTTCGCCGGCATCTTTGTATGCGCCATACATAATGAATTCGTCGTTGCTTAATACATCTTGGACAGTTTCCTTATCAAAGGACAAACCGTATATCTTTAATTTTGATTCCAGGATTTCTGTATAAGTTTCCGCAATTTTGTTCCCGGCGGTGAACACTTCGTTTTTCATCGCGTACATCGGACTGTTTTTATATTCCAATGTTCTAATACTGTCATCCAACGCATTTGCAGCCCGCCAAAGAGAATCAGAACCTTCGGGAAACCCGTTTGCTCGGATAATAGAGTCACGAACATGTTTTTCATATTCGTATATACGATTGCGTTCGGCCCGTTCATCGCATTGCGCCTTTTGTTGTTTAGATTCTGTCTGTGCTTTGGATGATTTTTGTCCTGGTTGCGAATTCTTGTCATCTTTGCCACCGCACGAAGACACGGCGGTTGCCAATAACAAACCTAATCCAAATGTTTTGAACATTTGTTTTCTCATATTTTGTCTCCTGTTGTTTTGATTTTACATTTGTAAATATAGACCAAAAAACAACATTGTCAAGTGATTTGTAAAAACCTTTTTTACACTGTTATTTAATCAATGTTTTGGCG
>JAZKZR010000012.1:0-38228 GCA_045612805.1 Candidatus Enterousia sp.
CGGGCGCAATAGCGCCCGTTTATTCCAGAACATGTAGTTCCCCTTTCCTATGGAAAGGGGTCCGGCTGAACAGCCGGGGGGTATGGGTGATAAAAAACATTATTACCACTACCCCGTCCGCGTTCGCGGCCACCCCTTCGCCAGCGAAGGGGATTATTTATCTTCCAACCGTAAATTCGTCGCCGTAACCCGCAACGGATTGACCACCGATATAACAACCGATGTCTTCGAAACCTTGTTTAACCTGGGCCTTTTTGACAAGGTTTGACGTCACAATTCCGCCAACGGTCCCCAAAACAACACCGGCGATACTGTCCGACGCAAGGCGCGCCGTATTAAAATTCCCTTCCTCGTCCCGCCATACCGATTTTTCAAGCCCACCAATCGTCGCATTTAGCGATGCGTATTTCATATCAAGTTCAGATTCCATTTTCGCAATGTATGCCGCCGTGTATTCGCACTTGCCATCTTTGATTTCTCTGTCGTCGTCCACACAAACACATTTGCCACCACGTTCCACCGTTTCCGCAACAACGGTGCAACGACAATTCGAATCCATATTCGGGTCGGTACAGGTTTTCTTTTGCGTTACCGTCGTCGTCGATGTTTTGGGTTTGTTCGTTTGTCCCGAATTATCGTCCGCGGGTTTGGGTTGATTTGACGATGCGGGCGTTTTATCTTCCTGGCAATATCCATTTATCGGTGTCCATCCCGATTCACACGCGGTTGCGGTGCAAACACGAACGCCCGCACTTTGCCATGCACAGTGCCACGCCGTCGAATGCAAATATGGACGTTTTGTGTTATCAATTCCCGTACAATCAGAATCAGATGAACAGGATTTATAGTTGTATTGAGTTTTTGATTTATAACACTCAAAACCCTCACTATCTATATCATACTCACCACGACTACTCCACCAAGCTTCCCATGCTAACTCGTCAGAAAATCCGGGACATGCCACACCCGTTTTCTTAACAATTTTGCCGTTATCATTACAAATTCTATAGAATTGTTCATCATCTTTATAATAATAACAATCTTTATTTTCTGTAATACTAGAAAAACTAACACCATTAAAAGCACCTTGTGTTTTTGGACAATATATTCTATCGTCATCTTTCAAACATTTCCCATCAACATATTCTTCTGGCCAACATTTTTTATCGTCCCCCCTTTTGAAACCATCTTTGCACTCACATTGCGAGAACGGCGCATCCCCCTCCCTTTGTAACGTTTCATTACCAGAACAATCGCATACTGTGGATTCCCATTTACCACCTGATTTCGTGCAATATTCTTCCAAATAACCTAACCACATTCTGCAATACTCTGTTATTTCTTCTGTATCGGCTTTGGGATTATAAAAAATGACATCATCGCCACTTATGTAATATTTATAACCTATTCTTTCCATAGCCGTAGCCGCATGAGTACCCACGGAACAGTCATCAATTTTATGATTCAAAACAGTTCTCCAAACATGGTTATCACAACGTTGTAAAGAATCATTGTTAACTACTACAACCGCACCATCTTTACACCCATCTGTTCCAACATGACCGCAATAGAGATATCCCACCGTGTCATTTCCCCACCAACCCTTTTCTCCAATTCCCAAAAATCCAGTGTCTTGTTTATCTTGAAACTTACAATTATATGAAGCACAAAACGCATTAAACGACACAATGCACGCAACCATTGTTATCAAAATTTTTCTCATCTCTGCCCCCAAATTTTTCTATTTACTAGTAAACAAAAAACCACCGAAATTGCTTTCATGTGGTTGGAGGTTAACGACTATAATGTGTTGAATAGTGGGTTTATTCGATATATTCACCGCCCTCCAACCACAAATTGGTTGGAGGTGTTTTCTGTCCCCGCGGACAAACACATTCAAGGGTCGTTACACCCCACCGGCGAAACACCCGCCAGCAAAAGAATTATATCACAAAACCCACACGGTTGCAAGGGCGGAAAATGGGTTCACATAAACATCGTCATACCGGCGAAAGCCGGTATCTCTTTACACTCGTCGAGGTTCAACAAGATACCGCGTGAAATCACCCACGTAAAACGTTGCACGTTTTCCGTGGGACCCGATACCGCGGTATGACGTTTCACTAACACTAGCCACTTACACTAACACAAAAAAACGCCCAATGGGCGTTTTTTTCTTAAACTCTGCGGACTTTCTTTGGTCGGCATCCATTGTGTGGAATGCGCGTTGTATCGGTAATGCTTTGCACCACCAGGCCGGCATTTGCCAAACCACGAACCGCGGATTCACGACCCTGGCCAATTCCGCGCATAAGGACATCAACGGTCTTCATGCCCATTTCGGCAACCTTTTTGCCAACCGCGTCCGCCACAACCGTCGCGGCGTATGGTGTCGATTTTTTTGCGCCCTTGAAATTATTCGCGCCCGCCGTCGCCCAGGTCAAAACCGCACCCGATTGATCGGTAATTGTAATACGCGTGTTATTATTCGTGGCAACGACATGTGCAATGCCGTGCGAAACTTTTTTTACAACTTTCTTTTTATTTATTGCCATTTTTGTTTTTTCCTTTGATTAGATGTCTTCAATTAACTATCGTGTTAATCTCTACCCAATTTTATTATTTACCCTTGACCGCAGACCCGGCGACCACAACGCGTTTGCCCTTGCGCGTGCGGGCATTTGTCTGTGTCCGTTGACCGCGAACCGGCAAACGATTACGATGACGGATACCGCGATAGGTTTTCAAATCTTGCAGCCGTTTGATATTCATCGCAACCTCGCGACGGACATCACCTTCGACCTTGAAATTCTGTTCGATATAGTTCGAAATTTTGATAACGTCTTCGTCGGTCAAATCCTTTGCGCGCAGACCATCCTTTAACTTTAATGCCTTGCAAATCTGTGCGGCGCGGGTTGGCCCAATGCCGTGGATGTATTGCAACGCGGCCTCGATACGTTTTTCTGTGGGTATATTTACACCTGCTATACGTGCCATTTTTATTTTTCCTTTTTATTTTTTTGTTCGGACGTTTCCGCCCCCATTTTTGCCATTACGACAATTCTATACGAATCGGCGCAAAAGTCAAACCTTTGTTTCACGCAAGTTTTAATTACGGAAACGACCTTTCTTTGCGGCGCCCATAACGCCATGATACTGTTTTGCAACCAAATAAGATTGCACCTGATTCATGGTGTCAAGCACGACACCCGCAACGATTAAAACACTGGTTCCGCCAATCATCAACGGCATTCCAAAGTGAGTATTCAAAATAATCGGCAACACGCACACGACAATCAGGTACAAAACGCCAATCGCCGTCACCCGTGACACCATGGAATCCAAGAAACTCACCGTCTGTTCGCCCGGCCGTACGCCCGGAATATAACCACCGGCATTGCGCAGATTATTACTGGTTTCTTCGGAATTGAACACGACCGCCGTTTGGAAATACGCAAAGAACGCAATCAAAATCGTGTACAAAATGATATATGACCACGCCCCATAAGTAAAAAATCCCATTATATTTTGCACAACAAGATTTTCACTTTGAACGAATCGTTGCACAAACGCCGGCAACATCATAATGGACGATGCGAACACCGGCCCCATAACGCCCGACATATTGACCTTTATCGGCAAGTAAGATGCGTTCGTATTCACAACACCGTTCGCCATAACCTGGCGCGGGTACAAGATTTGCACGCGACGTTGCGCCAATTCAAAGAACGCAATCAACGCAACAATTCCAACCACAAACAATATCACCAACGCAATCATCGCCGGCGACATCTGCCCCACGGACCCGAGTGACACGATTTTCGCGACACCCTCTGGAATCTGTGCGATAATGCCCGCGAAAATCAGCAACGATGCGCCCTGCCCTATGCCACGCGCAGTAATTTGTTCCGCAAGCCACATAACAAAAACCGTTCCACCGACCAGCGCGATAATAGCCGACAATTCAAACGAAAATCCCGGATTCACAACCGCGCGCACACCATTAACCGGCGCCATAACCTCCAACCCCCGCACCACGGCCCAACCCTGAACCACCGCCAGCAACACCGCCAAATAGCGCGTATATTGGTTGATTTTGATACGACCCGATTCGCCCTCTTTGCGTAAATCATTTAGCGATTTACTGGTTGCGGTCAACAACTGCAACACGATAGAGGCCGAAATGTACGGGAAAATGTTCAGCGCCAACACCGACATACGCGAAAGCGAACCACCAGTGAACATATCGAACATACCCATCATACCACTGCCTTCGCCGGTGAACAAATGCAACACCGCCGAAGCATTAACGCCCGGCAACGGAATAAACGACCCGATACGATAGATAACCAGCGCCCCAAGCGTAAATAAAATACGCTTTTGCAAATCCGAAAGTTTCCCAAAGAACCTAGATATGAATTTCATGCGCCGTCTCTCTTTCCTATTCCCGATTATTTATTTTTGATTGTTCCGCCCACTTTGGTAATGGCTTCTTCGGCCGCCTTGGACCATTTTACCGCAACGATATTCACCGCGGTTTTAATTTCGCCCTTGGCCAAAACCTTCAAACCCGACATACGGCGATTCAAAATTTTCGCCGCCATCAAAGAATCGATACTGATTTCCTTGGCCGCATCAATTTTACCGGCCGCGATAAATTTTTCAATATCGCCCAAATTGATTGTCGCATAATGTTTCGCAAATGGATTTGTAAAACCATATTTCGGGAAACGACGCAAAATCGGCATCTGACCACCCTGGAAAGTTGCCTGTTTACGCGAACCCGCGCGCGCCTTTTGACCCTTGGTTCCACGACCCGCGGTTTTACCATAACCCGACGCCATACCACGCCCAACGCGTTTAATATCGGACCGTGCACCCTTATTATCCATCAAAGCATTTAATTTCATTTTTTTACTCCTATGAACTATATAGTTCGTTTGCGCATGCGGACAAGTATCCGCATACTCGGTTTATTTAGATCTAACCCAAAAATTCAACTGCGGATATGTTGTTGCTAATAAACCACGGATATCTGAAACCGGTTGAAGTTCCATTCCGCTCTTTCCGTCTTTTAACCAATACTGCTCACCCGACCCAAGAGATCTAAAACTATGTTCATTAAGTTCAGTAAGCAAATCTAGCGCACAACCACGCATTTTGTTTGTATACTTAGGTAAAACGCCTGAACGTTTTTCCATATACCACGCAACAACTGCACTAAACAATTGTTCCGCTTCAACATTAGACAATTTTTTATTTTTTGCCGATCTAAACAAAAAAGACACCGCATCGGCAACACTACGAAATTCCGAATGTGCATCCATTACCGCCATAACCAAACCCCTTCTTATTCTTCCGTTACACTAACCAAATGCGCAACTTTGGCAATCATACCACGAATCGCGGCATTGTCCGCAAATTCATGCGATTTACCAATGCGCCCCAATCCCAATGTCGCCAAAATTTTGCGTTGCGATTCCGGACGACCGATAACACTTTTGATCTGTTTTACAATTATTTTTTTTGCCATAACAATCACCTTTTATTATTTGTCTTCCGTTTCTTTTGCTTCTTCGGCCATTTTTTTGCCGTCACGCCCCGCGACAATTTCTGCAACCGTTTTACCACGACGCGCCGCAACGGTCTTTGGCGAATTCATCTTTGAAAACGCAAGGAACACAGCACGAATCATATTGTTCGGATTATTCGCACCCTGGGACTTTACAACGACGTCTTGAACCCCCAGGCAATCGAACACCGCACGCAACGCACCACCAGCAATGATACCGGTACCGGGAACCGCACTGCGCAGAACCAATTTACTCGCGCCATATTTGACCGAAATATCATGATGCAATGTGCGACCTTCTTTCAGCGGAACGCGAATCATTTTCGCCTTGGCGGCCTTGGTTGCCTTTTGCACGGCGGATTGCACTTCCAACGCCTTGCCTTTACCAAAACCAACCTTGCCGGCCTTGTCACCAACAACAACCAAAGCCGAAAAAGACATATTTTTACCGCCCTTCACCGTTTTGGAAACGCGGTTCACAGAAACCAATTTATCTACTAAATTATCTGTCTGTAAATTTTTATTATCAAAACGTGCCATTTATAAACTCCATTTATATTTAGATTCTGACGCCACCGGCGCGGATTGCCTCGCACAATGCCTTTACACGACCATGATAGCGATACGCCCCACGATCGAAATAGCAATTGTCCGCAATTTTTGCCGCGACAACACGTTCGGCGAACGCCTTGCCAACCAATTCGGCACCCGCGACATTCCAACCGTGCCCCTTAAAGCCCTTTTCTTTGGACGATGCGGCACAAATTGTACGGCCCTTTACATCATCAATGGCCTGAATTTCAATATGACGACCACTGCGGAAAACCGATAAACGGATTTTCCCAGGGTTTTTCTTTTTCAACGCAACGCGTGTCACCAATTTGCGTCTTTCTTCCGTAGATAAATGTTTCAACATTTTTTTTCCTTTTTTCCAATTCCCGTAACAGCGGAAATTTTTATTTATTATTTCTTTTTACCTTCTTTGTGGCGAACCTTTTCACCCTTATAGAAGATACCCTTGGCCTTGTACGGGTCCATTTTGCGAATCTTGTGAATTTTGTCCGCGAACAGACCGACCGCACATTTGTCGTTACCACTGATGGTAAATTCCGTCGGCGTTTCACCCATTGTCACGGTCAAACCATCCGGAATTTCCATAACAACATCATGCGAAAAGCCAACCACCAAAGTGAATTTTTTGCCACTGACCGATGCCTTGTATCCGACACCCTTCATATACATCGCCTTGGAAAAGCCGTGTGTCACGCCTTCGACCGCATTGCGGATATTGCGGGTCATTGTTCCCCACATCGCACGCGACGCTTTGTCTTCGGCATCTTTCGGGGTAACCACAACCTGGCCGGCTTCGACCTTGACATCGACCAAACCGGAATTTTTCGTATTCATCGGAACGGTCAATTCGCCCTTTGACCCTTTGATAACCAACTTGTCGCCATCCAAAGATGCAACCACACCATCAATCAATTTAACTGGATATTTTCCTGCCCTTGACATAATTACATCCTTTTAATTATATAACCTTGCACAAAACTTCACCGCCGACATTCATCAGGCGCGCCTTGTGATCCGTCATGACACCATGTGGCGTTGACACAATCGAAATCCCCAGGCCATTCAACACGCGTGGCATCTTCGCGGCACCAGAATAGACACGGCGTCCCGGTTTTGAAACCACAGAAATATCTTGGATTGCACCATTTCCGCCGACATATTTCAACACGACGACCAAATTTGAACGATGTTCATCGATTTCTTCCTTGCGAAAATCTTCGATAAAACCTTCTTCTTTAAGAACCGCCAAAACCGCGGCACGCAATTTGCTGCTCGGAACAGTTATGGTTTCTTTGCCCGCGTTTTGACCATTACGTATACGCGCAACCATATCTCCGATTGGGTGTGATAATGACATCTTTTTACTCCTATGCTAACCGATTGCATTGTCCACAACCGGCACGTTTATTTTTACCAACTTGACTTACGAACGCCCGGCAATTTACCTTCGGATGCCTGGGTTCTAACCTGTTGACGACAAAGACCGAACATACGGAAAAATCCGCGTGCACGTCCCGTAATACTGCAACGATTGTGCAAACGCGTCGGGTTCGCATTGCGCGGCAACTTTGCCATTTTAAGCATCGCTTCCTTGCGTTCTTCGGGTGTTGCATTACGTGACATTTTTTCCTTTAATGCGGCACGCTTTGCGGCATATTTCTTGACCATGCCTTCACGTCTTTTTTGTTTATTTCTTAACGCCAATTTAGCCATTTTTCGTTCCTTTTATTATTTCAATACCAACGGCAGGCCGATTTTTGTCAGCAATGCGCGCGCTTCGTCATCCGTTTTCGCGGTTGTGGCAATCACAATATCCATACCACGAATAGAATCTATTTTATCAATGGAAATTTCCGGAAATATCAAATGTTCTTTGATACCAAAGGCATAATTTCCACGACCATCAAATTTTGATTTCGAAAGTCCACGAAAATCCTTAACACGCGGCAACGCAATCGTAATCAGTTTATCAAGAAAGTCATACATACGTTTTCCGCGCAACGTCACCTTGGTTCCAATCGCCTGGCCTTCGCGCAAACGATATGTCGCGATGGACTTTTTCGCATGTGTGATAATTGGCTTTTGTGCGGCAATCGCGGTCAAATCAGTCACCGCCGCATCAAGTTTCTTTTTATCAGCAACCGCTTCGCCAACGCCCATATTCAAAACAATCTTTGACAGTTTCGGAACCGCCAACATATTTTTGTATCCGAATTCTTTGACCAATTCAGGCACAATTTCCTTTTCATAAATTTCACGCAATCTGCTTTGCATTTTTTATCCTTTTATTTCCCGTAACAGCGGGATGTTTTTTTACAGTTCCGTCCCAGATTTTTTGGCAACACGAACTTTTTTACCCTTTTCCATTTTGTATCCAACACGCGTAGGTTTCTTGGTTTTCGGATCAACCAACGCAACATTGGAAACATGAATTGGCGCCTCGCGGTCAACAATGTGCCCTGCTTCGTTCTGTGTCGGTTTAATATGCCATTTGTGACGATTTACACCGGCAACAACAACACGTGATTCGGCCGGCCGTGCCTCTAAAACCGCACCTTTGACACCCTTGTATTTCCCAGAAATAACTACGACTTCATCGCCTTTTTTAATTTTCATCTTGCAACCCTCTTGTTTTATAACACTTCTGGTGCCAAAGACACAATCTTTTGAACGTCATATTTGCGACGAACTTCACGGGCAATTGGCCCAAAGATACGTGTTCCAATCGGTTCAAAGTTATTCTTGTTTATCAAAACGACCGCATTATCGTCGAAACGAATTATCGAACCATCCGGACGTTTAATCGGGAACTTGGTCCGCACGATAATCGCACGTTGCACCGTTCCTTTTTGCACTTTGCCACGCGGAATTGCTTCTTTGATGGCGACCACAATTTTATCACCGACGGTGGCATAGCGCCGATGTGAACCACCCAAAACCTTGATACACATCGCCTTGCGTGCCCCAGAATTATCCGCAACCGTCATAACTGTTTCATTTTGAATCATAACCTTATCCTCGTCCTGCAAACGGGGCAGTTCCCCGCCGCTTTGTTATGGAACCCGACTGATGCAACCGTCCAAAGACCATCGCACCCTCAAAGGCCCCTGGGTTGATTTAGTCCACTACCTCTACATCACCATCTTTCGATACGCCGACCAAGCCCTTGACAATCCAAGATTTGGTTTTCGATATCGGGCGATGCTCTTCAATCGCAACGATGTCGCCAACTTTATATTTGTTGTCTTCATCGTGCGCTTTATACTTTTTATTATGCTTCACGAATTTTCCATACAGCGGATGACGAAAGCGGCGTTCCACTTCGACAACGACCGTTTTATCATTTGCTGCACTTCTAACCGTGCCTTGCAGTATACGTCTTGGCATAACACTATCCCTTATATACTTTTTGTTTTACTTTAACCTAACCTGGCATATGATAACCTAAATTTTGGAAATCTCAACCAAAATTAGTATTTTTTTATTGCGCCGCGTTCAATTTTGTTTTAACACGTGCAATTTCACGACGGGTTTTACGCAAAACATGTGTTTTTGGTAAATTCCCAGCCGCATGTTGAAAGCGTTGATTCATCTGAGTTTTCTTCAAATTCATCAATTCGCCTTGCAATTCTTCTTTCTTCAAAGATTCCGTCTTCTTTTCTGCCATAATTGCCACCTTTTAGTTTACTTTGCGTTCAACAATTTTTGTTTTGATTGGCAATTTTGCCGCCGCAAGTGCAAACGCTTCCGCCGCAACATCCGGCTTTACACCATCCAATTCAAAGATTATACGTCCCGGTTTCACACGGCAAATCCAGTATTCAACGGCACCTTTACCCTTACCCATACGAACCTGGGCCGGTTTCGCGGTAACTGGAACATCCGGAAAAACACGAATCCAAAGTTTTCCCATACGACGCATACGACGGGTGATTGCACGACGCGCGGCTTCTATCTGGCGTGCAGTAATACGTTCCGGCGACAACGCCTTTAATCCAAAAGAACCGAAAGCCAATTCACTGCCACCCTTGGCGACACCATGAATGCGTCCTTTGTGCTGTTTGCGAAATTTTGTTTTATTTGGCATTAACATGATAAAACCTCAACTTTCTTATTTTCTTTTGTTTTCACTTGTTCCGGCATATTCGGTTGGACGCGCCATTTCCGAAGCCCATTTTTCTTTGTTCACGACGTCCCCGGTATAAATCCAAACCTTAACCCCAACAACACCGTATGTGGTTTTGGCCTGAACCGCGGCATAATCAATATCCGCACGCAAAGTATGCAACGGAATACGACCTTCACGAATTTGTTCACTGCGCGCAATTTCCGCACCGTTCAAACGCCCAGAGCACATAATTTTAACACCCTGTGCGCCAGCCTTTTGTGCGTTTTGAATACCCTTTTTCATCGCGCGTTTATACGAAACACGACCTTCAATCTGCTGCGCTATACCCTGCGCTACCAATTGGGCATTCAAATCTGGTCTGCGAACTTCATAGATATTCACAACAACCTGATCATTTTTGACCAATTTTTTGATATCGTTACGCAATGCTTCGATATCCGCACCATTTTTACCAATAATCATACCCGGCCGCGAAGTATGCACGGTTATGACCACCTTTTTCGCGATACGATCTATAACAATTTTCGCAATTCCCGCCTTTTTAAGTTTTTTCTCTAAAAACTTACGAATAACATTATCTTCTTCCAAACAAGCCGCATAGTGCTTCTTGTCCACAATCCAGCGCGAATCCGGAACTTTATTTATGGATAAACGCTGTGCAATTGGCGATACTTTCTGTCCCATTTTTTTCCCTTATGTTTATGTTTGATGTTCTTGAAACCATCTGGTTTTATTCAGGGGTCGCCCCCATACCACCAAACATTGTTCTTTTATTTTGCTTCTTTTTTGGTTTCTTTCTTTTTTGCCGTTTCTTTCTTTGGCGCCGCCCCAGATTCCAAAACAATCGTCAGATTTGAAAACGGTTTCAAAATCGGACGGGCACTGCCACGTGGTCCCGGCATAATACGCTTCATGGTCAACGCCTTGCCACACCAAATTTCTTTGACGAACAAAGTATCAACCGCCAAGTTCTTGTTATGTTCCGCATTCGCAATAGCAGACATCAAAGTTTTCAACACTTCGCCCGCGACACGCTTTTTGGAAAATTTCAACACATCGATGGCGCGCCCCACCGGCAACCCACGAACCATGGCACAGACCAAGTTCAATTTTTGGGTACTGATGCGTATCATTTTGTTAAATGCGCGAACCTGATTATCTTTTATTCCATATCTTGCCATAATCTAACACCTTTTATTTTTTTGCTGCTGCGGCCGCGGCTTTTTTATTTGCGGCATGCCCCTTGAATGTACGTGTCGGCGCAAATTCACCAAGTTTATGTCCAACCATATCTTCGACAATAGACACCGGAATAAACTTATTGCCATTGTGAACTTCAAACGTCAAACCGACCATCGGCGGAACAATCGTACTGCCACGCGACCAAGTTTTAATTGGTTTGTGATCATTTTTTTCATTCGCCACCGCCACCTTTTTCAAGATAGACGGATGAACATATGGACCTTTCCAAACTGAACGAGACATTTATCTAACTCCGTTTTTTATAGTTTATTTCTTCTTTGCCAAATGTCTGCTACGAATAATCATTTTGGCCGTACGTTTATTTCTGCGTGTGCGATAGCCCTTGGCCGGGATACCGGTGCGTGATACCGGTTCGTGTCCCTTGGAATGACCGTTACCACCACCCATCGGATGATCGACCGGGTTTTGTGCCATACCACGCGTTGACGGACGAATACCCAACCAACGTGCACGCCCCGCCTTGCCCAAATTGACGTTACGTTGATCCTGGTTAGAAACCGTTCCAACCGTCGCACGACAATCAGAATGAACCTTGCGCAACTCACCACTGTTCATTTTAATCTGGGCATAAACACCATCTTTACCCATCAATTGGGCATAGCAACCTGCACTGCGCGCCAACTGGCCACCCGCGCCAGGTTTCAATTCAACATTATGCACAATCGTTCCAATCGGCATATTTTTAAGTGGCATCGCATTACCCGGTTTAATATCTTCACGCGTTCCGGAAATAACAACATCACCCGCCTTTAAATCACGTGGCGCCAAAATATACGAACGAACGCCATCTTTGTATTCAATCAACGCAATAAACGCAGTGCGATTTGGATCGTATTCCAAACGAACAACCGTCGCCGGCATATCCAATTTTTTGCGTTTGAAATCAATCAAACGATATTTGCGTTTATGACCACCGCCTTGGTGCGGGACCGTCACATGTCCAAAATTATTACGCCCACCCTTGGATTTCAATCCAACGGTCAGGGATTTTTCCGGTGCGCCACGGTGCAATTCACTGTGGTCAATCAAAACCAAACCACGTGTTCCTGCGGTTATCGGTTTATAGTTTTTTAATGCCATTTTACTATCCTTTTATCACCCCAACATTAACGTCCAATTTCCGGATTATCTGCTGGGGATATTACCTTTATGCGTTTGTAGTTAAATCCAATTTCGCATCCGCCGGCAAAGACACATACGCCTTTTTAACCGTGCGCTGTGTTCCCGTGCCACGACCGCGGAAATGTTTAACCTTGCCCTTGGCAACGACAATGTTCACCTTGCTTGGTTTCACATTGTAAATTGCCTGAATTGCACGTGCTACATCTTCTTTGGTTGCACGCACATCAACTTCAAAGGCAATTGCATTGCCTTCGGACAACTGAACCGCCTTTTCCGAAACAATCGGACGACGAAGTATATCATAAACACCGGCTGTCACAACGGACTTTTTTTCTGCCTGAACTTTTTTTTCTGCCATATCTATAACCTCTTTTGTCAAACCGATTGTCATTATGCCCCAAGGCGTTTTTCTATCGCTTTGACCGCATCCGCCGTCAAAACCAATTTATCATGTTTCAAAATATCCAACACATTCAACCCAACGGTCGGCAAAACATCAACATTGTTGATATTCGCCGCGGATTTTTTGAAATTTTCATCCAACGCATCCGCACCAACGAACAAAGCCGAAGAAATTTCCAACTTTTTCAATTGTTTCGCGAACGCCGCCGTTTTCACCGCTGACAATTTTTCAGAATCGACGATAACCAACGCATTATCTTTCGCCTTGGACGACAACGCCATTTTCAATCCCAAGCTACGGATCTTTTTCGGCAAATCAATGCTGTGATCACGAACAACCGGTCCATGAACCACACCACCGCCACGCATATGAACATTATAACGTTCACCTTGACGTGCGTTTCCAGTTTTCTTTTGCTTAAACGCCTTTTTACCACTGCCCGCGACATCAGAAACGGTTTTCACCGCATGCGTACCCGCGCGCGCCTTGGCCCGTTGCCATGTCACAACACGATGCAGCACATCCGCACGTGCATCCAAACCAAAAATAGAATCTTGCAATTCAATCTTGCCGACCGTCTTGCCATCAAAATTTATAACATTTGCTTGCATCTTTGTTCACCTCTATTACTCTGCAACAGATTCTGATTTGGTTTCTTCCGCTTTGGATTCTTCCGCCGCGGCCGCCTTTACTTCACATGTCGGAACAGGCAAATCTTTCTGTTCTTTTTTAATTGCGTCTGTGACCAAAACAAACGTTCCATTTGCACCCGGCACCGCGCCTTCGACAAAGATTAAATTATCCGCGTCATCCGTGCCAAAAACTTTCAAATTCTGAACTGTAACGGTTTCATTACCCATCTGACCAGACATCTTTTTACCCGGCAAAACGCGACCCGGCCATTCACGCATACCCGTACCCCCCAGTGATCGATGCGCCTTTAACACACCATGGGTTGCTTCCTTACCACCAAAGTTATGACGTTTCATCGCGCCTTGGAAACCTTTACCCTTGCTTGTCGCCTGAACATCAACAAATTGCCCCGTCACAAAGTGAGATGCAATCATGTTTGTTCCAACCGGAATCACACAGTCATCACTGCAACGAAATTCCACAATTTTGCGATACGGTTTCACACCGGCCTTTTCGGCAGCCACCGCCTGAGGTTTCGCGACATGTTTCGCCTTGGCCTCACGCATACCTAAAACATTTGCGACATAACCATTTTTTTCGACCGTCCGATTACCAATAACCGTGCAATCCCCAACGGACAAAACCGTCACCGCATGCGCAACGCCCGCATCATCATACAGACGCGTCATACCCATTTTTGTTGTAATCAACCCACTACGTTTCATTTTTTTGCCTTTTTTTCTGCCAGAGGTTAGAACATTGTTTTAAAAAGTCAACAAATATCTAACGCTAACAACCCTTTATAATTTAATTTTCACATCAACGCCCGATGCCAAATCCAACTTCATCAGTGCATCAACTGTCTGAGGGGTTGGATTAACAATATCGACAACCGCCTTGTGATTGCGGATTTCGAATTGTTCACGCGATTTTTTATCAACGTGCGGCGAACGATTGACCGTGAATTTTTGAACCAATGTCGGCAAGCGAACAGGTCCAACGACATCTGCGCCCGTGCGCTTTGCAGTTTTGACAATCTCGTCCACTGATTCCACTAAAACTCTATGGTCAAAAGCCGTCAACTTGATGCGAATCTTTGATGCTGGTACCATTTTGCTTGTTTCCCTTATTTTGTCTATTTCTGTTGTTGATCGCCCGGGATATTTCCACGGGCGACCAAACAACATCGTTATTATTTAATAATCTTTGACACAACACCTGCGCCAACGGTACGACCACCTTCGCGGATAGCGAAACGGCGACCTTCGTCCATTGCAATAGGTGCAATCAAAGCAACCGTGATACGAACGTTATCACCCGGCAAGACCATCTCTTTATCGGCCGGCAAAGTGATTGTTCCGGTTACGTCGGTTGTGCTAAAGAAGAACTGCGGGCGATAGTTGCTAAAGAACGCAGTATGACGTCCACCTTCTTCCTTGGTCAAGATATAAACTTCGGCTTCGAAATCTGTGTGCGGGGTAATAGAACCCGGTTTGCAGATAATCTGACCACGTTCCACATCTTCTTTCTTGGTTCCACGCAACAACAAACCAATGTTATCGCCGGCTTCACCTTGATCCAACAATTTGCGGAACATTTCAACACCAGTGACGGTTGTTTTCTGTGTCGGACGCAAACCAACGATTTCGCATTCGTCACCAACCTTGATAACACCGGCTTCGACACGACCCGTAACCACGGTTCCACGACCAGTGATGCTGAACACGTCTTCGATTGGCATCAAGAACGGTTTATCAACCGGACGTTCCGGCATCGGGATGTATTCATCGCACGCCTTTAACAAAGCGTCAATGGATTCCTTGCCCAAACCGTCGTTTTTGCCTTCCAATGCGGAAATCGCAGACCCACGGATGATTGGTGCATTTTCACCATCGAAACCGTTTGCAGACAACAATTCGCGAATTTCCATTTCAACCAATTCCAACAATTCCGGATCATTGGCCAAATCGCACTTGTTCAAATAAACGACAATTTTCGGAATACCAACCTGACGTGCCAACAAGATGTGTTCACGTGTTTGTGGCATCGGACCATCGGTTGCCGCAACGACCAAAATCGCACCGTCCATTTGCGCCGCACCGGTAATCATGTTTTTAACATAGTCCGCGTGTCCCGGGCAGTCAACGTGTGCATAGTGACGTGACGCGGTTTCGTATTCAACGTGCGCGGTATTAATTGTTATACCACGTGCCTTTTCTTCCGGCGCGCTATCGATTTCATTGACACCTTTTTGTGCATCGGCACCAACACCATAATAGTGCACAATTGCGGCGGTCAATGTCGTTTTACCGTGGTCAACGTGACCAATTGTCCCGATATTGACATGCGGCTTACTTCTTACATACTTTTCTTTTGCCATGGTTTTCTCCTTGGGCTTTGGTTAATTTAGTTTGTTTTTCTTTTGACATCCGAAATCTGATACTACATCAAAAAAATCAAATGTCTAAACTTTTTTTACTTTGTCAGCTTTTTTATAACCTCATCTGCGACATTTTGCGGAACTTCGTCATAGTGCGACAATTCCATATACGGATTTGCACGCCCTTGGGACAAAGAACGCAGTGTCTTGACATAGCCGAACAAATTCGCCAGTGGAACGTATGCCGAAATCACCTGATTTCCGAACTGGGTTTCGATACCATTGATTTGTCCACGACGGCTGTTCAAGTCACCAATGATGTCACCGACATACTCTTCCGGCGTATTGACCGAAAGTTTCATAATCGGTTCCAACAATTTCGGCGACGCCTTTTTCATTGCTTCGCGGAAGCAGGCGCGCGCCGCAATTTCAAAGCAAAGCACATTAGAATCGACCTCATGATACTTACCGTCAACCAATGTTGCCTTGAAATCCACAGTAGGATAGCCAATCAGAACACCGGTCTGTTGCGCTATCTTTAATCCTTTTTCAACCCCGGGGATGTATTCTTTCGGAATTGCACCACCAACAATCTTGTTTTCAAATTCATATCCCTTGCCCGGTTCCAACGGTTCAAATTCGATTTTAACCTGGGCATACTGACCCGAACCACCGGATTGTTTTTTATGTGTATATTCTTCGGTCACCGGTTTGCGGAATGTTTCACGATATGCAATACGCGGTTCACCAACATTTACATCAACCTTAAATTCACGCAACAAACGGTCAACCAAAATTTCAAGGTGCAATTCACCGACACCCGCCAAAATCGTTTGACCCGATTCTTCGTCAACCGACACGCGGAAAGATGGGTCTTCTTTGGCCAACGCCTGAAGTCCCAATGACATTTTTTCAATGTCCGCCTTGGTCTTTGGTTCAACCGCAATAGAAATAACCGGTTCCGGAACATGGATATTTTCCAAAATAATCGGATTATTTTCATCGCACAGCGTATCACCGGTAATTGTTTCCTTCATACCGACCAAGGTGATAATGTCACCGGCACTCGCCTCTTTGATTTCTTCGCGTTGATTGGAATGCATAAGCAACATACGCCCCACCCGTTCGCGTTTATCACGATTCGAATTATAGATATAAGAACCCGATGTCAATTTACCCGAATAAATACGAATGAACATCAAATTTCCAACAAACGGATCATTTGCAACCTTGAACGCCAACGCACTAAACGGTTCTTTTGGATCCGGATGACGTTCTGCAACGGTTTCTTTGTCCATCTTGGTTCCCTTAATCGCCGGAACATCGAGTGGTGACGGCAAGTAATCAACAATCGCATCCAACAAGGGTTGAACACCTTTGTTCTTAAAAGCCGTTCCACAAAGCACCGGAACAAAGTTTTGTGCAATAACACCCTTACGCAACAATTTTTTCAAAGTATCATGATCCGGGATTTTACCGTCCATATATTCTTCCATAACGGTATCATCCAATGTCACAACTTCTTCAATTAATTTGTTGTGCAATTCTTCGGCCTTGGCCTTTAATTCTTCGGGAATTTCAATTGTGACCGGATGGGAACCTGTTTCATCTTCCCAAATCAAGCCCTTCATTTCAAGGACATCAACAACACCCTTGAAATCCGCCTCTGCCCCAATCGGGAAATTCAAAACCAATGGATTCGCACCCAAACGTTCACGAATCATATCAACACAGCGGAAGAAATTTCCACCAACACGATCCATCTTATTGATAAAGCAAATACGCGGAACATTATAGCGGTCGGCCTGACGCCAAACGGTTTCTGTCTGTGGTTGCACACCGGACACCGATTCGAAAACCGCAACCGCGCCGTCCAAAACACGCAACGAACGTTCCACTTCCATTGTAAAGTCCACGTGCCCTGGGGTATCAATCAAATTGATACGATGGTCGCGCCAGAAACATGTCGTTGCCGCCGAAGTAATTGTAATACCACGTTCTTGTTCTTGTTCCATCCAATCCATTGTCGCGGCACCGTCATGCACTTCGCCAATTTTATATGTTTTTCCGGTATAGAACAAAATACGTTCCGAAGTTGTGGTTTTACCGGCATCAATGTGCGCCATAATGCCGATATTTCTGTACATATGTAATGGTGCGGTTTTACCAACAGACATTTTCTTTCCTTTTCTTTTATATTACCAACGGAAATGCGCAAAGGCCTTATTCGCTTCTGCCATTTTGTGTGTATCGATTTTCTTTTTAAATGCACCACCCGTACCGTTAAGTGCATCACGCAATTCGCCAAAGATACGCGCACGCATACTGCGTTCACTGCGCTTACGGGCATACTGAATCGCCCAACGAATAGATAAAGTTTGTTGACGATCGGCCTTTACTTCAACCGGAACCTGATAAGTCGCACCACCAACACGGCGACTTTTTACCTCGACCGATGGTTTCAATGCATCCAACGCATTATGGAAAGCCTTCAGTTCATCACCATCTTCGGCAATTTTTTTCAAATCTTCCATCGCGCCATAAACAATGTTTTCGGCAACTTCCTTTTTACCGTCCCACATTAAACAGTTTATAAATTTTGCAACAACCGTATCGCCATATTTGGAATCTGGCAAAATTTCACGTTTTGTTGCGGCCTTACGTCTTGACATATTCTATTCCTTTTTTATTTCTTCACCCAGAGAACCCCGGATTACTCATACGGATTTCCCGCATGTTATTATTTTGCTTTCTTTGCACCATACAAAGAACGACCTTGTTTTCTGCTCTCCACGCCCTTGGTATCCAATACACCACGAATGATGTGATATTTCACACCGGGCAAGTCCTTTACACGGCCGCCACGAATCATGACGACACTGTGTTCCTGTAAATTATGACCTTCGCCAGGGATATACGCGGTAACTTCGCGCCCATTGGCAAGTTTAACACGTGCAACCTTACGTTGCGCAGAGTTAGGTTTTTTTGGTGTGGTTGTATAAACACGTGTGCACACACCGCGTTTTTGTGGATTTTCCAACATATCAGGCGCCGTAGATTTCACAACGACCTTTTTACGTGGTTTCCGAATCAATTGATTTACAGTTGGCATTCAAAATCTCTTTGTTATTTTTTTAACCTTTTTTCCACACAAAAACCCGCATCAGACTTATTTTGAACGGCGCGACCGCAATTATAAATCTGCCAAAATACGGCGTTTTTCTGTAATTTTCACTTTCCTTTATTACACAGAAAGCGTCAATACTATAACCCCGAACCCACCGGTTGTCAAGGAATTTTAGCAAAAAAAGTTGAAAATGTGGGTGGTTAGTAGCACATGGAACAATCACGTCATACCGCCGCAAGGCGGTATCTTGTCGTTGTATTCCAATTTTCTGCAACTCTAAAAAGATCCCGGATTTCGCCGGGATGACGATTTTACTAACCATTTACACCTTGTCTCGCTGTAGCAAAGCGAAAGCGGATAACCATTAACAAAAAAACACCGTCCAAACGGACGGCGTTTTTTGTTTATTCAAACGATTAGAAATCGATACCGAATTTCAGGCCGAAACCATAACCACTTGCGTCATCAACATTTAACACACCATAACCTTCCTCATTTTGTTGACGTGCCATAGTTTTGGTTATATATGCACCAACATACTTAGTTGTGTCGATGTTCATATTCAGCCCCAATGTCAAATCCCAGTATCCCTTGTTTTCGACCTCATTGTAATGATCCATAATCTTATAGTAATCAGCGGATGCAACTGCACTCCAAGTATCACTCATTGTCCAATGACCCGCGACACCAAGGTTCAAAATATGGTTCGCACCAAACGGTTCATCATCACCCCAATTAAACGCTTCTGTATTCAGATACATAAAGTTAGCATGTGCAGCCAATGTCCAATCGTTGGTTACATAACCACCACGAACACCTGCAGTCCAAGTATAGAACGTGCCATCTTTATCTAAGAATGGTTGGTGATCACCCCAAACAGCACCATACGATGAAACCATGCCATCCGTAAACACGCGCATGTTAAACGGCACAGCGCCCATTTCAAATCCGCCAAGGATATCCAACTTCCAGGCTTTATCACCGATAACACGCCACGTGATATCCGCGCCTAAATTATTCCACGCATCACCTGCACCACCATATGGTTCACCTTGCGTTGCGTCTTCATCATATCCCTTTGCACCCTTGAACCAATATGCCTCACTCATTGATGTATTTACGGAAACCGCCAAACGATCGGTAATACCATAACCAAACGTTTCACCCAATGTCCATTCATCAACATTTTGTGTGTGTGATGACAACGATGTTTCACTGTAAAAGTGCCCTTTCATCGGCATATACAATGGATTACCATCGATAACATTGATACTTGCGTGTGCCGCAGATGCCGCAACAACCGCCAATAAAGAAGTCAAAGCAATTTTTTTCATTTTGTTTTTCCTTTTGTTATTTGTTATTTGGAAACTAGAAATCCATTCCCATCCTAGTTATATGTATTTTATCCTAAAAACCATTATACTTTCAAGCAAAAAATGATTTCATTCTTAAAAGCGAATGTGCCCCATATAAAATCATACGAGGCACATCAAACATTAAACCCTTAGAAATCGACACCGAATTTAACACCAAATCCCATGCCTTCATTCCATTTCCAATCACCGGTTTTATGCAACATTTCGCCGGCAACATACGCACCAACATACGATGAAGAACTCATGTTATAATTTATACCGAAATCACCAACCAAACGACCGGTATTTTTCACACCATCATCAATCTGACCCGAATATTCGATACCCGCAACCAAGTTCCAATCGCGATTGATTATATATTGACCGTCCAAACCGAACGCAAGACGATGTGCGCCATCTTCGTTCCAATTAAATGATTCACTGTTTTCATAACTGAACATCACATGACCCGCAACGGTAAAGCGCGCAACCGTATAGCCACCACGGATACCGGCCTTCCATGTATAGTTCAACAA
Source organism: Candidatus Enterousia sp. (assembly GCA_045612805.1). GTDB lineage: Bacteria > Pseudomonadota > Alphaproteobacteria > Rs-D84 > Rs-D84 > Enterousia. Next base: position 21,094 of record JAZKZR010000012.1, read on the forward strand.
TTCTTTTTCCATGAAATAACCATCATCGGCATTTTCATCATACGCATACAGCCAACCATCAACATTGTATGATCCGACCAAATCAGCAACCCAATGTCCATTGTTCAAAACACGATATGCCGCACCCAACGACAAACCATCCCATCCGAACAAATCAAAAGAATCGTGTTCGGCCAACGCGGTTGTTAAACCAATTGCGAATCTATCAGTAATACCATAACCAAAACTTTCACCCAACACCCAACTTTCCGTTGTTTTGGTATTGGAACCAAGTGATGTTTCACTGTAAAAATGACCTGCACGTGGCATATACAGCGGATTTCCATCCATAACATTCACACTTGCATGCGCGGCGGACGCCATCGCAATAGTCAATAAAGAAGTCAAAGCAATTTTTTTCATTTTTTTTCCTTTCCTTTATTTGTTAATTGGAAACTAGAAATTTCCCTTATCTAGCTAAGTATATTTTCCCATGGATAAGATTTTTTTCAAGAAAAAAGATTTTTGATAAACGCATAAAAATATGATACAATGCCCGCCGATTTAGATTTGTATTTTTAATTCCACGCGCAAACGCGCACAAATTCAAAACTTTTTTTCACATACATGAATTTTTTTTAATGTGGCGATTCGCAAACACGATTTAATCGTTGTCAAAATTCAATTCGGGATTCTTTGATTTTTTTATCTCGCGCCAGTCAGCATGATTTTTCAAATGCGTTTCATAATCGGTTGAAAATTTATGTCCACCACGACCGTCCGCCACGAAATACAGGTACTTGGTATCCGCCGGTTCCAACACTGCGCGAATCGCATGCGAACCAACATTTGCAATTGGTGACGGCGGCAAACCTTTATTGCGATATGTGTTATATGGACTGTCCACCTTTAAATGCCCACGCAGCAATGGCGCACCCCGCATATCACCATATCCATCGGTTATCGCATAAATCACCGTCGGGTCGGCTTGCAACCGCATACCGCGCCGCAGACGATTCAAATAAACACTCGCCACAATTTTCATCTCACCCACTTTCGGTGTTTCGCGTTGCACAATCGACGCAAGTGTCACAACATCATTCCACCCCGTAAGTGGCGCCGGCGGATTTCGCCGCGTCCGCAACCATTTATTTTTTACCTCGTCCATTTTTTTGCGCGCCAAATCCAACACCGCCAACCGCGATGTTCCACGTGCAACATAATATGTATCCGGAAAAACATCACCGTCCGCAACATCACACACCGCGCGCCAATCACGGCAATCAACATCACCCGAAAGATTCGGTGACGCACGCAACAAATCCTTGATTTGCAAAATGGTAAGACCTTCGGGAATAACAATTTTCACGGTTGCGATTTTTCCGCGCGAAAACATTCCGGCAATTTTCCACGCGGATGCCCCAGCGGGAATTTCATATTCGCCCTTTTGCACACGCCCACCACGCATACGAATCGCAAATTTGAACGCCATATCAGAAAACACAATTTTATCTTTATCCAACCGTCGCGCAACCGACGAAACCGTGTCCCCTGAATTGATATTAAAATTAACCGATTCGCGAATCGGCGAACGCACACAAAGTCCATAGAAAATCACGGCAAACAACAGCCCCGCGATTCCAAAAATATAACGTGTAAAGATTTTCTTTTTACGCCTGCGCATAACGTTGGGAATTATTGCAGATAAAATTCATTTTGCAAATAGATAGTGTTAGTGACCAGTGTAAGTGGTAAGTGACGCCGGCACGCCCAACACTAACACTAATCACTAATAAATCAAAATTGCCCCGAGGGGACGGGGCAATTTTAATTTACCTGTCTCGGCGGAGTGTCAACGAAGACGGATGGTTGCAGTCAACAGGATTCCCTCGGCAATAAATTGCCTGCGGGGCATTCCTAACGATTTCGGTGCGCTAAACGCTTCCGAAATCTACTCATTGTCGAACCACGGTTCTCATCCTGTAACCACGACCACGATAAATTAAAAATCGCGCCGAGGGGACGACGCGATTTTAATTTATGGTCGGAGTAACAGGATTCGAACCTACGACCTCTACGTCCCGAACGTAGCGCTCTACCAGGCTGAGCTATACTCCGAACACACACAACAACAAACAAACGTTCTTATCTTTTAAGAACAGGTCGATTGTAGAACATAAATTTACATTTGCAACTTTTTTTTAACTTTTTTATTTTTATCCTATATTTATACTTGTATTTTCGTTGAAAAATGGCAATATTCACACATAAAAAAAGAGGCACCTATGTTCGCGACGCGTTTTTTAACAAAAGAAAAATTTGAAAATTATGATGACTATCTGCAAAACGGAACACCAATTGTCCCGGAAAACTTTAATTTTGCATACGATGTGATTGATGTTATCGCGCGCGAAACCCCGGACAAGGTGGCAATTATCTGGGTTGACGATTCGGGCGACAAAAAAACATTTACATTTGCGGATTTATCGCGTATGTCAAAATCTGTGGCAAATTATTTGACATCGCGGGGGCTAAGCCGGGGCGACACAGTGCTGCTTTTCCTGCGCCGCCGGTGGGAATACTGGATTTTAATGATGGCGATGCACCGCGCCGGCATTATCCCGATTCCATCAACGAATCAGTTAAAGGCCGAAGATATCAAATATCGAATCGATACGGCCGAAAGCAAGGCGATAATTGCTTTTGACGACGGACACATTATCCCGGAAATAAAATCTGCGATTGGCGATTCGGATGTGATGCTTATATCAAATGACGAAGTTGCCGATTCGATAAACACTATGCCGGCAGAATTTGAACGCGTGCCAAATGAAAACACCGACACAATGGTCATTTATTTTACCAGTGGCACAACCGACCTGCCGAAAATGGTGGCGCACAATTACGCGTATCCGTTGGGACATATCAACACCGCGGTATTTTGGCAAAGACTTACCGATGGGGATATTCATTTTACCCTTTCCGAATCGGGTTGGGCAAAATGTTCATGGGGAAAAATGTACGGCCAATGGCTTGCGGGCGCAACGGTCTTTATTTTCGACGTTAGTGGTATTTTCAACGCGCATGACCTTTGGTCCGCGATGGCGGAAAACGGCGTGACATCTTTTTGTGCGCCACCGACGGTATATAAAATGCTAATCCACGCGGACGCATCAAAATACGACCTTTCGAAATTGGTAAAGGCCGACGTCGCGGGCGAAGCATTAAATCCAGAGGTTTATGAACGTTTCCTTGACATGACCGGAATTGAATTACACGAAGGTTTCGGTCAAACGGAAACAACCGTACAACTTTTCACAAACCAATGGATAAAACCCAAACCGGGCAGTATGGGTATGCCCGCCGCCGGTTGGAATATAAAATTATTGGACGAAGACGGTCGCCCCATCAACGAAGATGGCAAGGTTGGCGAAATATGCATATCACTTGCGAATGGTCGCCCGGTTGGCATGTTCCAAAAATATCATAAAAACGAAAAACTAACAAACGCCGCTTTTCGTGATGGATATTACCACACGGGCGATGTCGCATATCGCGATTCGGACGGGTATTATTGGTTTGTTGGCCGCAATGACGATTTAATTAAATCATCCGGCTATCGTATTAGCCCGTTTGAGGTTGAAAGTGTCCTCCTTGAACACCCCGCGGTCCGCGAAGTTGCCGTCACCGGCATTCCCGACCCATCACGCGGCATGGCGGTCAAGGCAACAATCGTTTTGAACAAGTATTTCCAAGGCACGGACGTCCTTGTGCGTCAATTGCAAGACCATGTCCGCAATCGCACCGCGGCGTATAAATACCCGCGCGTGATTGAATTCGTGGACAGCCTGCCTATGACCATATCCGGCAAAATCCGCCGCGCCCTGATTCGCACCCTGGACAGCGCGAAGAAAACCATCGGCCTGGGCAAGGAAGACGAAAAGTAAGTGTAAGTGATTAGTACAAGTACGCGGGGCTTTCGCCCCGCATTTTTTCTGGTATAGAAAGCATATAAATCACCGCACAGATTCTTTATATTTCAGAACCACAGCGGTCATGATATCGTATGAAATTTTCCTTGTTTTTTCTTTGGTGTTTTTTTCGAAAAATTTCGTCAATTCCGTCCACATTGCGATATTCGCATGCGTTTCCGCACCAACCCAATGAACCGACATCATTTCATCGGTGCCTTCGTTCAAATATGTGCACCGCAAATATCCATCAAGACAGTAATTTGTTCCACGAAAAATGCATGCACTGCAATTCGCGAAATCCGCGGGAACCGCAATCAAATTATGCTTAAACCAATTCTTTGGATATTTATATGTTTTTTTGTGCACAATCACTATCCCACTTTCTTCAACACCAACGATGCGTTTGTGCCGCCGAACCCAAACGAATTGGACAGCGCAACATTGACATCGCGTTTTTTCGCCACATTCGGGACCAAATCGAAATCGCCAACTTCTTCAATCGGGTTTTCCAAATTGATTGTTGCCGGCACAATTCCGTCACGTATGGCCAGTGTACAAAATATCGCCTCTACCGCGCCGGCGGCCCCCAACAAATGTCCGGTCATAGATTTAGTTGACGACATACATGCATTCGTTCCCGCGAACATTTTCTTTACCGCCAACAATTCTCCAACATCGCCCAGCCCCGTCGATGTTCCGTGCGCATTGATATAGTCAACATCCGCCGGTTTTAACCCCGCGTCACGCAGCGCCGCCATCATCGCGCGCGCGCCACCTTCGCCACCCGTCGCCGGTGCGGTTATATGATACGCATCGCCCGACAGGCCGTAACCGGCAACCTCGGCATAAATTTTTGCGCCACGCGCCACCGCATGTTCGTATTCTTCCAAAACCAAAACACCCGCACCTTCGGACATAACGAAACCGTCCCTATCCTTGTCCCACGGGCGCGACGCGTGCGCCGGGTCATCATTGCGGGTACTTAACGCCTTCATCGCAGAAAATCCCGCAATGCCGATTTTACCAACCGCACCTTCGGACCCACCACAGACCATAATGTCTGCATCGCCATGCTGAATCAAACGCGCACCTTCACCAATACTGTGCGCACCAGTCGCACACGCCGTCACCATCGCAACGTTCGGACCGCACAGGCCATATTTAATAGAAATGTGTCCCGCCGCCATATTGATAATGCACTTTGGGATAAAGAACGGACTTATGTGCCGCGGCCCATTGTTCGCAAGTTCAATACAGTTTTCATAAATCGTGTTCAACCCGCCGATACCACTGCCAACCGAAACACCGACCCTGTCCATATCACCGGTGTATGTATCCAGACCCGCATCGCGTATCGCTTCGTCCGCGGCGACCACGGCATACAAAATACATTTATCCATTTTTCTTTGTTCGCGCGGTTCAACCACCGTATCCGGATTAAACATCCCCGCATCGGTCCCACGCGCGGGCACACCCGCAATTTGACACGGTAATTCAGACGCATCAAAATCTTCTATTTTCCGCACGCCCGAACGGCCCGCAACTATATTTTTCCACGCATGTTCAATTCCGCACCCGACCGGCGACACAATACCCATACCCGTAATAACAACCCTTTTCATATCATAAATCCTTTTAATAGAGTTAAATCACGCCCATATAATAATATGTTTTCCGCAAAAAATACAGAAAAAAAATCCGTCGCGTTTTTCGCGACGGAGAAATAAAACATGACAAAACTTATTCTGCTTTCTTGGCATGCGCATCAATATATTTTACCGCATCGCCAACCGTCACCAATTTTGCCGCTTCTTCATCAGGAATCGTGATATCGAATTCTTTTTCTACTTCCATAACAAATTCGACAACGTCCAAAGAATCCGCACCCAAATCATTCACAAACGCGGCGGCTTCGGTCACCTTGGCTTCGTCCACACCCAATTTATCTGCAACAATTTTTTTTACTTTTTCAAAAGTTGACATTTTTCATCCTTTATTTTTGTTAAACCTTTTGTCACACAACATGACATATGCCATAAAACTATCACTTTCACGTCCCGCTGTCAAGAAATTATAACAAACCATAACAAACACGCCCACTATTCAATATCAAACAATTCATCCAGTAATTCATTCATATTATTGCGCAAATCTTCTTTGTCCCCCGCCCAAGTAAGGCGCCGCGCGATAAATTTATACACATCGTCCATCGTCAAATCCGGAATTTCCGCGTCCGCGATAACGCGCGTCCACGCAACCCGCGGATCGGTCAAATGCCCATGCCCGCGCCCCGGGAAAACCCAATAACCATCTTGGGGCAAATCTTGCAATAACACAACCGCCCTATCAGACAACGGCCGTTCCCCCCACATATCGCGATTGAAATCCAGGTCTTCCCACTGCATAGAAAAAATCTGATTCTTGGTCGCGAACCCGTAAATCAGCATTAAAAACGCCGCCCGCATTGTGGAATCTGGATAATTATTTATCGATTCAACCAAACGATTTAGTCCATATTTATTTAGTGGCCGCGCCCGACGATTTTGTTTTTGACGTGGCAGTTCCAAAACCGGATTTGATGTCAGATACCCCGTTTCACACGCATAGCGAAATATGCTTTGCAACAATTCTTGCATACGCGTTGCAATCGCCGCGCCACCAATTGCATCGATCGTTTCACGCACATCATCGGTTGATATGTCCGAAACACTTTTATCAAACAGCGGTTTCAAATGTTGATTTATCGACCGCACCAATTTGTCATACGACCCAACCGACCGATGCACACGATTTTTCAGATACATTTGAACAAAATCAGAAAACAAAATTTTCTTGCGCTTTATTGAAACTTTTTTTGATGCATTATCCAAAACGATTGCAACCGCACCGCGCGCTTCTTCTATATCCATATCGGGATATTTACCAATTAAAATACGCCGGTCGCGCCCATTTATCCGCTTTCGCACAAAGAACGTTTTCACCCCGCGACTTGTTATATACAAACGCAGGCGCGGTTCAGAAATATCCTGAACCACATCAAACCCGCGCGATGGCGCAGCAAGGTTATCCAAAATATACGGATTAAAAAAGAATTGATGCGCCATCCCGATCTCTCTTTTTTGTTTTATTTTGAACGCCCAAATAAACCACGCACAATAAGCCGACGCGCCGCCAATAGTTCCCTATATTCACGCTCTGCACATTGCAATTTTCTTGTGGTCCTTATATATCGCTTATTTGCGCCATAGCCCGGACATTTTGAATTATCACAATATTCACGTCTGGAATATCTTTCACAATTATCATCAGGCACACCTTTTTGCAAATATAAAAACACACAATGCATCCTTGACACTGTCCCCATTTCGAAATCTGGATAACAATTCACCGGCACAGCAGTTATTATTTCCTTGGCATCAAGATTTTTATTTTGCAAATACCTAACCCTTTGGCGTTTACGTTTGATATCGCGTGTCACAAAAAAAAGTTGTCTTAAATCATCAAACATCTTTTCACCTTTATTTTTGTAACCCAAGCATTTCACGGAAACGTTCACGACGTGCCGCCAAAACAGATTCCAAATCTTCAACTGCCCATTCATAATCTATCCTGTTTTGTAACATTTGGCATCTATCACTTCCGTCCGTATTACAAAGTCCATCATTACCTATGTACGAACACACCGATACAAATTCCGTATCTTCCGCCGGATGAGATTTTGAAATCCACGGAAACGCAACAGTATTATATTTTACAAAACATGCGTTTGGACGTTCCGCATCATAATCCAATCTTTGCCTGCAAACGGTTATTTTTTCACGTGCCGTTTTCACATTACGGCGTGCCAAACGCACATCCGCACATGCATCACGCCACCTGGAATAATCGAGCATTTTACCCATGATCGCATAACCTGCCCTTTGTGACCAAGATTTTTTTACAAACATCGACATTTCATTTTCCTTTTTGTTATACTTTAAGTGCATTTATGAATGCAGATTGTGGTATTTCAACATTACCGAACGTCCGCATACGCTTTTTACCCTCTTTCTGCTTCTCCAAAAGTTTTCTTTTACGCGTAATATCACCACCATAGCATTTTGCGGTCACATCCTTACGGTACGCCGCAATCGTTTCACGCGCAATAATTTTGCCACCGATCGCCGCCTGGAGCGGTATTTTGAATTGGTGCCGCGGTATCAGGTCCTTTAATTTTTCAACAATTGTCCGCCCCCGTTTTTCCGCAGATGAACGATGACACATGAATGATAGCGGTTCAACATTTTCTTCGTTTACAAGAATTGAAACCTTTACCAAATCTGATTGTTGATACCCATTTACCACATAATCAAACGACGCATAACCCGAAGAAATCGATTTAACACGGTCATAGAAATCAAATACAATCTCTGCCAACGGCAATTGATACACCAATACCGCACGGTTGCCAACATAGGATATATTTTCTTGGACCCCGCGCCGTTCGGAACAAAGTTGCATTATTCCACCCATATATTTATCAGGCATCATAATCGTCGCGCGCACCCACGGTTCTTCGATGTATTCAACCTTGGTAATGTCCGGCATATCGGCGGGATTTTCCAAATCGATAACTTCACCATTACGCATATGAATTTTATACAGCACACTTGGCACCGTATTTATCAGCGAAAGGTTAAATTCGCGATTTAATCTTTCACTAATGATTTCCATATGCAACAACCCCAAAAAACCGCAACGAAGCCCAAACCCCAATGCCGAAGATTTTTCGGTTGTAAATACGAACGACGCATCATTTAACGCCAATTTTTCCGCACTTTCGCGCAATGTCGGGTAATCGTCCGATTCCACCGGGAAAAACGAAGAAAACACAACCGGCACCGACGGTTTGAACCCCGGCAACACATCAACATCCGCACGCGCATCCGCAATCGTATCGCCAACCTTGCAATCATGAATCGTTTTCATGCCCGTGATAATAAACCCAATTTCCCCGGTGGCAAGCGAATCGACATTTACCATCTTTGGCGTAAAGTATCCGATTTTTTCGACCGTGTATTCTGCGCCGGTCGCGATAAACTTTATCTTTTGCCCGCGCCGCAGTGTTCCATCAACAACGCGCACCAACACAACAACACCCAAATAAGAATCATACCACGAATCAACCAACAGCGCACGCGTTGGCGCATTTTCGTCACCGCTTGGGGCCGGCAATTTATGCACGATTTCTTCCAACAGTTCCGCGACCCCCGCACCGGTTTTTCCCGACACCGCAATCGCATCCGCCGCGTCAAGTCCGATAACATCGGAAATCTGGGCACGGACCGCGTCAACATCACTTGACGGCAAATCAATTTTATTCAATACCGGCAACATTTCCAAATCGTTATCAAGTGCCAAATACGCATTCGCGAGTGTCTGCGCCTGGACCCCTTGGGTCGCATCAACCAAAATCAACGCGCCTTCGCACGCCGCAAGTGACCGCGACACTTCATACGAAAAATCCACATGCCCCGGCGTATCCATCAAGTTCAACTGATAAACCTGACCATCTTTTGCGCGATAGTTCAACCGCACCGTCTGCGCCTTTATCGTGATTCCGCGTTCACGTTCAATGTCCATAGAATCTAAAACCTGGGCTTTCATTTCGCGCGATTCCAATCCACCCGTCATTTCAATAAGCCGGTCCGACAATGTCGATTTTCCATGATCGATATGTGCAACAATTGAAAAATTTCGTATATTTTCTTGCTTCATTTTTCTTCGCTTACTCTCTCTAAAAGCTCTTCGATACGTTCTGCCTTCTCTAACGTATCATCGTATGTGAACCGTATCTGTGGCACGTATTTTTGGTCAATTCTCTGCCCCATTTTGAAACGAATCGTTCGCGTTTCTATATCCAATGCACGCTTTGCCACATCAATATCATCAATCGGGCAATGAAAGAACAATCGCACAAATTGCAATCCCCCGTGCGCATCCGCACCAACAAGTGACACCTTGGAAATTATCGGGTCATCCGCGTAATCTTTGCGCAAAATTTCCGCCACAATTGTATGCACCTTGGCGGCGACGCGTTCGTTTCTATTTGAATCAGTATGTTTTTTTGGCATTGACGTATCCGTTGCTATCATTGTATTCTACGGTATAAGATATTCAACCATAATCAAGAAAAAATTTTTACATTGGGGATAAAATTATGAAATTTTCTGAATACTTGCTATCACGCGCGGAAAGCAAAGCATACACATGGATTGTATTTATCCTTACCGTATGCGAATCGATTTTTTTGTTCATTCCCCCCGAAGTTTTCATGACACCACCAATAATTGCAAACAAAAAGCGCGCGGTTCCGGTCGTACTTGCGGCATCGCTCGGGTCAATTGTCGGCGGAATTATCGCATATTGCATTGGCATGTGGCTTTTCGATTCGGTTGGGATTTGGCTTATCAATAATTTCGCAAGCATGGAAAAATTCGAACTGGCACAAAGTTTATTTATCAAGCATGGCATATTTATCATATTTTTAACGGCCGTGACCCCGGTTCCATATAAACTTATGGCAATATGCGCGGGATTCATGGGTTTTCCGGCGATATTGTTCCTTGGGTTGTCGGCGATTTTACGCACCGGCCGATTCGCAATCGTCGGCTACCTGCTCTGGCGATTCCAAGAACGCGCAAACGCAATAGTAAAAAAATTCTTTTGGCCACTAACCATCGGCGCAATCATCATCGCCGGCATCGGGATTTTACTAATGTTCGCGTTGTAAAGATTAAAAACATATGATAAAATCACACAGTAAAACAAAAGGAATAAAAATGAAAAAAATTATTGCTTTACTTGGTGTGCTGTTTTTAACCGCATGTGATAATGTCGATACAAATACCAGCAAACACTATTTAAAAACGGAGAATGGAACCATGGAAATCACCACACGACCGCTAAACGCCGAAGAAGCATGGGAGCATATTTTCAATAGTCACAACATGTATCATACACGACTTAAACAATTCTATCATAAACCCGACACATTTATTCCTGTGCCGGGCAATAAAGATATGGAAGATATGTTCAACAAAGAACAATTGACCGACGAAGATATCGAACATTATCGTAATATTTTCATAAACGAATTGTATAATGCTGATACTCTGATGCGCCTTGATAACGTATTTCAACAGTATGTAATACCGGAACTGGAACGCAAAACCAATGAATATCTTGTACCGCTTTTGTCATCATGGAATGCGCAAATGCCGGAGAAATTGGCAATACTGTACTCTATAGATTACAGTAGTAAGTATAATCCTGAAACAGAAGAACCCGCACTAATAATTTTCGGTGTAAACAACCCGTCTTTTAGCGCGGAGAATCCTTTTGATGATAAAGAAAAAATATTTAGTCTGGTATTTCATGAATTTGTGCACACACTTATAGAAATCCCGATTATTCGTGAATATGGCGTTCCCCAAGATTTAAAAGAACGCATAGTTGACCTGATTTGTTATGAATTTATACAAAGACCCGTCCGCGAAGATTTCAAAGATTCGTTCGCAAATGCCTATATAACACCAGAGGTTATAAAAACGAATTTGCCGGCCGCAGCGCAAAAAATGATGGCTGACTATAACGCAAGGGAACAAAAATAACATTATTTCTGTAATCGAAATCTTTTAACCCGCACTTTATTGTGCGGGTTAAATTTGCATTTGTCCGTCTTCGTGCACGATGCGCGCTCCGCCGCGGCACTCAATTTTCTTAAACAAAAATCCGCCAAACGGCGGATTTTTATTAACGAAAATTGGTGGTGGCCCTGGTCGGACTTGAACCGACACTCCTTGCGGAACTTGATTTTGAGTCAAGCGCGTCTACCAATTCCACCACAGGGCCAGACGACTTTTATTATTTTGCGGTCTTTTTCGATTCGACCTTTTTCACCAAACGCGCACTGCGATTCGCCTTGTGCGTCGGTTTTTTCACCGGTTTCACTGGCGTGCCATTCTTTTTAATAATCGCGCGTTTAATTTCCGCCATTTCCGGGGCAAGGCGCGAAATCGGCTTTGCCATGACATAGGCATCCAATCCGCCGTGCTTGGTCAGCGTGCGCAAACCCGCGGCCGACAAACGCAACGAAAAATCCCGTCCCAAAATATCACTATGGAACTTTAACACATGCAGATTCGGCAAGAACGTGCGCTTTGTATGACGTTCAGAATGCGAAACATTCATACCGACTTCTGTTTTTTTACCTGTAACTTTACATACACGTGGCATATCAAATCCTTTATAATTGCCGGGATAATTTATAACAAAAAACCCGCAAAGTCAAGTATTCTTTTCACTTTTGCGGGTTTAATTATACACTAAATTATTTCACGACCAAATCTTTGCCATGCGTTGTGACATGCACGGTGTTGCCTTCGGTGACGGCGTCGGATAAAATCAGGTCTGCGATTTTATCTTCAACCATGGACGTAATAAGGCGTTTCAGCGGTCGCGCGCCGAACACCGGGTCATAGCCGTGTTCACCAAGCCACTTTATCGCCGTATCGGACACATCCAGTTCGATACGCCGCGCCGCCAACCGCGACCTTAGGCCCCGCAGTTGAATTTTCACAATGTCCGCCATCACATCTTTGCCCAGTTGATTAAAGAATATGATTTCATCGATTCGGTTGATAAATTCCGGCCGGAACTGTTTGCGCACAGCGTTCATATCGGGCAAGTTGCTTGTCATAATAATAATTGTGTTCGTAAAGTTCACGACATGCCCCTGACCATCCGTCAACCGACCATCGTCAAGAATTTGTAGGAACACATTAAACACGTCCGGGTTCGCCTTTTCGATTTCATCGAACAGCAAAACCTGATACGGCCGCCGGCGCACAGATTCAGTCAGAACCCCACCTTGGTCATATCCGACATACCCCGGGGGCGCACCAATAAGACGTGCGACCGAATGCGGTTCCATATATTCACTCATATCGATTCTGGTCATCGCGGTATCGTCGTTAAACAGATATTCGGCGAGTGCCTTTGCGACCTCGGTTTTTCCAACGCCGGTTGGCCCCAGGAACATAAAACTGCCCGACGGCCGGCGCGGGTCCGAAAGGCCTGCACGCGAACGGCGAATCGCACGCGACACCACCGACAACGCTTCGTCTTGGCCCACAACACGTTTGCGCAATTCGTCTTCGATATTTAACAATTTTGATTGTTCCGCAACCGAAAGCCGTTCCGCCGGCACGCCGGTCCACTTGCTGACCACCGCGGCGATATGTTCCGGCAAGACCGTTTTATATTCGCGCGATTCGGTATTCATCTTTTTGATTTTTTCTTCCAATTCCGGAATTTTCCCGTATTGCAACGCGGACGCCTTTTCATAGTCGCCATTTCGCATCGCGGATGCAACCTCTGCCTTGGCGGCATCCAACGCCGCCATCGCGTCCGAAAGCCCGCGCATTTTTTCCTGTTCGGCGCGCCACTTTGCGGTCATATCCGCGGATTTTTTTTCTGTTTCCGCAATAATTTTTTCCAAATCGGCAAGTCGCTTTTTCGATTCTTCGTCTTTTTCTTTCTTTAACGCCTGTTGTTCGATTTTAAGTTGCATCAGGTGCCGATCAACCTCGTCCAAATCTTCGGGTTTTGACGCAACCTCTATACGCACGCGCGCCGCCGCTTCGTCAATAAGGTCAATCGCCTTGTCCGGCAAGAACCGGTCGGTAATATACCGATTCGACAACCGCACCGCCGCAACCAAAGCACTGTCCGCAATCCGCACACCATGGTGGCCTTCATATTTTTCTTTTAGTCCGCGCAGAATTGAAATCGTATCATCGACGGTCGGTTCATCGATATAAACGGGCTGAAAACGCCGCGCCAGTGCAGGATCTTTTTCAATGTATTGCCGATATTCGTCCAATGTCGTCGCACCCAAACAGTGCAATTCCCCACGCGCCAGCATTGGTTTAATAAGGTTTCCGGCATCCATACTGCCTTCGCCCTTGCCCGCACCGACCAACGTGTGCAACTCATCGATGAACAGAATTATCCCGCCGTCCGCATCTTTCACGGCTTTCAGAATCGCCTTGAACCGGGCTTCGAATTGACCGCGGAACATCGCACCCGCCATAAGTGCCCCCATATCCAACGACAACAGTTTTTTATTCTGTAAATTTTCCGGAATATCGCGGGAAATGATGCGCTCCGCCAATCCTTCGACAATCGCGGTCTTTCCAACACCCGGATTTCCAATCAGAACCGGGTTATTTTTCGTGCGCCGTGACAAAACCTGAATAGTACGGCGAATTTCCTCGTCACGCCCGATTACCGGGTCCAACTTCCCATCGGCGGCCAGTTTTGTAAAGTCCGTCGTATATTTTGCAATCGCCTGTTCTGGGGTTTCTTGCATATCATCTGGATTCATTTATGACTCCTTTTATATCGTTGCCGTATATATAATTATCAGAAATGAATTTTCAAGCACATGGGAACAAATCCCCTTTCCGTCCTTACCCCGTCATACCGCCCCTATTTTCCGTCATACCGCCTTTGTTTCCGTCATACCGCCGCAGGGCGGTATCTAGTGGTTTCAACTGTAACGACGAGATCCCGCATCAAGTGCGGGATGACGACTAAAATTTGTCGTTTTCTTCACCCCGCTGAAAAGCGGGGTCTTGTTGAACCTCGACGATAACCACGGAGATCCCGCATCAAGTGCGGGATGACGACTAAAAAAGGATGAGGGTACCTATTATATTCCCTATTCCTGTCATACCGCCGCAGGGCGGTATCTAGTGGTTTCAACCGTAACGACAAGACCCCGCGTCGGGGCGCGGGGTGACGTCAATCATCAAGAGGCGCGAAACCGTTACCGTTTAGCACAGCATTGTACAGATCATCCCAATCTGGATTCATTTTTTCAATCAACCTTATTTTCCAATCCCGATTCCACTCTTTTAATTGTCGTTCACGCACCACCATGTTTTCAAGTTTTGGCCACCATTCAAAATACACCAATTTATCAAGGTTGTATCGTGCGGTAAAACTTTTAGGAATCATTTTCTTTTTGTGTTCGTATATGCGCCCAACTAAATCAGATGTTGAACCAATGTATAACACACCATCTTTGCGATTGGTCATAATGTAAACAAAGCCACCGTTCTTTTCCATACAAGGCATGGTAAAAACAATTCGCAGATTTGCAAGTTTTTTCTTTCCCGTCCCCCATCCTTTCCCCGTCATACCGCCTTTGTTCCCGTCACCCCGCTGAAAAGCGGGGTCTTGTCGTTACAGTTGAAACCACTAGATACCGCCCTGCGGCGGTATGACGATTAAAAAAAAGCGGGGTCTTGTTAAACCTCGACGATAACCACGAAGACCCCGCATCAAGTGCGGGATGACGACTAAAATTTGTTGTTCCCGTCATCCCGGCGAAAGCCGGGATCCCGTCGTTTTCGTCACCCCGCGCCCCGACGCGGGGTCTTGTCGTTACGGTTGAAACCACTAGATACCGCCCTGCGGCGGTATGACGATTTAAAAGCGCGGGGTGACGGCAAAAAAACGATGGCGGGGAAAGAGGCCCGCCATCGTCACATTATACAACAAACCAAAATTTAGATTTAGCTCTGTGGTGCCATGATTGTCCACATCAGGCCAACAGGCGCATTAGCACCATCCGATGTTTTACCATAAACCAACGCGCAATAGTGGTTACTCGCCGCCGCCGTATCACATTCATCCGGCATTTCTGGAATTGCAAGACCACCCGTTTGTGCCATAACGAAATCATACACATCCCCGGCCTTTGCTAACTTTGGTCTCTTGGTGCCTGCGTTCGTATCATCCGATGCAACAAAGTCAGTCGTTGCGTTCGTAAGGTTGGTAAGTGTCACACTTGATCCATTTGTATCAGCGCCAACAGTGATATAGCTGTCACCACTCAATGAACGCCATGTACCGTTGTAACCAACCATGACATCTGTTCCCGTTGTCTTTGGTTGATAATTACCGTTCACGAAATCATACACTGCACCGGCCGTCGCCAAATCGCTACTACCAGTTGTAATATTTGCAGATGTGGTCGCAAGCTTGTTACTATCGATATCAACAGTGTAATCACCGCCACTACCAGTAAACGCAACATAACCATTGGTCGCACCACTAAGTTCACCCCATGTCGCACCATTTGTACCATCATCACGACCAACATATATCTTTGTATGCGTGTTATCCGCAACTTTTGGTTGATACGCGGCATTTTCGGACTTTACAAATTCGTACACATTTTTAACGGTTGGGAACTTTGTATCATCAGTTTTATTACCAGTAATTGTCTCGGTTGAGTTAGTAGTATCATACCCCAATTTATTCGCGGTTGCTTCGGCGTAACCAGTCACGGCCGCAACCGATGTATATTCGGTCGTCGATGAAGCATTCGTAGTGGTAATTGATGTTGCTTTATTAGTTTTATCTTCAGCGTAGTTCGCAACAGCACCTTCGGTTACTAACTTTGTACTGCTGGTATTGGTCGACGTGACAGTGCCCGTAATATTACCGGAAACAAGATCAACCGTAAATGTTCCGGTCGGATTTTCCGTAACATCAACGTAACCCGTCGAACCTTCGACAACATTAATATCATCCAAACTATCTTTAACTTCCTTCAAAACTTTCATAGATGGGTATCTATCATTTGAATCCCACGGAAAATTTTCTGCACTTGTAGATGCAAATTGACCAGTTTCACTACCAATTTGAACTTTTTCTGTTTCTTCCTGGGCATAATCATCAACATATCTTTTCGATGCAACGGTGCTATAGTCATTTTGATATATAGCTGCAAACGCACTTTGTGCAAAAACGGCCGCGGCGAATCCAACAAAGACCAGGCCTCTCACTTTTACTTTCATTTTTTTTTCCTCTTTGTTTGTTGTTGTTTTGCGCACGAATCTTTTCCAACTGGGTAAAAATTCATAACGCCTCTCTCCCCACATTTCCGCCGGTTTTGCCGATTTTCAACGGGGGTACTTTTGTGTCCTTCACGATTGTATTATATCACAAACACCGAATCGCCCACAAGAGTTTTTTTTAAAAAAATGAAAAAAATTTTAGAGTGGTTAGTAAAAAAAATAAATCGGGCGCATTGCGCCACCGCCCTTTCCCCGTCATACCGCCTTT